>NZ_JAOQJW010000026.1:0-50901 GCF_025567265.1 Dorea amylophila | reverse complement strand
GTTTGCAAACCGGTAATTTTGATTAGCTGTCAGCTAACAAAAATCGGATTGCGTTAGCTGGAAATTGATCATTTTGAATGGAATTTTGTGTCACGAACGTGATTTGAAAATAACAAAAGCGTTCGTTGTCAGCTAATCCAGCTAACATTTTCGAACGCTTTGAAGCCCGTCGCCAAGAGGATTTGAACCTCCGACCCCTCGCTTAGGAGAGCTCCAACCTATTGTCACTCTCTGTCAATCTGAGGTAAGGTAAACCCATATGGGACACTATTAAAAACTGTTTCCGATTCAATTTGAGTTATTCTGAATACCCCCTCTGTCAAGCTCTGTAAAGCTCTGAAAGTTAGCTGATTGTTTGCTCCAGCTAATAATTGGGGAATGCCTTGATATTACCATCGACATCTGTTATATGACCACCATGCTTCGTACGTTCGATCATGGTAAACAGTATTCAATTAAACTTCCTATCGAAAGCACAAGATATTTTCTTGTCTATAAATAATATAACGCATACGAGACGGTTTGTCCATGCGTTTTTGACTGGCAAATTTTATTCAGTAAAAATATCTGTAACCTTTTTTGTAACTGAATCTCCATCATTCCATCATCAAATGATGGAGATTCCAATAGATATGATGGAGATAGACTAATTACTTCATCGTCTTCGCCAGTGAATTGAGCAACGCCCGCATCTCCGGATTTGCCAATACTTTTGCCAGAAGTTCCGGATCGACTTCATCAGCAACAGGTGCATTATTATTTTCCAGCTGTACATGCATCTGTGGATCCAGATTCTTTTTCTCATAAAATGCTTCTTCAAAAAGCTCTGCATTTTTCCTTCGGTCATCATCCAGGATATGAGAGTACACATCCGTAACCATATTGACTTGAGCATGGCCGGAATCACCCTGTACCGCCTTGATGTCTCCACCATTCAATTTCAGCTTATAAGTAACGCTGCTATGACGGAAACTGTGAAATACAACCGGTGGGAGATTATAGTCCTCGATCAGTTTCTTTAAAGGACCACGGATTGCTCCATCTCCGAGAGGAAGACCAAAGGTACTTGCCATAACCAGGTTATAGTCCATATATTCATCACCAAGAATTTCTTTCATTTCATCTTGCTCAACTTTCCAGTCTACCAACATATTAGCGACACTCTTTGGTAAGAATATCTTACGTACACTACTTTCTGTCTTCGGTGTTTTCAGAATACGGACCGTAGAATTCTTCTTATGATTTGTCGGAAATACCAACAACACATCTTTTCCATCCAATGCATTTAAAGATTCTTTTCTTATACGCTGTGATTCTTTGTTGATGAAGACATATGCACGGTTTTCTTCAATTGCCTCAGGAGAAATATCTACACAATCCCAGGTAAGACCAAGCAGCTCACCAAGTCGCAGGGAACATGAGAAAGATAGATTAATTGCGAGCTTTAATCGTTCATCTTCACAGACACTGAGCGCATACATCAATGTATCCGCTGTCCAGATGTCTCTTTTTTGTGATTTATGTTTTGGTACAGTCGCATGGGTGCAAGGATTCTTCTCCATCAACTCCCATTTCACTGCCTGTTCAAAACAGTTTCTAAGCAGCTTATTAATATCCCTGACCGTACTGGAAGATACAAATTCATTTCGACTGGTTTTATTCAATGGATTGATAACTGCACGTCTCTTCAAAAGACTCTGATAATATCTTTCGATGAAACGGGTATTGATCTCTGAGAGTTTCGTATCACCAATGATCGGAAGAATATAGTTATTGATAAGAGAGACATTTCCTTCATATGTAGAAAGCGCCCAGTTTTCTTTGCCATAAAGTGCAACATATTCTGTAATAAGCTCGTCCAGTGTTTTGCATTTACGGACGACAAATGATCCCATCTCTTTTTTATATTCAATTTCTTTTTTTCTTCTCTTTGCTTCGGCTTTCGTTTCATAGGTTTCCCACTTCTGTTTCCTCTCACCTTTTTCATTCGTATAAGAATAGATTACATTAAATTTTCCGTTTCGTTCTCTTATAGATGCCATATTATTGCATACTCCTTTCCAAATCTCTTTGCTCCATCCAGTCCTCAAATTCATCCCGACGGATCCTAACTCGACTGCCAACTTTTATTACTGTGAACTTTCCTTTATCCGCCCACTTGTTAATCATGCTTCTGCTGACCTTTGCCAGATAGGAAGCTTCATCAAAAGTAAGATACTTTATATTTCCATTGCTTCCTCGTATTCCGGTCTGTGATAATTTCTTCCGCCGGAAATTAGCCAGGGCAATATTTTGTTCCTGTGCAAGTTCTTCATAATCATTCGATGGATCCAGCTTATACCGATCCTGACCTTCCAGGAATTTTCGAAAACTCTCTTTTGTGATCCTTTTCTTTTCTGCAATCACAATGAATTCAAAAAAATGACTATACTTTGGATTATCAAGAATTGTATATACTGCGCTTCTGGTTGTTCCAAGCAGCTGTGCCATCTCAGGCATCGTAATTGTTGCATCTTCCAGAAGAGCGTCTTTTTTTCTGTCTTCCTTTGTTCGATACCGGGACTGGCTTTTATACCAGTTCTGAAAAGATTCTTTTGGTATTCGTTTCCAGTAATCGACAATAACAGCTTCCATTTGATTTTTCTTGAGTAAATCATAAACAAGATACTCATCAACACCCAACAGATCCGCAACTTCCTTAACGGAATAGGACCAGGATTTCAATTCTTTCCCTGGTTCTTCTCCGGTAACTTTATGGTATTTAATCTGATTGGCGTACCATTTTTCAAAGCTGGCAATATTGATTCGTATCTTTCCAGCAATCTCTTTAGATTCAAAAACATTTTTATGCACCAGCCAGTATCGATCTGTCTTTTTTAATCCCAGCAGCTTTCCCATTTCCGGCACGGTCATCCAGGTTCTCTTTTGTGTCGGACGCCGTTTGTAAGGACTGTCTTCTGATATCTTTGAAATGATCTCTTCAACATCGTCCATTTCCGGAACTTCTTTTTGTTTCATAATTGCTGTTGCCATTTATTCTTCACTTCCTGTCTTTTTTAGTGTTAGTTTTTTTTCTTATATCATATCTCAAATCCAGATAAAAATTTAGGATGTCGATTGCAGACAAAATCTGCCTGATCAACACCCTGTTTTTTATTGTTCCAAGTTATCGAGCCAGTCATCGAAACTCTTCTTAGAGATGCGATACTTTCCGCCATCCAACTGGATCCACCGGAATTCCTTTTTCTTTAAAAGGTTATAAATAGTAGGTCTGCTGACTCCTAAGATTTCCTGTAACTCTTGAACTGTATAACATCTTTTTTCTGACATTTCTTTATCCTCTTTTCTTTGAAATATGAAAGAAAAATTATCCCTTCATATAACGAAACGCTCAGAGCATGTTTTACAGTGGTCAAAAGCAAATTTTTTTACTTTTTTCTTACGAGTTTTCTTTAATGCAACTCGTAACATTAGATTTTTACATTTTTCATGAAATTAAGTAAAGAAAAAGAGCATATGGAATTGAATCCATACACTCTATGATTACTGGAACTTTATTTCATTTTTAATTCAACAAACTAGAAGTTGTCAGTTTAGAAAACCGGAAGTCAATCAAATAAAGCTTCCCATTTTTCTGATTGCATTGCATTAAAACACATCGCAATTTGTTCTTTATTATTCTTTTCTTCTGCAAGTTCTGGAAGCTCATCAATTCCAAAATAATCAAAACCTGTTGTTTCAATATTCGTTTTAAATTGACCGCCCGTCACTTCACATTGCATAAAAATCTTACATACTTTATACGCATATATTGGAAGATTATGTTTCTCCCTATCTTGAACAGCAATCACACGTTTTACAGTAACATCAAGTCCTGATTCCTCTTTGACCTCCTTTATTGTATTCTCCTCTACGGAAATATCGACATCACACCAACCTCCCGGTAATGACCAAGTACCATTTGCTTCATGAACCAATAATATTTTCCCGTCTTTAAAAATCGCAGCCCTTGTATCTATTTTAGGAGTCTGATATCCTACATCACTGCAAAATAAATTTTGAACTTTTTCTGTAGATATTTCAGTTTTATAGCTTATCATTTCAGCAGAAATTTCTCGGATTCTTTCATATCGTTCTATATCAAATTTGTCCTTTCCATAAAACAAACCACCCTGAGCAATAGCTTGTAATTCTACTGCCCATTTTAGCCATTGTTCGTTTTTATTCATAGATTATCGCTCCTTTAAATTCCGATTTGTTACTCACATGATATCATATTTTTTCTTCAATTGCATTTTCATTGAAAAAATCATTAAAACTTCCAATGTTTAATATAAATAAAGCAATATAGTTGCATCCCTACTCGTATTAAGAGCTGAAAAATAAATATAAATCCTATATTAATGAAGAAGGAATGGAAGAAAAAAGCATCTTTTGAATATAGAATACCTAATATATTTTGTACATTCAAATTATTTATTGGAAACAAATACAAAATTTTGTTACCTACCCCTGTTTTTATCATTTGCACCAGCAATAATGGTAATATATATACCCCTAATGAAACAGCTAATACTGACATAGATGAATGCATAAGAGCTGATATTAACAATGTTACACTCTCAACAAATCCAATACCAACTAATTGCATGACAAGAATTAAAAAGTATATTTGAATATGGTTATATTGCAAAGGGAAGTCAAATAACCCCAACGACAAATTTGTTTGTATGTCTGAATTCCATCCGCTCATATCATACATTGTAGAGAAAACACCTATGTTGACCAATTGAAAAATAATAAATAAACTCACTGTAATAATACTTGTCGCAATCAATTTAGCAAATATCATTTTGTTTCTTCCATATTTTGTAACTAACAGAATCTGATTGATATTTTTAGAATTATCATCTGAAAACACTATGGAAGATACCAATATTGTAATTATGGACAAAAGAGCATATATATATCCAAGTACTCGATATAAATCTGTCCATGGAACATAATTTCCTAATGTCAAAGGAGTATCAAATTTTTTAAATCCAGCCTCGTCCAATGAATATAAATCCACGTCTTCTATTGTTAATCTTTGGCCTTTATTAACCTGTTCAATCATTTCTGAATAAACATTTTCGGCATCTTTTGAAAAAAAAGTATCTCCCATTTCCCAATAAAATGGATAAAAAGGCTTATTAACAACTTTTTGCTCTTCATTCTCTTGGAAATTATTCATAGAATCAGACAGAATCATTTTAACTTTTTCATCTGTAAACTCTCCAGAATATTTTTCATCTATTATTACATCGAGGCTCTTTTCAAACCCCTTTTTCTTATTACTCGCTTCACTCATTGATAGCTGTGAATAGTGATACCCAACAAAAAAAATCCCCAGAAGGACTAAGCATCCTACAACAATCCCACCAAATACAGTTCGGTTTCTCAATATTTTCCCAAGTTCAAACTTAATTAGCGATGTCATACTCTCATTCCCCCTCTCTAAAATAAAACAAATACAAATCTTCTAAAACCGGATCAACTTGTTTCGCATTTGCAAAAGGTTTTTCCCTTGAAATAAGTCGAAGAACAACTCCGTCTTCTCCATATTTACGATTACTTACTGTATATACTTGCTCAATTCGATTTACTTCTTTTTCTGGAACCAGGCATTCCCATACACACTTGTTAATATCTTTCAACAAATATGTTATTGTGCCTGTATTTTCAATTCTACCTTTTTTTAGAATAATGATTTCATCTGCTATATATTCTATATCTGATACAATATGTGTAGACAATAATACTATTTTTTCTGATGCAAACGAACTTATCAGTTTTCTAAATTTAACTCGCTCTTTGGGATCAAGCCCTACCGTAGGTTCATCTAATATTAAAATTTCCGGATTATTGATCATTGCTTGAGCGATACCTAGTCTCTGTTTCATTCCGCCAGAATACTTTCTGATTTTTTTATTTTTCACATCATCTAAGCCAACCTGAATCAATAAATCTAAACATCTCTTTTTTGCTATTTTCCCATTTAAGCCTTTCAATGAAGCGATATACATCATAAAATTTAATCCTGTAAAATCAGGATAGTATCGAAAATCTTGTGGTAAGAATCCAAGAATCGAGCGATAATATTCTGCTTGCAGAGCAATATCTTTATGGTCATATTGTATATTTCCACAATTTGCTCTCATCAGTCCACAAATAATACGAAATAAAGTTGTTTTACCCGCCCCATTAGCACCTAATATTCCGTAAATTCCAGGAGTAAATCGATACGACACATCATCAAGCACAGTTACATTCCCATATTGTTTTGTTATATTATTAATAGTTAATTCCATACTGAAGCTACCTCCCATTTGATTATTTTAGTTTGAGAATATAAGATAATCCCTAATATTGTCGTTGTAATGAAATATGCTATTCCCCAATAAAGCATTCGAATTTCATATATTTTAAAGATATTTGCAATTAAAATAACTGCGACACAAATACTTCCCGATATACACCATAGGAAATAATTATGTAATTGCTTTCTCCATATAGTTATAAGCGAAAATAAAATAATGCAAACAATATTGTATGGAACAAGTACATAGACTAATATCTGATACAAAGGCAAAGATACTATAGATTTAGTCATAAGAGAAAGCAAAATAACAATTACCATATCAATAATGCCAAAAATCAATAATTTCATCATAATATGTTGTCGCAAATCATATTTGAATGTCTGTTCCAATTCCCACATTCCTGTAGTAAAACTTTTGAATAATTCATCTATAAAAAATAAAGCCGAAATGAATATTACACCTGTGATGCATAACATTATTTCACTTATCGGCTGTAAATTTTTAAAATTTAATGCCATAGTTATCCCTGATAGAAAAATGAATAATTGAATTATCCAAGTATGAACATGTATGAAGCGAAAAGTTGACAGGAATAGCTCAAAGTAAGAATGTCGACTCATTCTAAGTCTAATCATTATTTCATATCCTAATTCGATGATTTTTTCACGTCCTTCTATATCACCTTCTAATTTATAACCAGCCAATTTCGATATAATATCTTTTTTATCCATCATAAAATTCCTCTCTTTCTAAAACTTTTTCTAATTTTCTAAGGCCTTGATAAATACGTGACTGTACAGTAGATACCCCCACGCCAGTAATTGTCGCAATATCTTTTACCTTTAAATCGTGATAATACCGTAGTATCACAACCTCTCGTTGTATTTCAGGAAGTAAATCAAGTGCTTTTTGAACCGTTTCTTTTCTCTCATCATGTAATATTTCATCAATCAATGAAGTGTCTAAATCAGTTGTAAAATTATCTGTGAGTTCTATTTGCTCAATATGTCTTTTTTTCAAATAATTATTGCAAGTATTGACAGCCATAGTGTATAGATAATTTTGAAATTTTCCTATGAATCGGTATCTAGGTAAACTTTCTACCAATTTTAAAAAAATATCCTGTGTTAAATCAGAAGCTATATCGCAGTCTCCATAACATCTGCGAACACAATAAAAATACACACTATCATAATATTTATGTACTAAAATATCCCATGCATCAGGATCTCCCATCTTAATTTTGTTTATTATCATCCAGTCTTGTATCATATCCATCACTTTTCTCTTAATTATTCTTCTCTATATATAAACAACTAACCTTAACAAATCATTTAAAAACACAAAAACTTTTTATATTATTTTTATATTTATTTACAATATGATAAACTATTCTTCCCCTCATGGGCAAGGGATTAGGAGTTCCCTGTGGCGGTTAGTATGCAGTAGTTCGATTATCCTGTAAGCGTGAGTTTTCCAAACTTATCGGATTCTTGGTAGTTGCCTTAGTAGCCGTTGGTCTTGTATTCAATGCGTCCGGCGTAAAAGATGTATTGTTACAGTTATTCAATAAGATTATTGGAGCATAAAAATAGTATTGCTATTGTGCGGACATTTGCATATAATAAAGATAGATGGAAATACTACTCACGAAAGGAGATGTTTTATATGGCTACAAAATCAGCAAATTTATATGCAAGGATTGAACCAGATGTCAAAGAAAAAGCAGAAAGTATCCTGTCTACACTTGGTATCCCTGCTTCCAGTGCTATCAATATGTTTTATAAACAGATTATCTTACAGAGAGGACTTCCGTTTGAAGTAAAAATACCATCTGCCAGACCGGTTGATATCAGCACATTATCAGAAGCAGAGTTCAATGAAGAATTGGAGAAAGGATATGCGGATATGCAGGCTGGACGGACAAAAAATGCGAAGAAAGCATTTGCTGACATTCGCAAGGATTATGGCTTATGATATATGAAGTAGAATTATCCGAACAGGCTGACAGTGATTTGAGAGGGATTTTTGAATATATTTCTTTTGAATTACAATCGCCGGAAAATGCAAGCGGACAGCTTGACCGTCTGGAAGAACAGATATTAAGTCTGGATACGATGCCGGAGCGTTATCGAAAATATGAAAAAGAACCGTGGAAAAGTCGTGGACTTCGTGTATTACCAGTAGACAATTATGTGGTACTTTATATTCCAGACAGCGATAAAAAAGTTGTAACAATACTTAGAGTAATGTATGCCGGACGGGACATAGACAATCAGTTAAATCTCCACACAAAGCAATAAAGGATATGATTTAAAGCAGTCTTTCATTTATGATCGACTGCTTTTTTCATATTCAAAATTAAAAAGAAAGGGCTGAATTACGATGGAAGAATGTAGCGTATTGATTGAAACGACCAAATCAGCAGAGGATAACAACGAATTGCTGAACTGGAACAGCAGATAGAGAAAGGACGTGATATAGATGAACGAATCCAGAGAATTAAAGAACGCCGAACAGTTGGAAGAGCTTCTGCTCCTGACCGAGGAGATACAAGAAGAACTGGAACAGAAAGACCAGCTTATCGTGGAACTGAAGACGCAGCTCAACGAATCTCTGATCTTGAACGAGAAATTAAACAAAGAGAACAGAGCCGGGAATATTCAAGCATTAAAGAACGACTTGAAGCTGGCAGACAGAGCATTGCGGAACGAGAAAGAGAAGCTGCGAAGCGCAAACGTCATGATCGGGGAATATCAAAATAAAATACGCTGTTTAACACAACAACGGGATTATGCCCGGACACATCAGAAAATCGTAGAGATACCGGTAGAAAAGCCGGTACTCTATGAAAAATGTGAATCCTGTGACCGGACAGCCTATCAGAATGAAAAAGCGAAATACGGAACACAAAAAGAGCGACTTGCCGGACAGTATAAAGCAAAAACGGTAATGTTCCAAACAACCTTGTTCCTTCTTGCATGGTATTCGCTGACAACCACTCTTTTTCAGGCAGTACAGTCCGATGTGTTCCTTTCCGATTGTAAATCATTCTTCCATGATGCAGCGTCATTCCTACAAACTTTTATCGGTTGGACAATTGATGCCGGGCAATCTGTGGCACAGATTAGCACAAAAATTCCAAATCCTTTTATAGCCGGAATGGTATATTGGTTATTTCTGATATTGGTTGTCGGAATATGTGTGGCAGGGACAGGGATACTGGCGATACTGATAGAAATAAAGGTTATAGAATTATATAAGAAAAACTGTTGGGATGTTATTACTCTACTGATGATACTGACAAGTACTGCTGTCATCATTTATTTTGGAGAAGCAATTAAAAAAGCACTTTCCGTAAATCTTCTATTGCTTTTCGTACTTTCTCAGGGAGTATATCTTGGAATCAGATGTTATTTGAAAAATCGGTTAGGTACCAAGCAATATTGGTGAAAACATGCTAAAAAACGTATAATAGCAGGGGATAAAACATCGTCCCCTACTATTATATAAACAGCGAAGTTTTACCCATCTCTCTCTTTTGAAAGATTCGCTACTTGTGGAACCGAGATATAAGGTTTCGCCTGTGTTCTTTGGTGTATCACTACCACATTTCTCTGTACCGATGTAATCTTTCTGCATACGGAAGCAAGAGATACAATATTCCTTATTTTAAAACATAATTACAATTCCTGTTTGACAAGAACGATCATCATAGAAGGATTGTATTTGTCCCCACTCATAATAATATTCGACGCCTGTCATACTCTTTTTACTGGGAGTACCTAAGCATTTCCTTAAAAACCTATTATTTTCTTCTTGCAACTTTTCTAAGACTGTACCATTCATTGTCTCATATTTCGTAGAATACTTTTTGTCTGCTCGAACCAATTCAATCTTTTTTACTTTTCCATGTCTTCCATAGATTGTAACATAAAACTTCTTATAAAGCCATTTTAAAGGTTTCTTAGAAATCAATATTGTATAAGAATACTCTGTTTGAGCAATCTTAAAATCAATTTCTTTAAATAGGGAAATACTTCCTTTGGGAGTAATTTTATATCCCCCTATTTTTAACATATCTTCCTTTAGCTCATCCTTTATTTGGATAATCTCCATACTTACTATAAAAACAACATAGCCTTCACACACTACAACGGTAACTATTTTTGCCCATAGCACATCTGGAACAAACATGTTCCAAGCTATAACAGGAAGCAAAGCTACTCCTACCGCAGTCACCAGTAGAAGCACCCTCCAAATATAATTTTTCTTTCTTTTTCCTTCATTAGTTAAATTTTCATCATAATAAAGATGACCTGGGGCTTCGAATGAGTTTAATAGAAATTCCTTTAAAAATGACACCAGAACCGCTCCCCAAGAAGATTTCTTTTGTTCCTTCATATTACCCAATCTCCTCTGCTATATGATTATTTTTCATTCTATTTTTTACTTAACTTATACATTAGCAAGATTTTTAGTTATTCTTCTAACAATATTTTTATCCCCGCTTTTTCTGCTTTATGCGAAAAGTCAACAGCAAATCCCCATCCCATCTCTGCAAATTGCCATTTCTTCGTTTTTTTGTAATTTTATAGCTTTCAACTGTAGACACTTTATTTAATTCAGGATATAACTTCTTAAGTGTAAGTATTTGTTTATTTCTGCTTATTTTTTCATTCCATATAATTGTTAATTTAACCTGTTTTCTTTCAAAAAAACCCACCTTACATAAATCTGCATAGCAGGCTTCTGGTATTGATATATCATTGTTTTTTAACATTTTTCTCCTTTATTTAATTTTATAAAAAACTTCTAAGCCCTATTAAAAGAAATATGAAGCCTATTAGAGGAACAGGTATCATACAAATGAGAAACACATTAAATTTTTTCCTTGCTTCATCAGTATTTTCTTCTTTTGTTACTTTTGCTTTTTTCATAACTATAAAAGGGAATATCAGTAATAATAATCCTCCAACTACTGCTAACAATATTTTCATCTTATATATTCCCTCCTTATCTTTAAATAAATATTAATCATGTATCGTACTATATTCCAATCCTAATGCACTTTTTCTTCTACAAATTCTTTTACTATCGCCTATTGATGTATTTTCATATTCACTGTTTGAAACAGTATATATTTCTCTTTTACCATTACAACTTACATATAACTCTCTATCTCTAGTTTTACCACTGCTAATCTTTTTGTCTGTTACAATTGCAATTTCATGAGTTGCCCCATCAAATGTAAATAAAAAATTTATTGGGAAGCTAATTGTAAATGCGATTATAAAAGCAGCAAATACAACTGAAAGTTTACGTCCAAATTTCTGTGGTACATCTGTTTTTAAAGATTTAATAATAAATGGCAGTGCAAGTAAAGCAGTAATAATTGCCGTAATCTTCATATAGTTTCCAAATTCATAATTAAAGAGTTTACTCGTATTCAGGGATAAAAGCATTGCTATTGCTGCACCCATAAATGGTAATTGATACGCCAGTTCTTGTCCTTTTTTTGTGGTGACTTCTATAAATATATATGGATAATATTTTATATACACTGCATATGTAATCATCAAAACCATTATAAATATAACTAACATTGTTTTGCCACCAATAAAAAATGCTACCGCATCAGCAATTATTAGAATCCAACCTAAAGCTTTTAAAAATTGCTTTGTTTTTTTACGCTTTTCTTTTTCTATTGTTTTTGACATATTTTTGATAGTTGTATTCTCATTACATATAGATTTATAGAAATTCTTTTCTATCCAGTTTAAAGCAGGTACATACTTTGATACATCTTTGTTCTGTTCAACTAACTCACCAAAATCCACAAGATCTATTTCATGTTTTATAAGTGTATCATATAAAATATCATAATTTACATACACTTGCTCCAGAGTAACAAGTCTATTGTACATCTTATCAATTAATATGACATCTGTTCTACCATTTAATGGAATCATTAAAATACAACGAATATCATTATATTTTATATGCTGAGTTTTCTTAACCAGATAGCTAAATACAATTTCATCTTCATTTACTACAATTATTTGTTTCTTGTATGCCAAAATTAAAGCAATACCTAAAAATACAAAAGGCATAAAACATATCGCAACCCCCATATTTCCTGTAACAAATGTTACCAGTACGATTATTAAAAAAAGAACTGTTGTTACTATTCCTAAATTTTTTACAAATTTACTTAATCTAATGACATTATCCATAAACTCAATCTCCCTATATGATTCACATTTTTCATTTTTTACGTTCTAATTTCTTCTTATCCTTTTTTATTTCTGCAATCTTTACTTGCAGCCAGTCCACATTTCTATTTCGGGCAGAAATTTTAGCGATTTTTTTCTGATTTTTATATAAAATAAGAGCTTCTCCAAATAAATTCTTTTTTCTTTTCATCTGGGTAATATCCGTTAATCTTATTTTACAGTTCTTCCTTAAAAATCCATTTCTATATAGCCATCCATCCTTGACAATTGTTTTGTCCATTAAAACATAAAATAAATTTCTAATTATCTTTTCATAAGTTCTTATAACACCGATATATCCCTATTTTACAGGCTTTATCGGTGTTTTCTTTTTGGCAGATACTTCTTATAACCACTCATAAATCTGCATTCTTACTAAGTCCGTTTTCTTTTGGAAATATTTTTTCAATGTCACGAAAGCGGTTTGCACAGAATATATGTGGTAAAATATTCCAAGCGTGAATGGAATGGTCGCAACCGCTGTTTGTTATTGTGAGTTGTCCCCATGTTACTGCCGAATTGAACGCATTATTTAAATAGCTCATATCCTTTTCTTGTAATGCTAAGTAACTTCCTAAATAAACAATCTTTTTTCCGAAATTTTCATGCAATAATTTCAGCCATATAATAATCTGTTCTTCTGGCTTTTTACTTTGACAGTATTTCGTATACTTCTTTAATCGCTCATCAATATATGCGTTCATGTTGGCATATCCAAACATTTTATCCACATTTTGTAAATATAGTTTGATAAGTTCCTTTTTTTCCATAGAGTACCTCGTTTCACTTATAAAATTTTGCTATTTGCTACATAAATGCTTTCAATCCCATTAGAATAAGTATAATAGCAATATATACACCCCACTTATCCCAATTATAAGTGTCATAATAAAATTGAAAACAATACAAACTTTCTTCTGATTTAAAGAAAAATGTTCAAATTTTTCAAGGTTGTATTGACGAATATAACTTTTAGTAATTATGGAATAAATTGAATAACCAATAGCAATGATACTTGAAATAATAGCAATAATATCAGTCATTTTACAATCCATATCTTCCCTCCTAAAAAGTTTGCATATCATTACCACAAAAATTAAAATATTATAATGTTTAAATTTATTGTTTTTCTTTTGTGAAATAGATACTTTTTATATCACATCTTATAAAATGCGGTTTTGCCTTGTAAATACAGCGTTTTCCGCCTGTTAGTGTATAGTGTCTTTTGTTTTTTGTGCCCCCCTTGTTAGATAACGGGGGCTTAATCTTCGCTCGCCACAGGCTCGCTCACAGACGAAGTAAACCAGCCACTTGCAAGACATGGCAGAAAAATCTGAAAGATTTTCCTGCCACCGTGTCTGGATCACTCCGTCTGCCTAACTAATAATATAGTATTATGTAAAAATGTCATTTTATTTAGGTACATCTACCGAATAGCTTAAACAGTCACCTCTTTTGTTACTTTGTAAGTCATTGTAATACCATAGATACATGACTCTGTCATATACATTGATTTCAATTACACCGTCCGGTTTTTGTCCTTCTACTTCCAATGAATAGATTTCTTTATCATGTGCATAGCCGTAAACAAAACGCTTGCTTGGATAATCGGGGTTTAAGTCTTGTTGGAAATCACTTAATTTCAAAGAAGAGTGAATAAGCTCTGTAATATCATCTAACAAAATTCTATCTCGTTTCGTTGTAACCGGTGTAGCATTTATAAATGCGTATTGTGTATGCCCATTCTGTATCTGCTTTTTACAACGAGCCATTACTAAGCCTTGAATATCATCGTTATCATTTCCAGCCCGATAGAAAATCGTATCATATTTTTTGCCTTGCCATATATGCAAGGTTTCATCAACATGATTAAGAAAATCAGCAGGAACCGAAAGTTCCTCATTTTCAGCATTCAAAGTGGAAAGTTGAATAGCTTCTTCAATCGTGTCATAATATACAAGCTTGGCATTATTTTTATCATAATCATTTATCGTAAATTCCACGTATTCATTATCTTTATTTTCTTCTTCCGGAACATAAGTATAACGACCATTTTCAATATGGTCATCATATTCAACATCAACAAATAACCCAATCCCTATCAGAGCTACAAAAATCAAAGAAATCGCTCCAATTATGATTAACATTATTTTCAAAAATTTTTTCATGGCATACACTTCCTTAATCACTTCAAGTTTATCTATTATTATTTATCATATTATATCATTAGAAAATTGAGTAGTCATCACTTTTCTAGTATCTGTCAGAATATTTTTTATTCCATAAATTATCAAGAGTGTAAACATTGCTACGCAACAAGCTCTTGACAATTCATGTCCTAAAAAATGATTAATAATCAAGCAGAAAAAGAATAGTTATACTGTATTACAGCAACAAAAAAGACATCTCATATTCTGTATGAAATGCCAATTTTGCCTTTATTTATGCTGTTTTCTCTGTCGTATCAAGGTTCTTTCATTCGTAGTAAATTAGTGGTAAAATTCTTTTATTTTTTGTTTCATATTGCTTAAAATCCCTGTGTTTATGCGGATAATTCGATTTTTACTCTTTTTGGGATAAAAACTGCATCACAATATCGAACCAAAATATAAAAATCAATTTTATCTCTTTATCATAATTATATACATCAACTAACCACATTGTAAAGCAAAAAGCAAGCCATTTTCAGACTTGCTTTCCACCAGATTACTGCACCTTATTGCCAAATCATCTCCTTATTCAAAATTCCCTTTTCACACTCTTGTATAGTATTTATTTGCTACCCATTCCATCTGTTTATCTGCCTTCAACTCTTCCTTAATCCCCTGTGTCTATTTCATTTGCTCTACAATTGACTATTATTCCAGCGATTATATAAAAACCATAACCAATACAAAATATGGAAACGGTGCTTCTAACTATACCGCTAAAGCCTTTCGCCATTATCCCGAAAATAGTACTCCAGCAGAGAAATAGCGCCAGCAGACATAAAAAACTCGAACCCCTTGTAAAATGGGCATCAGAAGTTTTCTACCCGTTATTCTTGTTCTATAATTCAAGTGAATCTTCTGAATCTATCCACATCTGTAAATTGCCATCGAGATATAATCTTGCATATTCTAAAGGCTCATCCACAGCCAATGAAGTAAGCGCACATTCTGATCCATATGTGGTTTTTAAATCTTTTTCAGCTCCCCAGCAATCAATGCGAAGCATATATCCAACACTTATGCTTTTCTCTTTTTTTCATTCTATCACAAGCTCACCATTAATCATCATTTTTTTGATATTTTTTCTTTTCCCCCACTGTAAAACAGGCTCTCAGCGTTTCGTTATATAGAGGGGTACACATACAGAGCAAGATCCACCCATGTTTAACAGTATTGCCGTTTGGCATCCTGTTCTCCTATGGGATTTATCTTGATGGGGATCTCCCCATACCCTCTTAATAACAGACGTTTCACTTGTCTGTTGGTTCCACCTGAAGGTGTTCACGGCACTATTTCTAATATCGGAAGGGACAGCCGATATTGAAATACGTGGACTCCCGGCGGGAGGAATAGTCTCAGCGGAAGGAGGAGTATGAGAACAAAAAACAAAGATAAAGAACTGAATCACAGACATTTTATAGGATTACGTCTTACAGATGTCGAACTGGATTTATTAGACCAAGGCGCTGCTTGTTTATCTATTAGCCGATCAGAATATCTGAGAAAACTTCTGCTTGAGAATCAAATCAATCATCAGATTGAAGTTGTTGCAGACATGAATGACCTCAGAAAACTGGTCAGTGAATATGGAAAGATTGGATCGAATCTCAATCAGATCGCCAAGCATTTTAACAGTGGTGGCAGTCAGTCACGTGCTATAGAAAACGAAATCCATCAGTGTATCACGGACTTATTCCTATTGAGAAAAGAGGTACTGAAACTGGCAGGTGGTATGAATGGCAATCGTAAAACACATTAAAAGCAGAAATGCAAATTACTCAGCTGCTATCAATTATCTTCTGTTTGAACATGATGAAAAAACCGGGAAAAAGATTGTAGATGAATCCGGACGAAGCATCTTGCGAAAAGAGTTTTATATGGATGGGCTGAACTGTGATCCGATGTCTTTTGACAAGGAATGTGAACTGACAAATGCTCATTTTCACAAAAATAAAAAACGTGAAGATATCAAAAGTCACCACTACATTATCAGCTACGATCCGAGCGATGTTACAGAAAACGGACTTACCGGACCAAGAGCACACGCAATCAGTTTGGAACTTGCAAAGCAGATGTTTCCCGGATATCAGGCACTGGTGGTTACTCATACCGATGGGCACAATGAGTCCGGAAATATCCATACCCACATCGTCATCAACAGTGTGCGGAAGACTGCAGTAGAAAGGCAGCCTTATATGGATAAACCACATGAGGAAGCCGCCGGTTACAAGCATCGTTCCACTGATAAATTCATGAACACTTTTAAGAAAACAGTCATGGATCGGTGCCAACAGGAAGGACTTCACCAGATAGATCTTCTTGCTCCGGCTGAAAGAAAAATCACTCAGAAAGAATATATGGCACAGAAACATGGCCAGCAAAAACTGGATGAGATCAATCAAAAAATCATCGAAGATGGTCTCAAACCAACATCCACCGTGTTCCTTACACAGAAAGAATATTTGCGAAATGCGATTGATGAATGCGCTGCCACATCCAATAGTTTTGATGAATTCCAATCTAAACTTCTGGAACTATTTCAGATCTCTGTGATTGAGCATCGTGGCAGATACAGCTATCTTCATCCTGATCGACAGAAGCGGATTTCTGAACGTGCACTGGGAACACGATATGGAAAAGAACACCTGGAACAGACCTTCTTACGCAAGGATCCATTGGCCATTCTCTACGTCAGATCTCACCTGTGCCTGGTTGTAAATCTCCAGACAAATGTGAAAGCAATGCAGAGCCCGGCTTATGCTCATCGGGTAAAACTTTCTAATCTGCAGCAAATGGCAAATACCATTATCTATGTGCAGGAACATGGATTTGATACGCAGTCAGATTTGAAAAAAACACTGCTTGCATCAAAGCAGGAATTGAAAGAAATGCAGACACAGTTTGCTCAGCATCGGTCCAATCTAAGGACTCTCAATGATCAGATCCGCTACACCGGACAGTACTATGCAAACAAGGAAGTTTATTCCCAATTTTCAAATGCAAAGTACAAAGGAAAGTACCGGAAAGAACATGCGAAGGAAATTCAGAAATATGAAGAAGCCAGAGATTGGCTGAGATCCTTTTATCAGGATGGAAAGATGACAAGCCTAAAAACCCTGACTTTACAAAAAGAAAAACTGCAACAGCAGATAGCTTCCGAAGAAGAAGCAATAAGCAGCTTGAAAGAAAAATTAAAAGATCTGGACACTGCCGATCAGAATGTTGATGCCATTCTTCAGATGCAGATACCAGAACCAGTAAGATCAAAAAACAAAGATCTCGAACGATAACTATCACAAAACAAAGGAGGAACTATCACATGACACAAGAAGAATTTAATATTGTATTTGAACTTCAGATGAGAAAGTGTGCCGATATTCTGGCACATAAAAAGAAAGAATATACCGGTGACAATATTGACCGCCTCAGTGCATTCAAGATTGCTGCCGCCTTACAAAACTGCGATCCAAAAGCAGCACTGGCCGGTATGATGTCGAAACATGTCGTATCCCTTTACGATATGTGTTATTCCACTCTGTTACATTTTGACATGGAACAGTGGGATGAAAAAATCACAGACTGCATCAATTATCTGATCCTTTTAAAAGCTCTGGTAAAGGAGGAACAGGCCTATGGATCACATTGAAACAGCTATCTTAAACTGCTATGGAATCCGGGAAGCAGAACAGAATATGGTCTTTGCTGCCAGACTCACACAACACGGTCATACGATCCAGAACATGGCAGATCTGATGGATCTTTACCGTCAATCCTACAGTCAGAAGACTGTAGAAAACATTGCAGGGCTTCCGCATCCAACCGTGCAGAAATTCATGGTCATTACCGTAGCTGTTGTTGGTGCAAGCAGACGCTTCCTGGCACAGATCACAAGACATCAGAATGAAGTAAAGTACATGAGTGCATCTCTGCAGTACAGCAATTATTCCGGTCATGCTGCATTTGCTATTCCATATGGAATCATGAAAGCAGATAAAGAAATCCAGGATATTTACAAGAAAAGCTGTCAGTCAGATCTGGATCATTATGCAGAGCTTTGTGCCTTAGGCATTGATCATGATTCAGCCGGATATGCCACACCTCAGGGACTTCGAAACGTACTGATCATCAGCGCGACACCTTACCAGTGGAAGCATATGATTGGTCAGAGAACCTGCAGAAGGAATACGGATGAAACCAGGATTGTGATGCTCTATATCTGGCAAAGATTGTACAAATTAAGCCCGATTCTTTTTGCACCAGATCTGACCGGTCCATTCTGTCAGAGAGGAAGCTGCATGGAAAAACAGATGTCCTGTCAGAATCCCATTTCAAAACTTTGGATGCCTGCAGATATCTTAAAAACAGATTATCCATTGCTGATCCGGAAGGAGATGAGCAGCCATAAAGATTAAACTGATTGACTTTGGTCTGAAAGCAGATCATCATCCATTCCGGCCACATGAAAATGATGCCGGTGCTGATGTATTCATGCCTTATGATTGCGTATTAAAACCAGGCGAGGTTGCAAGAATTCCGCTTGGATTCGGTCTCATCATCCCAGATGGATTTGCCGGATATGTCTTTCCACGAAGCAGCATGGCAGCAAAAGGACTGGTATGTGAACTTCCACCGATTGACTCCGGTTATCGTGGTGAAATCCATGCCATTATAAGCAACGTGAGCACATCTTCTCAGACCATTCATAAAGACACACGCGTCGGTCAGCTGGTGATTACACCGGTCGTGATCGCAGATTTTGTCCTGGACCTTGGTGAAGAACGAGGAACTGGGGCATTCGGAAGCACAGGAGAATAATACTATGATTACATTTGGAAGAAAATTAAAACACTTAAGACAAAAAAATCATCTCACCCAAAAAGAACTTGGCATGGCTGTTGGATTTCCCGACAGCTGTGCTGATGTCCGGATTGCTCAGTATGAGAGTGATGTCCGAAAGAGGATCTTATGAAGCTCTTCGCATCAACACTCGGTGTTCCGGTTGAACTCTTTACCGTACCGGTACTCTCAGAACCCAGGGAGTATGAGGCGGCGGAGTATTGGAGGTATGAGTTAGGGGCGGAACTAGATTAAGTGTCGTATACTGTAATGAGGCAACGGATTATCCGCTGCCTCTCTTTTATCATTTTAGGGGTAATAATTGAAAATAACCTGTATTGAGCAATCCTCTTTTTCTGCGCTTTATCTACATATCTATATATTTCACTTTATTTCTGTTCCATCGATAAGAAGCACATATTTATCCGGATTATGAACAAGATCATAATCTTTTCCATATTCAATCGGTCTAAATTCTATTTGCATAATGGATTCGCCATTTTCGATATCTTCTTTCCAAGAATATACGGTCATATCAAGGCTGGTTGCATATCCATGATCTGTAGAAAATTTTATTGAATGAAATGAATTCTCTTTGTACATTTTTAAAAGCAGTCTTGCAAATGCTTCTTTATCAGAAATATTTTTTCTGTTAGCAACTACTGTAAAATTTTCATCTCTATTCATAGAAAAACTGCCAACTACATCTGGCTCACCTTCTTTATACTTTAATAAGCTTTTTCCAATTATCATTCCAACAATAATCGAAAAAACGATAGCAACAAATACAAGTGTTATATTATTTTTCTTCATTTTATTAAGTTCCTTAGAATTATATAGTTGAATTAAATCTGTATTTCAAATAAAACGCCTACAAAGTGGGCGTTTTATTATCTTAATACTATTTAATTTTTTTCATTTCTTCAACAAACTGTTCTTGTGTAATTCTCGCATTTAATACATTTTTTCCTAAAAACAATTCATCTTTATCACATGTAGCAAAACATGATTTTACCCAATTAACTTTTTTATTTAATTTTAAATAATGTATGAAACCAGATAAGGAGAAAACGTAAATTGTGTTAATGATAGCAGACATGAGTATGGAGTGAATATCTTATTTGGAGGAAAAACAAATGGTACAATCAATCTTTGAGGAAATGGGCGGCAGATACGAACGGCAAGGCGAATACATTTTACCCTGCCTTACCATACCACCCGAAAAGGAACAGTCGATAGACTTATTCGGACGGCGGCACTTGGACTATCTGCGGGAGTACCGCAAAATTACATACACCAATCTTCTCACAAGCGGCAGGCTCAATGCTTACCTTGCCGACATTGACAGACAGGCACAGGAACACTTTGAACGGCTCATAGAGGGCATGAAGCAAGCACAGGGCATAACGGAATGCCTAAAGGAAGAAAACGCCTTAGAATGGACTGGAAGAACGAATAACATAAGGGCTTGTGCGAGGGAGATTGTGGAAAAGGAAATTATTTTTGCATAAACAGATGATTAGTGGCAGGGGGAAATCCTGCCGCTTTTTCTGCTTTAGTTTGTCAGCTTGACAAATAAAGGGTTAAGGAATATAATTAGATTCAGTATTATACAAGGAGTTAATAAATATGCGGCAAGGTATTCTTAAATAAACTGTCAATTTGATAGTGGGAACAAAAAGTAGCAGTCCCGTTTCACTTTTAATATGGGGCTTAGTTTTTTGTACCCAGTTTAAGAATACTTTTATCATGTAATTTTATATGCCCGAAAACATATAAGTGTTTTGGGGCTATTGGAGTTATTTACCCAGTGATAGGAGTATTTATCACTGGGTATTTTTATGCCCTTTTTTGGGTGTTGATAGGAGGAAAATCACATGAAAATAATTAACTTAGGCATTCTGGCTCACGTTGACGCAGGAAAGACAACATTAACGGAGAGTTTATTGTATACCAGTGGTGCAATTGCAGAACCAGGGAGCGTAGATAAAGGCACAACAAGGACAGATACAATGAATTTGGAGCGTCAAAGGGGAATCACTATCCAGACAGCAGTGACATCTTTTCAGTGGGAGGATGTAAAAGTCAACATTATAGATACGCCAGGCCATATGGATTTTTTGGCGGAAGTATACCGTTCTTTATCCGTATTAGACGGAGCAGTATTATTAGTTTCTGCAAAGGATGGCATACAGGCACAGACCCGTATACTGTTTCATGCACTACAGACAATGAAGATTCCGACAATTTTTTTCATCAATAAAATTGACCAAGAGGGGATTGATTTGCCAATGGTATATCAAGAAATGAAAGCAAAGCTTTCTTCGGAAATTATAGTGAAGCAAAAGGTTGGGCAGCATCCTCATATAAATGTAACGGACAATGACGATATGGAACAGTGGGATGCGGTAATTATGGGAAACGATGAACTATTAGAGAAATATATGTCAGGGAAACCGTTTAAAATGTCAGAACTGGAACAGGAAGAAAACAGGAGATTCCAAAACGGAACGTTATTTCCCGTTTATCACGGAAGCGCTAAAAACAATCTGGGGATTCGGCAGCTTATAGAAGTGATTGCCAGTAAGTTTTATTCATCAACGCCTGAAGGTCAATCTGAACTATGCGGGCAGGTTTTTAAGATTGAATATTCAGAGAAAAGGCGGCGTTTTGTTTATGTGCGTATATATAGCGGAACATTGCATTTGAGGGATGTTATTAAAATATCTGAAAAAGAGAAAATAAAAATCACAGAGATGTGTGTTCCGACAAACGGTGAATTATGTTCATCCGATACAGCCTGCTCTGGTGATATTGTAATTTTACCAAATGATGTTTTGCAGCTAAACAGTATTTTGGGGAACGAAATGCTGTTGCCGCAGAGAACATTTATTGAAAATCCTCTCCCTATGCTCCAAACAACGATTGCAGCAAAGAAATCTGAACAGCGGGAAATATTGCTTGGGGCACTTACAGAAATTTCAGATGGCGACCCTCTTTTAAAATATTATGTGGATACTACAACGCATGAGATTATACTTTCTTTTTTGGGGAAAGTGCAGATGGAAGTCATTTGTGCCATCCTTGAGGAAAAATATCATGTGGAGGCAGAAATAAAAGAGCCTACTGTTATATATATGGAAAGACCGCTTAGAAAAGCAGAATATACCATCCACATAGAAGTCCCGCCAAATCCTTTCTGGGCTTCTATCGGGTTGTCCATAGAGCCGCTCCCTATTGGAAGTGGAGTGCAGTATGAAAGCAGAGTTTCACTTGGATATTTAAACCAATCGTTCCAAAATGCGGTTATGGAGGGGGTTCTTTATGGCTGCGAGCAGGGGCTGTATGGATGGAAAGTGACAGACTGTAAAATCTGTTTTGAATATGGATTGTATTATAGTCCTGTAAGTACCCCCGCAGACTTTCGGCTGCTTTCCCCTATCGTATTGGAGCAGGCTTTAAAAAAAGCAGGGACAGAACTATTAGAGCCATATCTCCACTTTGAAATTTATGCACCGCAGGAATATCTCTCACGGGCGTATCATGATGCTCCAAGGTATTGTGCAGATATTGTAAGTACTCAGATAAAGAATGACGAGGTCATTCTGAAAGGAGAAATCCCTGCTAGATGTATTCAAGAATACAGGAACGATTTAACTTATTTCACAAATGGGCAGGGAGTCTGCTTGACAGAGTTAAAAGGATACCAGCCAGCTACTGGTAAACTTATTTGCCAACCCCGCCGCCCGAATAGCCGTATAGATAAGGTTCGGCATATGTTCCACAAGTTAGCCTAACAGCTTGCATAAGTCGTATAAAATGAGATTTGAAAGGATTAGAAGCTAATTATGATGAAATGCGAATGGATATTATGTCCTGTTTGTGGGAGCAAAACCCGTAATAAAATTAGGAAGGACACTGTTTTGAAGAATTATCCCCTTTATTGTCCAAAATGCAGACAAGAAAGATTGATTAAAGTTGACAACTTGAAGATAACTGTCATCAAAGAGCCAGACGCTTAAGACGCAGAGCCGATGAAATTGTGGAACAATTCACGAATCATCGGCTCTTTTTGTTTCGTATTTGAAAGAACAAACTCACCAAATAAAAAAAACGATATTCGGGTGGGTTATTTTGTTATACCCTAAATTACCCTCTGAATTTGTTTTTAAATTTGGAGGGTTTTTATGTTCCTTTTTTCGGGCGGTTGCCCATCTGCTTATATAAAGCAAAGTTTATTTATACATAGCACATCAGGGAATGGCGGGAAGCCAGTTAAAAAAATCCCTGCCAGTGCAACGGTACTTCCCACCATGAAGGTAGAAGTACAATCTCCATACAACAGAATTAGTATTTCCCATAACCGTAAAGGTCACAAAGCCTTTGCGGTTTTTCTTTTGTCGTTTTTGGTTGGAAAGTGCCGCAGGACTATTATTGGTGTTAAGTGTCGTTCGCCGCCTTTCAATCTGGATTTTTATGTTTTCAAAGATTCAGATTGATTGGAGGAAAAAAGAATGGCATATAACAACGGACGTGAGGACAGGAAGTGGCGTATCTGGAAAGAAGCCGAGGAAAAAGTGTTGCGGGAACATGGAGTTGATGAAGCTACCATCGAACAAATCCGTATTGACGACAGGGCAGACTTTAATTCCAACAGGCGGTTTTACCATTGGACAAGCGATTTCGGGGAATACCTTGAGGGAATGGCAGACAGGGAACAGTCAGCCGAAGTAAAGACCGTTGAAGATTTACTGGATGAAATCGAAGATGAAAATCTGTATCAGGCATTACTTACGGTGGACAGGCGTACACTGCAAATCGTTCTGCTGAAAATGAAAGGGTATTCCACAAAAGAGATTGCCCCGCTTGTGCATTTAACGACGGGTGCTATCTATGCACGGTTAGACCATCTTAGAAAAAAGTTGCGGAAGATTTTATAGTCATCTAATACAGCATGCTTTCTTATGGGCTATTGGGTGGGGGATAAAATTCTCCCACCCAATTTTAGAATAAGTGAATAAAATCCCTGTCCATAGAGAATACTAAAAAGTTTGTGCAAAATCTTGACAGCCATATTGCCGCTATGGTATTCTGAAATACCAATGGGGAAATTGGAAGATTGAAAATTAAATAAGCACATAGATATAAGATTGAAATGTCAGCCAATCGGCAAGGCTGACATGGGTTTTGAATTTCAAAGCCGCTACATAGCATTGCGAATCAGAGCGGGAGGGAATCCTCTTGTCGTTCGTGATGCAGTGTGGCGGCTTTTTCATTTATCCAAAAGTCAAAGGCAATAAAATCCAGAACGGAGGTGGAAAGGACATAGGATTTCCTTTTCGGAGGGTAAAGGCAGGCATTAAGAAAGCCGTTACACAGAAAAATGCTCTGCGGAGTTGTCCACAGAGATAGCGAGCATCGGATTGTGTCAGCCACAATCCAATCCACACCCTAAAGGCGTGTGGACTAACTTAGGGGACAACCCCTAGCTACCCCGATAAAAGGAAAAATAAAACTGGAGGATTAAGAAAAATGAGTAGAGAAAAATCAGAAAAAGTATGCATTACTTTTAGATTGAGCGAAGAAGAACATGAAAAATTAAAGCAGTATTCATCCGCCTGCGGTCTGTCCACCGCAGAATTTATGCGTCAGTTATGCAGGGGAAACGCACCGCAGCCACAGCCAGAGAAAGAATTTTGGGAACTATTAGGCACGCTTTACGAAGTACACGTAGCCTTTAAAAAGTGTATCCCCTACGCCCCTTCCGCTGATGAAATATGCAGGGAGATTGAGGATTTTATCTTGGAACTGCAACGGAATTATACCCTCCCACAGCAGTTTGACATGGAAAAATTGACGGAACAGGGGGCAGTCTGATATGGCGGCAACGAGCCTCTGGCACATCGAAGGACGGTTGAAAGACTTAATTTCTTATGTGGAAAACCCAGAAAAGACCGTGCCGAATAAGGAGATGCAGGACTTCTTTGACGTGTTCTCCTATGTGAAGAATCCACAGAAAACGGACAATGGAGAGTTTGTTTCCGCCATCAACTGTTTAAAAGAAACAGCGTTACAGCAGATGATTCTAACGAAAAAGCAGTACCAGAAGACAGGCGGGTATATCGCTTGGCACGGCTACCAGAGCTTCAAGCCAGACGAAGTAACGCCCGAACAATGCCACGAAATCGGCTTAAAACTTGCGAGGGAAATGTGGGGCGACAAGTACCAGATAATCGTTGTCACCCACCTTGACAGGGGGCATCTCCACAATCACTTCTGCTTCAACTCTGTTTCCTATCTGGATGGGAGCAAATATAATTACTCAAAATCGGAGCAGAAACGGCTAAGGGAAACGTCAGACCGCTTGTGCAGAGAGTACGGATTATCGGTGATTGAGAACCCGAAGAAAGCACCGTCAAGACCGCTGTATCTGGATGAAAAGAGCGGCAAGCCGACACGCTACAACGTCTATCTGGAAGATTTAGCGGAGGCAATCAGCGGCAGTCGGGATATTCCGCACATGATGAAGTATCTAATCGACAAAGGCTACGAGGTTGATTTTTCGGGCGGGCATTGGAAAATGAAGCTGCCGCAGTATAAGCATTTCACAAGATTAGATACGCTTGATGAACGCTTAACGCCCGATTTTATCCGTTCACATTTAGGCACAAGGGCAAGATATGGGAACTACAAAGCAAAGATTTCCTACTCTCCCCATATGCCCGAAGAATATAAAAAGGCTTGGAAACCGCACCAGAAAACAAGGGGAATCTTAGCGTTGTATTACTATTGGTGCTATCAGTTGGGGATATTTCCCAAAGGCACGGACTACAAGCCGACAAGCCCGCTTATGAAAGAGGAGCTTCGGAAACTGGATGAGATTACCACACAGGTACGCTATATGTCGGAGCATAACATCTCCACCCTCTCCGATTTGCACGCCGACAGGGAGAAGAACCAGACGGAAATGGACAGGCTTACCAACTATCGGCGGCATTTGCAGAATAAGATACGGCGTGCTTCACCCGCCGAGAAAGAAACGCTCCGAGAAGAAAAAAACGGGGTGACGGAACGGATAACGGAGCTGCGAAAGCGGCTGAAATATGCGGACGGGATTGAAAAACGCTCTGCCCACATTGATGACTGCTTGAACCAAATCCACGATACGGTTGAAAATCAAAGGTCAAACCAGAATGGCAGGACAGACCGCAAGAGGGAGGACGCATTGCGATGAGCAGACTGACAGAACAGGAACTTACGGAAATTTTAGACGAAAATAAGGGTATCTCAATGGTAAACCCGAATAGGGTGTACCCGCCCCTGCCGCCTGCTGAAAACATTATGCCCCTTATGCGTATCCCTGAACAGGCAACGCTCTGCGAGAAAATCGGCGGCACGGAATATACAGTGACCGCACATTTCCGAGAGGACGGGAGGGACTTGCTTGGGCTTCTCAGCAGGATATTCATGCGGGACACAGCAGATTACAGTTTTGATTCCGAGGGTTATGATGAGGATTAAGAAATATCGGAAAGATTATCGCTTTAAAGCGTTGAAGTTTGACCGCAGGCGTGGTATACTGTATCTACACTTCATACTATCGTGTCTGCTGTCGGAAAGGAGAAAGCATTGCAAAGACAGCAGGAAGAAATCACCGCCTTGTACTGTCGTCTGAGTCAGGACGATGGACGTGAAGGCGAGAGCAACAGTATCGTAAATCAAAAAGAATATCTATTCAAGTACGCTAAGGAACACGGGTTTCCAAATCCCACCTACTATGTGGACGATGGCTATACGGGTACGAATTTTGCTGGGGTTAGATAGCGATACTTTTTACATCTACCATGTTGCGGCGGTCATGGTTGACAACTTGCGTCGGCTCCTGCTCGGTATCAACCTGTCCGACAAAGCTATAATGGATTTCGATTTTCCGGGTGTTGGTTTCCCGGTCTAATTCATGTATCAAAATACGGTCGATAAACTCATGGACGTTTTCATAGGTCAATTCCTGTATGTCGCTGTATTTCCCGACAATCTGAATAAACCTTGATATATCCCTTTTTCGCTCGGTAACGGTTGCGATCTGCTGTTGTAACTCGTCTATCCTTGCGGCAAGGGATTTCTTTTCGTCCTCATAGCCGGAAGTTAGAAACACAAACCGTTCATCTGTCAGTCTGCCTAATGCGTTGTCCTCATACAGCTTGCGGAAAAGCGTGTCAAGTTCGGTCATACGCGCCTGTGCTTTGAAAAGTTCCTTTTGCTGCTGCGCTAATGCCTTTCTCGCTTCCATGTCGCCGTACTCGGTAGCTTTACAGATAAAGTCCTGTTCGTGTTCCTTAACATACCGCAAAACCCGCCGCATATCTTCCAGCACTAAATCAAGAAGTACGTTTTTGCGGATATAATGAGAGGTACACTCGCTGCCTGTCCTTGCCCTGTTGCGCCATGCGCCGCAAGAATAGGAAAACTTGCGCGGCTCGATATTTACGCCCTGTTGGTAATACATCTTATGTCTGCAACCAGCGCAAAACAGCAAGCCGGAAAAAATATCAATCTCCGCTGCTTTTGTCGGGCGGTGGCGGGTAGCAATCCGCTTTTGCGCAAGTTCAAAGGTTTCCTCGTCAACAAGCGGCTCATGGGTGTTTGGGAAGAAATAGCGTTGTTCTTCTTCGTTCTTCCGGGCCTTTTTCGACTTGTAGGATACCTTGTGAGTTTTCGCGGTTATGGTATGCCCTAAATATTCCTGCCTTGCTAATATGTCATAGAGCGTTTTGTCCGGCCAAGTATAGGGGGCGATCATTGCCCGCTGATACCGCGCCTGTCCTGTACGCTGATAGCGCAACGCTCCAATCGTCAAGACTTTGTTTTCCGCAAGCCATTTTTGGATTTCGCACATACGCACGCCGCTAACAAACATAGCGAAAACCTGTTTGACAATCGGCGCGGTTTCCGGGTCGGGTATAAGGTGGTGGCGGTTGTTCGGGTCTGGGATATAGCCGTATGGATATTCCCCGTTGACGCGCTCGCCTTTTTGCGCCTGTGCCTGTTTAACTGCGCGGATTTTCTTGCTTGTGTCGCGGGCGTAAAACTCGTTAAACCAGTTCCGCAAGGGGGTAAACTCGTTATCCTCCCGCGCTGTGTCAACTCCGTCGTTGATCGCGATATAGCGTACTCCGTTTTCGGGAAATACAATCTCTATGAGTTCGCCCGTTTTCAGATAGTTTCTGCCAAGACGGGAAAGGTCTTTGGTAATGACCGTCGCCACTCGTCCGGCTTCCACTTCCTGCAACATCGCTTGCAGCCCCTCGCGCTCAAAACTCACGCCGGAAAATCCGTCGTCCACAAAAAACTTTGTGTTCAAAAAATGGTGTTCGTCCGCATAGCGTTGAAGTATCATTTTTTGGTGCTGTATGCTTCCGCTTTCTCCGGCTTGCATATCCTCTTGACTTAAACGGCAGTAAAGGGCGGTGATTTTATTCGACTGTAACATTAGTCCTCCTTTCCGACAGCCGAATAAACAGGTATAATGTGTTGCTATCATTATACCATATCCCGCCGCCTAATGCACTACTCGGACGCTAAAAATCCCGGATTTCCGGGCTTTTTCTGCAAATCCTTTACAATGAGTTTCTCAATCTTTTTATGGATTGTATCGGTTGCCTTTTCACTCGGCAACGCTTGAACAAGATAGGTGATTTTCCCTATTTTGCGTTCGGTTGTAATTGTCTGTTTTTTATCCATTAGAAAAACCTCCTTTTCCTGTATGGATAAACTATATTCGTCAAAAGGCAAAAACGGGCGGTTGTTAGCTGCAACCTCACGGGAGTTTCACCCCGGCCCATGCTTATGGGTGCGCCGCGCAATACTTTGAGGGTGTTCAACGCGGGAGTATCATTGTGCCGCCTTGTATGTCGTCGCCCACAAGCTGCTAAACCTGTTTTACGGCGCGGTAGTTCTCGCTCGGCTTTTCCCCTATGGGGAAAAGCTGTCATGGCGTACCCGCCGACTGGCTCGGTACAGACGGAATGTACCCGTTTGCCTGTTATGCTGCGCACCAAAGGCCGCTTTCTTTGTCAAAGAACAATAGGCTTTGTCGGCCTGCAAAAGCACATCAACAGCGGATATGCTTTTGCGGAACGACAAATAGCCCATAACGGGAAGCGTGGAAAGGGGACACGCTCCCCGCATGGGCTAAAAGATTATCCTACATGAAAAGCAAGGGTGCGGGTAATAAGGCGCACTTGCAGCCTGTTACGCATTTCCTCGTCCACATAGGAATAGGTATTGCCCGCGTCGTCTTTCAGCGTGCGGGTACAAAGTTTCGCTATGTAACCCTCGTAGTGCTTCAAGATCGCGCACATGGCGGTTGTGTCGCCGTTTGCCGCTGCGGAAATGACAGGGAACGGCAACAGATTTTCAGACTTCCTAACGGTATTCATCATCTGCTTTTCCCTCCAAATACTGTTTGATTTTCGCAAGCGCGGATTTCCTGTGCCGGAAAACCGTCGTGCGTACAACATTCAGCAGTTCGCCAATTTCCGCGTCGCTCATATCCAAGAAGTAGGACAAAAGGATAATGTCGCGTTTCCTTTCGGGCAAAGCGTTAAGGGCTTCGGCAAGCAGTTCATTTTTGACGAGTACATCAAAGCCGGACACTTGAAAACGGAAATAATCGCTTTCGTATTCGTCCGTTGTGAAAAGCTGCGCGAGTTCGCTTTCGCTCAAATCCGAAAAAGTAACTTCGCGTGCTGCGCGTTTCGCAAGAGTGCGGCGGTGGCTTTTCGCTTCGCCGACCAAAGTTTTCTTTGCTAATGCGTCGTACTGATGTTGTATTCTTTCCTTGTCGGAAGAAGATAGCTCCATAGAGTTCACCTCCTTCCCGCGTGGAGTAGAGGACGGGAGTTAAGGGCTTGTCCTCTCTGCCCCTTTCGCTCCGTACCCGTTCGGGAGATGGCTCTTGAGTGCGCTTTTCAGAAAAAAGTTGAAAAAAGCAAAATGCGCCCGTCCGCAAGACGCGGACGGGCGCAAAGGAAATGTAAGCAGTAGCTAAATGTATTGACAGTTCACATTCATAGCCGGAATATCCCGCTTGCGGAGCATAGCTTTTTTTGACCGCAAAGCATTAGGCGGGTTACAGTAAATAAAAATGGACACGGCGATACCTCCCCGATACCGCCGTATCCTTAAAAAAGGGCGACTTTAATACACTACCCGCAATCCATTCTATAATAGGGAACAGCGGCTTTTGCGCAATATTAAATAAAAAAGCCGATAACACATAGGTTTTTTGACCTAATGCGTTATCGGCTCTGCGTCTATGCGTCTGGCACTTTTAATCATTTTTTTTTGAATTTATTATATGTGTTAGCTAACTGTCCACAAGCCGCGTTAATCTCTCTGCCATGAGAAACTCTCATAGTAACTTCAAGTCCTGCTTGCTCTAATTGATGTTTGAATGCAACTATTTCCCGTTTCTGTGGTGCTTTAATTCTTGAATTGCTTGTTGGGTTGTATTGTAACACGTTAATCATAACTTTTTTGCCCCGAAACCATTTTGCAAGTTGTCTTACATCTGAGGGCCGGTCATTTATACCCGGTAAAAGCAAATACGCAAAGACAATTTTGCGATTATGCCTTTCAGAATAGGATAAGGCTTGCTTAACAACATCTTCAATAGCATATATGCGCATGTGAGGAATAATACGATTTCTTGCAGATTGTGTTGCTGCGTGTAAAGATATTGTCAACTGAATTTTAAGATGTTCCTCGCGCAATTTTTTTAATTGATCGACCGGACCAACTGTTGATATGGTAATGCCGTCGGTTGGAAAGTTGAGCCCATATCTATCTCGGAGAATATGGATTGCTTTTATCAAGTTGTCATAATTGAATAAAGGCTCTCCCATACCCATAAAAACGATACGGTTTACTTTTCGACGCAACAATATAATCTGTTGTACGATTTCTGACGATGTTAGATTACGAACAAAGCCATTTCGCCCGGACTCACAAAAAATACAACCAACAGGACAACCGACTTGTGTGCTCACGCAAACAGTTCCACCATCTCGCCGCTTGATAAAAACCGTTTCAATGTATTTGTTGTCTTTCAGTTCGTAAACATACTTTTCAGTATCACTGCTTTTGCAAATATTTTTTACCAACATTGATAGATTTTTTTTGCGTGGTAATTGCTTATATAATTCTTCATATAAGGCTTTTGCTTCATTCTCGCCAATAACTTCCGACATTTCTTTGTAAGTAAATCCGTATGGATCATTCCGTACTTCCGCAGGCGTATATTTAGGTAAACGTTTCATTTTTATATCCTTTCTTCTAAATAATAAAAGTTTGTTTTTCTGTATTTTTGATTACAATCTCTAATTTTTCTACATCAATGATATGCGTCAATTTGCATTTAGGGCAGAAAAGAGGAAAATCTTTTAATACAGTATTATGAAATACTTGAACTCTCGTCTTTCCGTTACAAATCGGACATTTTATCCAATATTTTTTAAGCATTATATTTCACTCGTCCTTTTTACACAAAAAAATGCAGGTCAATCCTCAACATGAGCATTGACCTGCATTTATAATGCACAGAGCAGTACAACAAAACTAAGGCATAGCTTGCACTATGTCTATACTATATCTATACGTCGTTAGTTTTTTGTATAGCATCCGCAAAATAAGCATGACAAAAAAGCCCATGTTGAAAATGGGAAAATCCTTTTTTTCAATGCTTATCTAATACGCATGCTATGCAACATAAACGCCGCCTCCTTTTACATAAATTTTATTTTATCAGAAAATCAGTCTACTGTCAATACACAACAGGAAGTATTTAACCTAATGATATGAATTGTGTGGACATATCCAAAAAGAAAGGTGAACTGTAAAATGTAACAGGGTGAATGAAAATGGCAAAAAGACCCGTACCATTGTACGACTTTAAGGCTTTCGGGGCAGCTATAAAAGCCGCGAGAAATGAATACGGCGAGAGCCGCAAAAAGGTAAGCGACGAGTTATATATTTCCCCGCGCTACCTTGCGAATATCGAGAACAAGGGACAACAGCCGAGTTTACAGGTATTCTATGACCTTGTAACCCGGTATCATATTTCGGTAGATCAATTTTTCTTCCCGAACAGCAATGCGGAGAAATCCACCGGGCGGCGGCAGCTTGACGCGCTGCTGGACGGTATGAGCGATAAAGGCATACGGATTGTAACCGCAACAGCAAGGGAGATAACGGAAGTCGAAAAAGCAGAGGATTAACCTCACAATATGAGAAATCGGGAGATTGCAGCGCATGGCGGCTGCAATCTTTTTTTGCGTCCAAAATCAAAGGAACGCGCAACAAATGTAGTATACCATTCATCCGTGTTATCTGCAGAATATTTTGCGTTATTTAATATTGAATTTCCTGTTTTATTTATAGTTATAATTTCTTGATCTTTGCCGTTGATCATTTGCTTGATTCTCCCCTGCATGAATTTCTCATTTGTCTTGATTAGATTCTAATTCTTTTAATTTCTTTTTCATTTCTTCATATTCATCGAAATAAGAAATTAATGCTCTTTCAACAGCAACCGTTTTTGTATGTCCTGCATCTTTACAAAAATTTTCTAATCGCTCATAAATAGGAGTTTCAATACATACATTAAGGTATGTTCCATTCTTTTTTGGTCTTGCCATTTTTTTCTCCCTGCATTTAATACTATTACATGAATTTTCCTCAAATAATTGTACCACTGAAAACTACTTAAATCAACTATTCACTACTTGTTATCAAATATATAAAAGATAAAATCAGGTTTTGTACTACTAAATGATTTTAAACAAAATAAGGCCCAAAAGGGAACTTTCCCTTTTGAGCCTATACACTTTATCAGCTAACATATTTTGCTTTCATTTTTCCTCATGGTCATGAGGCTTTTTTCTCTTAAATCGCATTCTATGAATCCTTTGATTGTTCCTTCTGTTCTTCAATAATTCGTTCTGTTGCTTTATGAATTCTGTCCTTAGAATAGGGTGGTCTTAAATTCAATGACAACCGGCCCTTTTTGATTATATACGTTTCACTGCCATCCTCCGAAGATCCTTTCAACCAGCAATCATCCGGATACTTCTCAGCGAATGCCCGTAACCGTTTCTGCAAGCTCTGATTGAAGGTATACACATCATAGAATCCGTCATCTTCATTGGTCAGAATAATCGTTTCTTTTTCACACTTTAACCTTCGCATATTCTACCCCCGCTTTCTTTCCATTTCCTGATCCAGGTATTTGGGTATCGGTTTTCCGGACCGGCGAGCAATGGCAATCTGTTTCTGATGCAGACGTTTGATCACGGATCTTCGTTTCTTAGATTTTCCATCCTGTTGATTTCGGGAGGTCTGATTGTTGCTGCTAGCATCAGAGGTCTTTTCCTGATTCTTCTTCTGATTATTCACCAGACCGTCCACCATATCATAATTGGCTTCGGTACCAGATTCTCTGCTTCGTTCATAAGTGCCGTTCTGGTAGAATTTCTGGTAATGTTCCAGACGGATTTTACCATCTTGTTTTAGCTGTTCGACCGGATTTAGCGGTACTTGCTGTTGGATGTAATCATGAATCTTTTGTTTTGTCTTTTCATCGAATTTCTTACATTCTTCGACAACCATTTTTCCATAGGCATCCAGGATAACACCCTGGGCCTGATCTCGGTATACCTGATGTTCCATCAAATAAAACTGTTTTCCATCAATAATGATGGTGTCTGTGGCAATCCAGTTTCCTTTTTTCCCATCGATCTGATAATTCTCAGTTTCCATAGTGATCAGTGCACCGGATGTATTGATACGAATGAATCCGGCCAGATACTGTGGATAGTTTTCATCTACATAGTAGCAACTGATTTCTCCGTTCTTGTTCAATACGAGCACGTCACTGACTTCGCATTGCTTTTTCATTCGTTTCCAGATGTCAGCGACTTTTTCATTTTCCTGCATTTCATGAATCGAGACTAATCGGTAATTTTCGACAGTAATCGACACATTCTGCTGTCTTGCCTCTTGATATGGCAGATGCCACAGTGCTTTTCCTGCTGTCTGCTGATCTACTCGGTAGACTGCAAATTGATTAAGCTTCATAGGCATCGTTCTCCAAGTTATTCAGATAATAATTCAGATCCAGAGAATAGTAGTATTTGTCTTCGATCTGCTGTAATTTTCCAACTGTAGAATTGATGATCTCAATCATTTCATCATTCTCAGGATCACTTTCTTCCTGTTCCATAACTTCCAAAGCTTCTTTCAGTGTTTGGATTGTTTCTTCCTTTGTGTGCTGCTGGAAGATAGCAGTAATAGTCAGTTCGTTTTCTTCCAGGTTTACATTTCTCATAGGCTCATTTCCCCCCTTTTCTTTTTCGGTATTGGTTTCATCTGTATATTCAGCTCCTTCTCGTTTTTTTCTTTGCTTATATTTTTTTCGTTATCCACTTTCTTATTGGATTCCAGAGGATTTTCCACATTTGGATGTCTTTCTTCCAAGTACTTTTCCACACGACTGATTGCATTTTGCACATAAGAATTTTCTCTAAATCCAGGAATCGAATTCAAAAATTCTTTCTGTATTTTTCCTTCGATCATCAGACTCTGCATTCCTTCATAATCACTTCCGTCTTTCAGATCAAAGCCAACACATTTCAGTCCATGCATACGTTCTGATGGGATTTTCTCATAAGCTTCCAAGGCTTCCGGTAATGTCAGGTCATAATGTACTTCACCCATCACAGGAAATTCAGCACATTCAGCCGCATAAAAGCTGATACATGTAAGATCATTTTCATAATCCACATTTTCTATTTCCGGGACAATATCGAGTATTTTTTCTCTTTGTACTGCAAAGTCTGGAAGTTCTGCAAATCCAAATCGATCCACGTAATATGCCTGCATATCCCCACCACGGTTTGTAATGATAACATCACTAACCGACATAGAATGTGCTTTATAATCTGCCGGTGGATTATCGTTGAATACGGCATACAAATCATCCAGCTTTTCATTTTCATGTAATCTGCCAGAATAGACACATTTATAATTTGCTGCATCGATTGTAATTCCATCTTCTTTGACCATTGCCATATTCATAAATAAATGTTGTTTTCCAGGTGTGTCTTCATCCACGTGGTAAATCGCATAGCGGTCACCATTACCTCTGAACATTTCTTCCTCTAGGGTATAATCAAACTTAAATGGATACAAAGCCCGATCAACTCTTTCCGAAATATCCGTTCCTTCTGCAATCGTATCTTCCAGCCAGTCTTTGATATCTCCCCATGATTCAAACTGCAAGTATCCGGCAATTTCATGTGTCCCATCCGGCGCCAGTACAATATGTCCCGGTTCGCTTTCCCGATAATCATAGCGGTATCCGGCTGCTTCCAGTGCATCTACCAGAATGCCGTATTTATCATGTAATTCTGTTTTCTGTTTTTCTTCAAGAATGATTTCCAGCTCTTCTGTAAGCTGATCGATCATTTCACCGGCTGTCTTGCGGATCACATCCATAGATGCTTTCATTTCTTTCATTTCCCGGCTGCTGCTCCAACCTGCAATGTAAGGGAAACTATAATCCGATGTATCCAAACCAAAGGAAGAACACACACAGTAAGCAACGGATTCAGCCTCAACCTCTTTTGTCAATCGGTCTTTTTCTACACCAAGGCTTTCCATGATCTCCCTGTCATGCAATTTTGCATGGACTGTTTCATGAATAGCAGTCTTTAAGGTCTGGCTTTCACTGAGTCCTTTTTTGATCACAATTTCCTTATCTGCATTATGATAATATCCATTAGCATTGTCATCGATCTCATCGAATCGTATCGGTACTGGGGATATTTTCTGAATAGCCTGCATGAAAGAATCAAAATCCTGTACAGCTGCAGTCAGTAATTCTGGTGCCAGTGTCTGGATCGGTTCTCCGGATGTCTGAGCAATATCAAATACCGTAACTGCTTTAAAATGCGGAACTGTAACTTCCACCTGTTCAGTCTTAGGTTTTCCATCGCTTCCCATGATCGGTCGCTGATTTTCATCCAGAACCTCTTTTTCCTTCATTTTCTTATATGGTGCCGGGGCAATGATTGTAATTCCTTTTTCACCTTTCATGACCTGTCTACCCATGGACTGCCAGTTTTTGTAGCTGGTAACAAGTGTGGCATCCGGTCGCTGCATAGCGATCAGCATTGTATTATTAAAAGAATAATTGTGAAACTTTGCCATGGTTTTAAGAAATTCCTGATAGCGGTTACTTGTAAATAGTTCTTCCACACCGGATTCCAGTGACTGCATAATGCTGTCCATATCTTTTCCCGGAACCGGCAGTGGAATAGTAGTAGTTTTGTTTTGTTCTGTCATAATACTCCTTTCCAAAAACGCCCCACGACATTGTGTTTATGCCGCAGGGCTTTTTATTAGTTGACGAGATCTTTAATTTTGCTTTGAATTCTTTATCCAGAAGCACTCGCCATGTCTGCGGTGTATCTGGATAATTCTCTGTGATCTTCACTACAAAATCATCAACCGGTGCATAGTTGTGTTTGCTTGTGGTTTCTCTTACCACATAAGTTCCATATGGAAGCGGAATCGATCTTGCATATCCTTTTTCATCGGTAAACATTTCTGTCTGTCCATCTGCAGTCAGTACAACCGGTCTGGCTGAATCAAAATCATAACTTCCATCTGCCTTTACTTTCAGATTACTGACAAGCCATGCTGAAAAACCAACTCCCTTAAGAAGATCTGCATCGGTTTTTCCATTGTTTGCTGCCTTAATGATCTGGAATGGCTGTTTGACGACAGTTTCTTTACATACAGAAGTTCTTTCTACTGTCGGAACAGTAGCACCTTCGTAAGTACAGTCCACATCATGTTCTGTCGGATCCAGTACGTATCCCACCGGAGCACTAAGCTCTTTCAGATAATACTTTCCAAGATAGAGATCCGATACAGAAGCTTCGCCATTCTTATCCGTTGTCAGGGATGTGATCAGGGTGTCTTTCTTATAGATTGTTCCGGTTCTTCCATCCGGATGAACAATGTCTTCCCTTGCATAAAGACCATATACCGCACCTTCCAGTGTTGCATCACCCTGGGCTTCATTGCCTGTCTCAGCATCCTGTTTTGCAATGTTGAGCTTTGCATTTACTCGTTTGTCCGTTACATTTTTAGTCGTTGTCTTTCCGATAGCAAGAGTCACATTATAAGACTTTGTATCAATCTGATACCCTGTTGGAACAGAGATTTCTTTCAGATAAACAACTTCCTGTGTCTTTTCCATTGTGAGCTGTGAAGCACCATTCTGATCAGTTGCAGGCATCTCTGCAATCAGCTTTGTACATGCAGCATCGGAATAGATCCCGTACACTGCACCAGCCAGTGCGTTGCCTGTATCCTGGTCTTTCTTTACAATGGATACCTTGCATTCTTTTGTCCAGGTTACTTTAAAATCCACATATTTCTCATTTCCGACACCTTCACCGAAAACAAGAGCCAGGTCCTGTGTTCCAGATCCTGTTACAATCTTGTAAGCAGAGTATTCTTTATCAATGCTTCCCTTCATCCGAGAAGAAAATGTAGCACTGACGCTCTCTGCCTGATCAAGTGGTGCTGTCAGATAAAACTGTGTACCTCCACTGATTTCTACACTTGCTCCTGCAGCACTGGTTTTACCGGTTGTCACATTTACAAGCTTTACACCGCTTGGCAACTTAAATGTGATTGTCTGCAGTTTATCTGCTTTGAATGTGATCACGCTTGTTCGCTGGCTGTTTCCTTCCACATAAGCCTTTACATTAGATTCGGAAAAGCTCATATCTACAGACGGAATGTCCGGCATATTTACACAATAATTGTAAAGCTCCATTGCCAGGTTCTTTCCTGTTGCATTAGTTCCGGATGCCCAGTCACTGGATCCATTTGCATAAGCTGCTGCAAGATGGGTAATGATGAATCTCTTTCCTGCCGGAAAATCCGGATGTTTCTCATCGAAGAAACCATTCTCATCACTTGCTTTTGTTCCGTAATAGCAGACCTTTGCAAGTGTCTTTCCATCGGCAAGTTTCTGGATTGTATAAGTTCCATTTCCCGGTCCTTTTTTCGATGGTTCAACACAGTATGCTGTCGCATTGATGCTTCCCCATTTCACATAATATGGACAAGTCAGATAAGAACCTAATCCATAATCTGCGTAATAGTACCAGGAACCGGCTGTGACTGTGACTGATTTTGTTCCTGTTTCACCGGAAGCAAGCATCATTGGCATATCAAAAGTAATACTTTCGCCTGCTTCAAGATCTGCAAGAGCAACTTCCTGGTCAACAGCTTCCTGCATAACCTCTGAGAGTGTGATCCCTGTTTCCGGATCAACGGTCTCCTGATTCTCCGTTGCTTCGATCTCTGCATCAAATTCTTTTTCTGTCAGTTCTGTTTTGCTCTCCGTTTCAGCAGCACCAGTTTCCTCTGTAGACGAGTCTGCCTCAGAATCCTCTGTTTCTGTCTTATCGGAAGAACCAGCATCCTGATCAGAAGAACTTTCTGACTGCGAATCTTTCTGCTGATCCGCTTCTTTTACCACAATCTTTCGATTGATCTGGTAGGTTGGGTGATCCGTTGTCTGTGGTTCTACATAATAGACTGCCTTATAGGAATTGGCATAATCGGTAGAAAAGTCATTTCCATCCGTATCTTTTGCTTCCTGAAATGTAACTTTTACTTTGCTGTCATCCTGAATCGTAAGACCGGTATAATCACTCTTTACATCGAAATTGTCTCCAACCTTAATCTCATAATCCTTTGCAGTTACCACTTCATCTTCATCCAGCTGATCCTTGATTTCCTCATAATACGGAATCTTTTTTATAGATCCGGCATCCTCAGAAGCATAGGCAACAACGGGAGAGAGTACCGTCGATAGAACCGTTACTGCAGTCAGTAAACCGGACATCACCCTACGTGCTTTCTTTTTCACGTTCATTCTCTTAAATCCTTCCTTTCTGATTTTTTTGTGTATGGTTATCTGTTCGTGTCTGCGTATTATCTTTTATACGAAGATGGTCGCCTCCTTTCCTGAAATTTGCGCTATTTGGGACAGTCAGCACAAGCTGAGATAACAGCACAAATATATGGCGGTACCTGTTTATCACAAATACCGCCACATGATTTCTACTGTCATCCTCTTTTCAGATTCAGACATTTTATTTTGATTTAAAATTTAAGCGTTTTCCTGTTTTCTTTCCCGGATCCGTTCCTATATCAGTTTCCATCTCTGATACGTTTTCTTCTGGCAGACACGCAGCTTTTCGCTCTATGCATGTTCAAACCAAATATCACTCCAGGCAGGCTATTCATTTTTCAAGGTACATGAAGGTGTTCTATGCAAACCCTTCATATAACGAAACGCTCAGAGCCTGTTTTACAGTGGTCTAATTCAATTTTTTTAAAATTTTTTAAAATTCTTCGTTTTCCGCCTTTTTTTTCATCGTTTTTAATGCCCTGTTCAGGAGGTCATTTACACTCTGCTGTTTGATTCCCAGATAATCCGCAACATCCTGCTGACGCATTTCCTCAAAATAAACCAGATTGAGTACCGTCTTTTGTCTCTCTGTTAACTCTTTGATCAAAGCGTTCAGAATTTCTCTGTCGATAACATCGTCAACAAAATCTTTTGAAGATCCTCTCATAATCTCCGCATCATCTGTAACATCGCTGTTAGAAAACACACCATGATTGGTGCTGATTTTGCTCTGGCTGTATGCCATACGGTCTTCAGCCTCCATCAGCAGACGGATATACCAGTTTTCATTATCAAAGAACTCTTTATTTAATTCCTTGTTATCGCCAGTTACACTCACATATTCATAGTCATCACAACTATGAAGTGGAAATACGGTTGATTGATTTCCTGCTGTATAAAGTATATATCCGTGATCATAAACAGAGATTGTTGTATCTGCATTGATCATTTCCTTTACTACAACTTTGTGTTCCTTCAAGGATTTCACGCTTGGGATTCTCTTCTCCACATCAGCAACTTTCACGATTTTTTTCAGTTCTTTTAATGTCAACATAAAGACCACCTTTCTGCCTTTCGGCTCCGGGTGGTCCATTCCATCTTTTATAAAATTCCTGCACAGACATAAAGAACTGCAGCACAAGAGGTCACGAACTCACCCGTTTTTTTTGAACGGGAGTCCGCGACTCCTTTGTAACGCATGTATCTGCGTTTAGATTAAGTTTGCCAGATTGCCTGGCTTATTCAGTTGCTATGTGCATCTTCTGATTTATTCTCTGTTTGCTCTTTGCGAAACATGGAATAATCGCCCATAGCATCGTAAGGACAATGCCTTACAAATTCCTGGTATTCGATTTCAGTCATCTTTGCTTCCTCCTTTGCGTCATGTTATCAAAATCTCTATTTACAATTATTTTTGCAAAAAAGAATTCAACCTCTATATAACGAAACGCTGAGAGCCTGTTTTACAGTGGGGTACGACAAAAAAATTTAAAATTTGTCGAAATACGTCAAAAAAGCCCGACAAAACAAATACTTCAACAATCTCCAAAACCAGAAAATACTTCTGATCTTGCAGTGTATCCGTAAATGTTTTGCCGGGCTCTTAGTGATTCCAGTCAGGTTCAGCTCCTTGACAAACTCTTGCTGTCTGGTGCGTTCTTGATGGTTCCTGCCAAATCCAACGCTTACTACAGACAGCTCATTCTATTCTGTTATGATCCCTGATTCATCATCTTTCGGGAATACGTCCGCATCCTGGACTTTAATTGTTCATCTCGGATGTGGATCGGACGAACCGACACCATATCATCCTTTACAAATATTTCCAATGTACTGCGACATTTTTTGCACTCCACTTCTGAATCGCTTTGTGCGCTCTTTTCAATAAATGCTCCGCATACAGAGCAGTGTACATGCCATTTAATAGCACCTGATCCCATATAGGCTTCCTCCTTTAAGCAATAAGATATTTCTCCATTTATTACTCAACGGACCAAAGGGAAATCAAATCCGCCTTATGAGCATCATGCCATCCATTCCGTAAGTGCCAAAGCTGCACGAACAGCACGATTTTTATTCTGATCAGATCTGCTTTGTCGATCTGTGCATCCTTTTTTATCCTTCCACCAGCTACCACACACTCTTTCCGGTATAAAAAATTCCGCTGTGATTAATTAACATGATATTTCAATAGTTTCAAATACATCACCAGTCAGATCACAGATGTCCTGGATCTGAATCTCAGTATCATCGATCCGTAAGTGGACTGATGGATCAAAAAATTCTACGGTTCCGGATAATGTATGGTACTGGCCAACTGACGGATCCTTCCAGGATTTTTGAAAATAAGTTGCCTGTATCTTCATCCCATATGCCAGGATCCTTAATTTCATATCCAGCTCATTTTTCTTTTCTTCGGATAAATCTCTTTTCGATTCGTAAATGATTTCCTGTTGCCGGATCGTTTCATCCAGTCCACGAAGTGCCGCAAATGGAGCAAACTGTTTTGCCCTGCGTCCTACATCCATGGGATGTCTCCTGGAAACCGGTCTTGATAAATATAAATACGGTTGATATTCACTTGCCAGCACTTTTTACACCTCCTCTAAGCACGGTGACCACCTATTTGTTCATTGCGTTCTCGATAAGTAGAACACTCTAGCAGGTTAGATCCACGCATGATCGCATTCTTTCCATAACGCTGCTTTACATTCAATACTGCTTCCTGTAAATGCCGTTCTTTATCGGTCTGTTTTGGATCATCAAACAGGCTGTACTGCACATAATTTTCAGGAGCAACCCTGTTCGCACACACCTCGATTCTTCGAATTCCGGTATATCTGTCCGCAATCCTGAGATATAAATCTTCCACTGCATCCATGATTTTTTTTGAACTGTTACTTCCTCTTTCGAGTTTTACGGTTCCTTTGGATGCCTCATGCTCATACCTGTGGTCATATGCGATCCATAAGGTGAGAGAGCTTGTCACCAGTCCTTTTTCAAACAGATCCAGGGCCAGGTTGTCTGTCATTTCCCTTACGATTACAAGTGCTTCTTCAAAAGAATAATTTCGCATCAGCACCTGACCATTTGAAAGGCTGTGTTCCTCCGAATGATAGTTCTTGATGTCACTCATCCGGCATGTTTCATAGCCCCATGCATGATCAATCAACAGCTCTGCATCAATCCCAAACATCTTATACAGCCAGTCTTCGGATCTTAAAGAAGCCATTGCGATATCGCCCATCGTATGAATCCCGTAACCGGCCAGTTTTTTTTCAGTCCGGGATCCAATCCTCCAGAAGTCACTTAATGGTTTATGATCCCATAGCTGCTCTCTGTAAGAGAATTCATCCAGGATTCCAATATGGTCATCCACATGCTTTGCTACGATATCCATTGCGATCTTAGCAAGATACAGATTGGTTCCCACACCAGCGGTTGCAGTGATACCTGTTTCCTCCATAACCTCCTGCATAAGCTTTACCGCCATTTCTTTTGCAGTGAGATGATAAAGCTGCAGATAGTTTGTCACATCAATAAAACACTCATCGACACTGTACACATGGATATCTTCTTTTGAGACGTACCGCAGATAGATTCCATAGATCTTTGCAGAATAATCCATATACAGCTGCATCCTTGGCATGGCTGTGATGTACTTTACACAATCCGGTATCTCATGGATCCGGCACCGGTTCTTGATGCCAAGAGACTTCATAGCCGGAGTGATTGCCAGGCAGATTGTTGACTTTGATCTGGTCGGATCTGCAACCACCAGGTTTGCTTTAAACGGATCCAGTCCACGTTCTACGCATTCTACAGAAGCATAAAAAGACTTCAGATCAATACAGATAATAGAAGTCTGATCCTGACTCACTTTTGTCACCTCCCATACGTCTTTCCTCTTTTTGTAACATGTATCCCATTTTGACTGTCAATGACTGTGCATCCTTCCTGTTTTCTTTAAAATACAGGAAATTCATTTCACATATTCATTGACAAAGGAGGAAATATTGTGTATCTTATAGGAAAGATGTTTCCCTTATCTGTGATTCACATTATAGGAGAGATATTTCCCTTTGTCAAGATTAATTTTTATTTTTTGGGAGACACATTTCCCGTTTTGCCTTGAAGCGGCTAATGAAACTTATAAGACAAGGTTTAGAAAGAGGTATGTTTATGACATTCGGTGAAAAAGTAAGATCATTAAGAAAAGAAAAAAAGATGAGTCAGCAGGAACTGGCCAGTATGGTTGGTGTTTCATATAGGACCATTCGATCCTGGGAAGTAGAAGGACGTTTTCCAAAACAAAATGTTCTGTATCAGAAACTGGCAGATGCATTACAGTGTGATGTTTCTTATCTCATGAGTGAAGATGAAGCTTTTATCACAGAAGCATCCGAACAGTTTGGTAACCGTGGTGCCAGACAGGCTCAGCAGATTCTGGAACAGGCTGCAGCTATGTTTGCCGGTGGATCACTGACAGACGAAGATAAAATAGCTTTTATGGATGAGATTCAGAGCCTTTATCTGGATTCCAAAAGACGTGCAAAGAAATTTACACCGAAAAAATATCTGAAAAACCAAGAGGAAAAATAATAGAAGGCGGAATTATTGTACACCTAATCTGTTACCTTATAGTTACAAGGATATTTCTGCCCTTTTTATTTTTTACTTTTGAGGTGATTTATTTGAGAAACACTTACATATATACAGAAACAAAGAAATTAATCAAGAAATATGGCACCAGGGATCCCTTTGAGATCATGAATCAGATGAACATTGTTGTTGGGGAAACTTCAAGATATAAAACACTGAAAGGCTATTGCTTCATGAGCTGTAAGACAATCTATGTCATGATCAGTAGTTTCCTTTCAGAAGAAGAAAAGATGATTGTTGCCGCTCATGAATTAGGACATATCATCCTGCATCGTTCCCAGCTGAAAATGGCTCCAATGCAAGATGATACACTCTACAATATGACGGATAATACAGAATATCAGGCCAATCTGTTTGCTGCCGATCTACTGATTGATGATGAGGAGATCGAAGATATGGTTCAGAACGAAGACTTGGATTATTTCGGACTCTGCAGCTCTTTGAATGCAACTCCGGAACTCATGAGCTTTAAACTATACAGCCTGACAAAACGAGGCCAGGCTTATCATATGCCGATGGAGATACAGAGTAATTTTCTGGCGAAATAATATAAGGATACGCTTATTCTACAATAGAAAAATATAGATTTATCTCACTGAAAGGGGGATTATTTATGTCAAAACATCATATGGAAAAGATAATCTGCCCTTCCTGTCATCATGATGGAGATTTTGAAGTCTGGGACAGCATTAATACTGTCCTGGATCCTGAAATGAAGGAGAAGGTACTTAATCAGTCTATTTTCCTTTATACCTGCCCGAACTGTGGAGAGACCTTCCGTTTAAACTACCCTATACTCTATCACCAGATGGAAGATCTTGTCATGATTTATCTGGTTCCTGAATCAGAAGTAGAGAAAACATATGAAATATTTTATGAAAAAAATGCTTTGGCTGATTTTCATACCGAAAAGTACTTAAACCGGATTGTGACATCAGCAAATCAGCTCGTTGAAAAGATCCAGATCTTTGATGCTGGTAAGGATGACAGGATAATGGAACTTGTTAAATTGCTTGCGACAGATTCTATTCTCAAAAATGATCCTGATAAAGAATTTGATGAACTGCGCTTTGCTGTCGATGACGATGGAACTAATATTCTTGTAATCATTAATAAGGGTGAGATCACTGGTGCAGTTGACATTGACAATATGTATGAATTTGCTTCTTCACACTGCGATGATTTCAAGGATCTTCGAGATGATGAGGACATTGTTATCAATCGGGAGTGGATCCTTAACAAACTTTCTGAAGAAAAAAATTAATAATATATTTGGTGGCTACACCCCCAAGCCCCTGTGGAATCAATAACGCCGGTACTGGATATCAAAATCCCGCACCGGCGTTATTGATTGTAATTATCTTACTTTGATATAATCATAAACTGTCAGCTCTGCAAACTGAAGTTTGACATTATCTATTACAATGTAAATAATGCTTTTTCGTAGTCCTTAACATAATACTTAATATTAGTTCTTCCTTTTTGTACTACAGTATGTCCCTCATTTTCAAGCATTTCCTTTTGTGCCTCAATTCCTCCGGGATACTTTGCATTTAATTCTCCATTTGCTTTTAATGTTCTCCAATAAGGGGTTTTATCCTCTGCACGCTGATAACTCGCCCATGCAACTATTGAAACAAAAATTCCGGCTGTGATTGGCTCTGTAAAATCAGCACCGCTTTGTTTAGCAAAGTAATCTCTTATTGTACCTACAGTAAGCAATTTACCACAAGGCACAAGTCGCATTACTTTGTCATAGTCAATAGGTGGGGCAAAGTACATTTTATCTCCACCATATTTTTCAATGCTTTTTTCATCTGTTATTATTTGGACTTTAGGCATATCCTTGCTATCCATAAGCATAGCATTAAAATCTTTTTTATCTTCATTTGCCATAAGTATCACCTCCAAGCCAATCATATCTCAATAAATATACTCATGCAATGAGACGGTTTTAAAATTTCTCTCAAAAATTCATATTCGCCTCTCCGTTAAACACACCGGCTTACAGTTCCTTTCTTGTTCTGAAGTGATTGTATCAGAAAAATGTAGTGAAAAACAGATACGAATGATTACCTACTTACATACGGAAAGCCATTTCTCTTTAGTTTGTGATGCTGTGGATAGCAAGTGATTTCCTTGGATTTCTTATTCAATAAAAGGTTCTTCTAGAATCATTTTAATTTCATCATAAAAGAACCCCTTCAAGTACATTTTTTCAACACTAGTAATAATTGGAATTAACTATCCCGTATCTATTAATATAACCTATCTTGTTAAAATATTTGATACAATACTCAATATTTTCATTAAAGCTGATTTAAGCATTATTCCTACTTTTTCCCACCATTGTTTATAAGCATCCAAAAAATCAAAAAAAACATAGATATTACAAACAAACCACAAGAAATTGCAAAAAGTATATTCGATGGAAAAAATTCATTTAGAAGCAGTAAAAAAGTTGCTAAGGCACATATAATCATACAATATGAATATGCCCTACAAAGTTTATTTTTGTTATATTCTTTTTTTTTGTCCTCAGGAAGCATATTATATTCGGGTATAAACCAACTCCATTGACCTTTATATAATTTTGTGGCTATACTAATAAACAAAACTGTAATTAAAAAAAAGATTAATTTCCCCATTTTTAATATTCTCTCCTCGTATTTGGATTATCATTTTCTAACCATTCATCAATGGTCGGAAGTGCTTTTTCATATCCTGTATTTTTGCAAAATTCATCAAATGCCTTTGCTAATACTTCCTGAACTCTCCAATTATCATCTTTCTTGTCCTATAACTGAAAATGCTTCTAATTCACGAATTGTATATTTCATTTCTTTTCCCTATGTGCCGTAATAATCGTATAACTATAAGCATTTACAGTTATGATACAGTTATCTATATTCACATACCAGTTCTTCCCACTTCTTGTGATTACAGCCTTTACAGAATCGATTTTAGCTTTACACCAGACGACTACATCATCTGTATCTAAAAACAGATTTCTTTTAATGCGTTCTACGCCTAATTCTGTTGTGTGCAATTTATCCAAATTCTTTAGTAATTCATCATCTGCATTCATTTTATAATTATCCATTTTTCTTCATAAAATATCGATTTGCACTTCAAATCGTTTTCTTCATTCTATCACAGCATCTATTATTCTGCCATCAATCTTTCGAACCAGGTATCCATGACAATAATAAACTGGCTTGCCCCTTTCCATTCTTGCAGCATTTCATCCAGAGTTTTGTGCTTCACATATTTCTGTACATACACCCAGGTGGCAACACTGCTGGCCTGAGAAATAATTCCTGCTATAATTTTACGCATAGTTTCTTCAAATTCCGCGATTTCTTCTTTTGGAACGATGTCATAGAGATCTGGAATCTGAAAATCTTCCTTCTCACAATTTTCATCCACATCAATTAGATCTGCCGTCACTCTCTTTCTGGATTCCTCAGGTAATTTCAAATATTGCCAGATCATTGAGACCACTTCGGACGGTGTGTCTTTTTTGATTGGTGGTAATTGTATAAAATCATTCTTTTCACTCATTTTCATATCCTCCTCAAGATAAAATAAAGTCAATAATACATTCTCTTGTCATGTCCAGTACAGTATCTACAACCACTCCTGCAAACAGAATCAGATACAGAATAGTGCTCAGCACAAACAGGAATGCAACCTGAACCCAGTCATGGTAACAGTATGCAGTCGCTATAATCAACAAAGTGAATATAAAACCAAGGATTCCCCTTACAACCGCATAAGTCTGTACTGTCATCTTCACTGCCAGGCCGATCACAAAAAGGATCAGCCATACCGGCAGTAATAATATCTTTCCAGCAAGTTTTAAAATAAACATGTGTACCTCCTATCTTACCAGTCCTGGCATATCATGGTTCACCTCTGCCTGATAATATCCGTTCATCGTTGACGGTGCATTAAACAGGGCTGCTAACAAATATTTCTTGATGTTCTTCACCTTTGTGGTGTTACCACTCATACAGTGTAAGACATACTCGATATGTGAATAGGTCAGCATCAGAAATTTTTTCTTCACCAGTGATGCCGGATACCAGTTGCTGGCAATCAAGATCTTGTCATTTTTACACATCACAGTCTCTACAATCAGGTTCACGATTTCATCTACCTGTCGCATATCGTCATGATGGGTTACTTCCAGTGATTCATAATCAATGGTCTCTTTGACAAGGTTTTCATAAGCCTGATAATCCTCAGAGCGATTATCGCTATCAAATCTTTTCTCATCCACAGATATGATAGGATTAGATTTATTATCATTCATTTCAGTATCACTAAGATTAGTATTATTAGGGTTTGAAATGTAAACTTCTTGAAGTTTGTTTTCGGGACTTCTAGAAGTTTGATTTTGGGACTTCATGAAGTTTGAATTGTAAACTTCTGTAGATTCCTCATTTTCCACAGAAGTTTGTTTTTTAAACTTCTCTAATTCCTCTCCAAATTTTTTCTCATCTGTTTTCTCAAGCATAAAGGTTTTCACGTAGATGACGTTCACCTTTCCAAATCCCTGTCTGCGTTTTTCAATCAAACCAATTCCGGTTTCATCATCCAGTTCTCTCATGGATTTGATGGCTTTATTTCTGCCACAGTTCAGTAATTCCATGATATCTTCGATGGAAAAATAGATATATGCTCTGTTTTTGTCATCAAACCACTGATTCTTGATGGAAAGAGACATTCGATCCAACATCAGTCCATATAAAATTTTAGCATCGCTCGATAAATCTTTAAAATAACTGTCTGTAAATAATGCTTTTGGTATGCGGTAGAAGCTGAACTGATCAGCTTCGGTACCGTAAAAATAATTAAATGTCATTTTTTTCTCCATAGTTTCCTCCTTTCATTTTTTGCTAAGAAGTCCTCTTTTTAAACTTCTTTGACTTTATTTTCTTAGCATTTTCTATCCTTAACAGGACTGTTCCTGCATCCATTTTTCTAATAATGATTCAATCACCAGCTCCATATCTTTGGCTGTATAATCATCCGGAAAGTACTTTGTCAGTTTCTTTTCTGAGAAAGTAAGAGACCGGGATACTTTCTTTGCCATCACACAGTTATTGAAAATTGATAACATCTGGATCTGATTGATTGGTCCATCATTCAGCTGATTTCTGAGTGCTGCAATCTGTTTTGGTTTGATAAATCCTGTGTCGCAGATATATTCGTAAATCCATCCCTGTACTTCCTTATCGATGTAAGAGATATCTACAGCAACCGTGAATTGAAGCTTTTTGTTATCTACCAGATCAAGAAGTTCAGGAATCAATTCTGTCAGGCGAATGTAACGCTGAATCTGTTTAGAACTTTCTCCAACTTGCTCTGCTAATACATCCCTAGATACAGTTCCTATTAAATTCTGGTCATTTTGGCCAGAATTACTTTTTGGTCTTCCTGCTTGTCTTTTCATAGCTGCTAATTTCATCTTATAAGCAAAAGCTTTCTCACTCGGCAACAGTTCCTCTCGCTGAATGTTAGCGTCCACCATCGCCACAATGGCATCATCATCCGATAATTCTCTTACGATTGCCGGAATAGTCGTAAGTCCTGCAAGCTGTGCTGCATGCATTCTTCTGTGACCGGATACCATTTCATATTCTTCATTTTCATCCATGCGAAGCAGTACCGGAGTCAGTACTCCATTGATCTTTACACTTTCAACCAGATCCTGCATCTTTTCATCATCCAGCACCTTGAACGGATGATTCTTAAACGGATGGATCTTACTAATTTCTATCTCCATTGCTGACTCTTCATTTACCACACCAAGCAGTTCATCAATACTTGCCAGTTTAATCTTTTCGCCACTTCTATTTTTCATTACTCAAAACCTCCTGTGTCAATTTCATATATGCCTCGGCAACTTTTCCTTTCGGACAGTGCATGTAAATACTTTTTCCCTCTGCACTGGTCTCAGCTGCTTTTACAGACATCGGGATCACATTTTCAAATACTTCAATCTGGCTTCCGTAGGTTGTATGTACTCTCGATGCAATGTCTCTTGCGTAATTGGTTCTGAAATCTACCATAGTCAGGAGAATGCCCTCAATCGCCAGTTTCCGGTTCAGTCTTTTCTTTACTGTAAGAATGGTCTTGATCAGCTGCTGAAGTCCTTTCACCGGCAGATATGCGGCTTGCACAGGTATCAACACAGAATCGGAAGAGACCAGTGCATTGATTGTCATCATACCAAGGCTCGGCATACAGTCGATCAGGATATAATCGTATCGGCATCGTATCGCATCGATATATTCTTTCATGATCATTTCTCTGCTCATAACATTTCCCATCGTTACTTCCAGTGCGGAAAGCTCAATATTTGCCGGGAGAAGATCTACATTTTCCTGGTGATGTAAAATCCCATCTTCCAGAGAGATTTCTTCTTCGTTGATGACATCCATCATGATCGTTGCCAATGTGATGCGAAGATCATCCGGTTCCTCATA
>NZ_JAOQJW010000025.1:0-62152 GCF_025567265.1 Dorea amylophila | reverse complement strand
CTTGCCATCTGCGGATCATGTGTTACCATGACAATCGTCTTCTTATATTCCGATGAAATCTTATTCAATGCATCAATTACAATTTTTCCTGACTTTGAGTCCAAATTTCCAGTTGGCTCATCTGCAAGGATTAAACCTGGATTGTTGATCAAAGCACGACATATGGCAACTCTCTGCTTTTCACCGCCAGATAATTCATATGGATTCTTCTTTAACAGATATTCTATCTGAAATTGTTCTGCATATTTCTTTGCTTCTGCAATCATTTTATTAATATTCTGTTTGCTTATGATCATCGGCAGCATAATATTCTCTTCCACTGATAGGCTGTCCATCAGATAAAAGTCCTGAAAAATAAATCCTATCCTGCTGTTCCGGATATCCGCAAGCTTGTCCCCGTACAGTTCACCGGTATCTTCTCCCATAAATTTAATTGTTCCATCCGTCGGTTTATCAATCATTCCGAGTGTCTTAAGCAAAGTTGTTTTACCACATCCGGATTTACCCATGATTCCAACGAATTCACCTTCTGTAACTTGAAAGCTGATTCCTTTTAAAACCTTTACATCTTCTTCGCTTTCTTTTATTACGGATTTTCTATAATTTCTTATTAAATTTTCAACTTCTAATACATTTGTTCTCATCTTTTAATTCTCCTTCAATTTTCTTAAAATATATCTCGCGAAGATCTCTTGAATAATTTCATTAAGTAAAATATAACTAACGACTAATATAATCCAATATTTGAAAAAAACATTTGATATTCCACCAGCCAGTTTTTGCTTATGAATGAATGCTCCTACATAAAGAATTCCAGTTACTAAACTAACACTCTCTGCAATTCGTCCTAATATTTTAATTTCAAAGAATGTGTTCCATTTCAATTGATTCTCCCGCATTCCCATACACTTAAAGAATTCATATCTTTTTTGCAGAGCAGGAAACTCCGTCAATGTTTTCAGGCTCATAATAAAAAAACCACTTAAAATTAATGCAATTATCAAAAAAATTTTACTAGACATACTAAACAATGCTCTCATTTTTTGACTTTTTAAATATTGGTCTGTTATATAAAGGTTATTCTGCAATTTTCCAATTTCATGATAATTAGATTTTTTGTTATATTGTTTTAATTTTTGACAAACCTGTTCACGTCTTGTTGTTGGGAAAGTAAATAATTCCAATTCAGACGCATTATCATTCTTCAGACTTGCATTCCATTGTTTATTAAAATACTCATCGGAAAATACAATAATATTTTCATGCCATCCGTCCGTTGAATATTTTCCAAGTACTGTTTGTGTACAAATTGATTGTATATTGAAATGTATATCTTTATTTTTCTTTACATCAATTAGTGTATCTGAATCTTGTTTTCCAAAATATTTACCTGCATATAATGTACTATATCCTTCCCAATAAGCAGAATCTTTGATGTCTTCTTGTTTTTCATCAGAATTCTCTATTCTAACGGCTATTTGATTTTCTTTTAAATTTAACGCCGGCGATTTTGAAAGCTTTCTATACGTTTTCTCTGAAATTCCAATATGATTTGCCCCATAATATGTGGATACACGCATCATAGGTACCTCGGTTAATGTTCCATTATATGTAGAAGCTAATTTTTTTGCGTATTCTTTATTGCCCTTTTCTGTTATCCAGATCATGTCATAAGGATATTGGTTTCTATATTGATCAAGCGGCAATAGTTCAGCCGTTTGTACAACAAGGTACGACAATGAGAAGAAATGAACCACAATAAGAAGTATCAATAAAATCATATGGTTCAGATATCTGCTATATAATTGATTCAGATCCAGCATATATCGATAATAAAAATTCTTGCATTTTTTAAGCAAATTCAAGAATAATGCAAGTCCAAAAACTACTGCCAATATTAATCCCATCAATAAAACACCATGTGCGTACAAATATTGCGTGTCTGAACCGCAATATAAAATTATGCCGGCCATCATCAAGACAATTCCAATAACTGCCAATATAATCCACATATAACTTATAGGTCTTTTCTCATTCTTTTTATCTTCTGCCATGAGCATTCCAAGACTTCGTCCATCTAACCATATCAGCAATACAACAAATACCAATATCATGATTGAGATACTTCCCAAGCATACATTTTTATAAATTTGATATCTTAACACATACATCCGTATATATTGAGGATAATACTTTACTAATAATCTCTGGATGATATAAAGAAGAATTCTTCCTGTTCCAATCCCCAAAATAAGAGAAATAACACAACCAATACAATATTCAAATAATAATAAAAGGCTGACAGCTTTTTTCTTCATTCCTAATATAAGAAACATGCTATAATCTTTAATTCTAAGTTTGATATAACATTTCATAGCATAAAACATTAACATCAATGTAATTACAGCAATAATACCTACTGCAATTTGAAAATCTGTTTTTAATGCTTCTGCTGTAACTTTATCTGTAATCGAATTTTTAATAATCGAACGAATTCCATAAAATACAAACAGCTCCATAATTGCAACAATATTACTCAAGAAAAACAAAATATAATTCTTTAAATTACTTCGAAAATTTTTATAGATTATTTTTGTTAACATCTACATTCCCCTCTCCATGTTGTAATCTGCAACTAGCTACTTTGCTCCACATAATAGTATAGTTCTACTTTACACCACATAGTAGTTATTGTCAATTCGATTACTTATCTATTGTCATGTTTTCTGGCTATGTTATAATATTGATAAATAGATTAGAAAATATCAGGTGATGCAATGTATGATAAATCTCAATTAATGCGTGGAACATTAGAAGGATGTATTTTAAAAATATTATCCAAAAATACATCTTATGGTTATGAAATTGTTACAACTCTTCTGGGTTATGGATTTAAAGATATAAAAGAAGGAACCATTTATCCATTATTGGTTCGTCTTGAAAAAAAAGGAATTATTACCTCTGAGATGCGCCCTTCTCCACTGGGTCCAAGTAGGAAATATTATTCCATTACACCAGATGGAGTAGAATATTTGAACGAATTTAAAACAAACTGGAAGCAGATATCCCAATCTGTAAACCAGATATTTGATACGGAGGTATAAAATCATGTTAAATAAAAAAGATCAAAGAATCATACGGCAAATGATACGCCATATTCGTACATTTCCTTTATCAGATTCTGAAATTAAGCAACTTGAACGGGATCTTACCGGAATGGCTCTTGAAGCTGAAAAACGTGGAGAAGATTTTGAAGATGTTTTGGACATGACCCCAACTGAATTTTGTGATGAATTGCTTTACTCTATCGGTGGCCGCAAGGCTCCAGGTGGTCGCTATCTGTTAAAAGGTGCCGGAATTTATTATCAATTAACAGGAATTCTTGGAACAGCATTTTTTTCACTAATCCTATTACTTGCATTATTTTATACAATTATAATTCCGTCCGAACTTGCACAAACCGGATTACTTGTATTATTTGTTGCAGCAATTGGTCTTACTTTCTTTTTGCTATCTTTATCATTTGGAAATATCGCTGAACGTGATTGTGGCACAACCGAAAAGTCTGCACAGCTTGTTAATAATGGAAAGATTTTGTTGGTAACGGCAGTTATCTTTGATATCGTGGCTACTCTTTATATGATTTTTAATGCTGGAGCGTCTGTAGGACATTTTAATTATAAGCTTCCGCTTCTTATGCAGGTTATTATCTTTTTTTCCTGTTATATGCCGGCAATTCTGTACATTATCGGTGCAAAGAGGAATCTGCCACGAGAGTATGCTTTTAATGATATATAGAAAATATTAGCTAATTATATAGAAAAGTCAGGAAGATTAAATATAATCAACCTGACTTTTTTATCAAAGATTATGATCAGTTTCTCTCTTTTCCTACTGGGCAAGCCCTCGCGAATTGCTTTCATGCAATTTAGTCAAAAAGAAAGACCCTGTATAAAACAGAGCCTCTGGCATTTTCTTTTGAGAGTCTGCATTCTCTAGCCAGATTGTGGTAAATGCCAAACCCTTATAAAACTCGCAAGGCATTATCCTCTGGCACAACACCTTACTTCTTCGCTTAACAGACACTCAAGTTGCCTGTTGGTATTATTATAATAAACTTTATGCAAACACGTCTACTATTTTTTATTCTCCTTATGAGTTATAATGATTAATGATATTAATTCAATAGTTGAACTAAAGCTACATGTAAAACCAATGAGTACAATAAAACTAAAAAAATGATTTATATACACATATCCAAATATCAGTGTCATTATAATACTACAAAATAATAAATACAAATAGTTTTTCATTAATCGTTTATAATCCATAACCATTCCCTTTAGCTTTTCTTAACATAGAGAATTTCCACTATTAGTTCTTCATACTTATGTTCATCAATAATGTATTTCCGTTTGATTAATATGTAAACAGCTACTTATGGTTCATTTTGAGATTTCTTGAATCCGTTTACTTTCACATGCCTCTGATATTTCATCCGTGCTGTGTTCCATATATTTCAAAAGTTCTATTAACTCTGGTGACACCAGCTCCGGATGTTTGCCCCTGGTATTCAGAAATCTTTTTGCTTCATAAGCAGTTCTCCTCTCTTGTACAGATACTATTCCTGTAAAGAAGAACCCTTTATCCTTACAAATATGATAACACATGATTTGTATATGTGCAGATGTTAGAATTCATCTGCGTGTTGATAGAATAACATGCCTGATATCTGTTTTCAATATGTAATTTAGAAATGCTCAATTTTTGTGAATCTTCTACAACTCTTTCGCTTTTCCGAGAATTTCCTGATAAAATGCATCCTGATTCCCGCTATTCTTCAAATCTTTCAGTATCACTCCATCTTTTAATAAAATCAACCGACTGCAATAACTTAATTAATTGCAAAGAATATGATGGCACAAACAAGCATTGGAATCATACCAATCACACTGAATATAATGCTTAATAACTTATATACTTTGGTATCGTAGCCCGGAATATACGACTTCTTTGGATTGTCTGGATTATATCGTATCTCGATTTTTGCCCCCTTCTGTGGGACATGATGTGATAGATATGCACCAGTATTCGTATATAGGACATTGTTAACTTCGTACTCGTATAATGGATAGAAACTCAGACTGTCTCCGGAATTTTTAGCCAAAATATCCTTCACTGTTGCAACTGTTGTAACTGAGCATCTCGTTGTTTTACTCCTGTTAATAAATCCTAAGATAAAGGCCGGTATCAGAAAACAAATTCCCAACCCGCATAATGTGAAAGCTAATCCAGGTTCCATATATATGCCTCTCTTGTCATCTTTCTGTATGACACTAATTCAATACATAATTTCTGGTCGTAATTCCACTGACTCTTCCCTTGGCATTGACAAGCACTGCCTTAAAGATAGTCTCGCCTTCCGGCATCTCTACCGGTCCGGTGTATTTCGTGGATGAAGTTGTCGGTTCTGACTTGTCGGTTGTATAATATGCCGTATATCCATCCGGTACTTTAATCTCAATCTCCTGGGCACTGCTGTACTGTCCGGTTGACGGAGATACTGCCGGTGCATCCTCAATTGGAAGTTCTACGGTATATGATTTCCTTACAGGGAGACTTGGAATGCCGGCTTTATTTACCGCAATTGCATAGATAGTTGTGTCACCTTCTTCAATCTGGATCGGTCCGGTATACTTGTGGCTTCCTGTTGTTGGTTTTTTCTTATTCTTTGTGTAATAAATTTTACATCCGGATGCTGCCGTCAGCTTTAACTGCTGGACATCATCATAATCTTCTCCGTCATCCAGACTGAATTTCGGAGTTTTTACTATATATTCCGGAAGTGCGTCTGATATCGAAGAATCAGCTTCATCCAGAAGTTCCGGAATCTTCTCTTTCTGATCAGAACGAATATAGAATTTGATACATGCACGGTATAATTCTATATTCTCCCCCTGCTTTTTCAGTGCAGATGTAAATAAACGTTCTGCTTTATCTGCATTGTCCTGTGCCTGATATACCTTGGAAAGGCCGGTATAGGCTTCCGGTCTGGTATCATCTTTTGCCAGTGCGTTGCGGAAGCTGTCCTCGGCGGTCGTATAGTCATTCCGGCCAAGCGCCCGATTTCCTTTGTTCACTGCACCGATATACGATGTCAGATAAGCAAATACGCCGACCACAGCTATGATCAGAAGCAAAAACATGGCAAGTAATAAAGCGCGTTTTTTCTTTTTCTTACGTCTTGCTTTCTGTCTTGCACGTTCACGGTTTCTACGCCTGCGTTCTTCTTCGCTCATCTGCCGGCCGCCACTATGGCTGGTGTTCCGATTGCGGCCGGAAGCATTTCTTGCTGCTCCTGCAGTTCTTCCCGCATTTCTATTATTTCTATTTCGGGTTGAACGTGTCGTATATGAGTCATTGTATATATCTTCATCACCATCTATTGCACCTTTGATCTGTGCTGTAAGCATATCATCTAATGGGTTGTAGTCCGGAACAATGCGGACCTCTTTTCCGCAATGTCTGCAATACAATTCCCCTTCAGGTATTCTCTGACCACAATACCTACATCTCATCTTATGCCATCCTCCTACTGTGAATACTATCTTTTATCCATTTTTCTCATTCAAATATTGTTCAAATTCTTCAGAAGACATCAGAACTTTCCGAGGTTTTGTCCCCTCTTCCGGTCCGACAGCTCCTGCCTCACATAACTGATCCATAATTCTTGCCGCACGGTTAAATCCTATCTTAAAAGCCCGTTGTAACATTCCGATGGATGCTTTTTCTTTTTCGATAATCAGTCTTCCTGCATCTGCAAAATATGCATCATTTTCATTATCATCATTTCCGCCTGCTCCGCCAAGTGGATTGCCGGTCGGAACCGTATTCATGTGAGTCTCTATTTCCTGATTATATGTAACATCTCCGTTGTGTTCACACAGATATTCCACAACCTGCTGTACTTCCTTATCCGTCACAAAGGAACCCTGCACCCTGGCCGGTTTCTGATATCCGGATGGATAGAACAGCATATCACCTTTTCCGAGAAGCTTTTCTGCCCCGTTCATATCAATGATCGTTCTGGAATCGACTCCCGATGATACGGAAAATGCGATTCTGGAAGGCATATTTGCTTTGATCAATCCGGTGATGACATTCACAGATGGTCTCTGTGTTGCGAGCACCAGATGGATTCCGGCTGCTCTGGCAAGCTGTGCCAGACGGCAGATGGCTTCTTCCACATCTCCCGGAGCAACCATCATCAGATCGGCAAGCTCGTCAACGATGATAATGATCTGCGGCATCGGATCCAGCTTTTCTCCCTCTTCTGTCTGCACGCCGAGGCTTTTGATCTTCTCATTATATCCCTTCATATCGCGGACGTTATATTTGGCAAATGCCTGATAACGTCTGGACATCTCTCCCACTGCCCAGTTCAGTGCACCTGCCGCTTTTTTCGGGTCGGTGACAACCGGAATCAGCAGATGTGGAATGCCGTTATAGACGCTCAGCTCTACGACCTTCGGATCGATCATGATCAGTTTTACTTCATCGGGATCCGCTTTGTATAACACACTCATGATCAGGGTGTTGATACATACGGATTTTCCGGAACCGGTCGCACCGGCGATCAGGACATGCGGCATCTTTGCAATATCCGCAACGACTGTCTTTCCTCCGATATCTTTACCGACGGCAAATGATATCTTGGAAGGGCTGTTCTGGAATTCCGGTGATTCCAGAAGGTCACGCAGCATAACTGCGCTGTTCTCTTTATTCGGGACTTCGATTCCTACTGCTGCTTTTCCGGGGATCGGAGCCTCAATACGGATATCTGCGGCTGCAAGATTCAGCTTGATATCATCGGCAAGTCCGACGATCTTGCTGACCTTAACACCCATTTCCGGCTGTAATTCATATCTGGTGACAGACGGACCACAGCTTACATTCGTAATCGTTACATTTACACCAAAGTTTTCCAGTGTCTGCTGTAACTTCATAGCTGTTTCACGCAAATGTGCATCTGATTCACCGCCGCCGCGTTTTCCGTGCTGAAGCAGTGATAACGGCGGGCATTTGTATGCCTTTTTCGGTTTTGTAGAATCGGCTGCAACACTGGCTGCAACATCCGCAACTTCATCTGCCATTCCTGCAGCACCCATCTTAGGATTTTTCCGCCGCGTTGGTTTTTCTTCCGGTGCTGTACCTGCTGCAGATTCTGCAGCGTTTTTAACAGGTTCCGTTCCTGTATCTGCCGTATCAGATGCTTCCGGTTCCGGATCCGCACGGTGAATGACAAATTCCGGTTTTTCCGGTCCTTTCGCTGTCTTTGGATCGATCGGAAGTTCTCTTACTTCCGGTGATTTCTTCGCAATAGAGGTATCAAAGGAAACCCCTTCTACATGTTTGTCTCTTCGTTTTTCCGTGCCGGAAGCTTCCGCTTCTGCCCGTTCTCTTTCACGTTGCGTCCGCTGTTCCATGCGTTCGCGTTTTCGTTCTTCTGCAAGTTCTTTGTGCCGTCTGGCATCTTCTCTTGCTCTCGCATATGCCTTATCACTGCCGGCCTTTACACCTCTTAATGCTGACTTTCCGGTGATAATGACGAGACAAATAATCATAAAGATGATCGTAATAACATAAGTTCCTGCCACACCGATTGCAGGTGTCAGAACAGATGCTACAGATTTTCCGATCTTGCCGCCCATGTCATCGATAAGGTGTAACAATACTTCTGCAAGGATCAGAAGGATCACGCCGATCAGACTCTTGACATATGCATTGCGGTTGTCTTTATTCGATATCAGAAATGATACAAGTCCGAACAGGATAAAAGGGATCACATAGGCTGCAACACCAAAGACATTCCATAAAAATCCAGATATCGCATCTCCTAAGAATCCTGCAATGCCAAAATTACTGATCAGAAGAATAATGCTGACTGCAAGAGTTGTCCAGATCAGAATCTCATCTATCAGAAAACTATTACCGTTTCCGGTTGATTTCCGGCCGGCAGTTTTTCTTTTCCCGGTTGTTTTTTTCGTTGCTTTTCTTGTTGTTTTTTTATTCGAAGACGGCTTTTTTGCTATCGTATTCGTCTTTTTTCCAGTTGTTTTACTTTTGGTAGACTTTGCTGCCATTACAACTCCCCCTTATGATGGCAATACTAATTATAATTATAGCATTTAGGGGTTTTGATGTCATTACACATTTTCGTTCTTTTTTTTATTTCTTTCATTGATCATTTCGTGCAATTTATTCAATGCGTCTTTTAATCCGCCGACTTCATTGATGAGTCCTTCGTGTACCGCATCTTTTCCTTCCAGCAATGTCCCGACATCTTTTACCAGTTCTGTCGGATTTAACATCAGGGTCTCGATCCGCTCCTGTGTCATAGACGAGTGATCTGCCAGGAATCTGGTGATCCTGTCCTGTGTTCTCAGCATATTATCCAGGCTTTGCTGCACACCGATAAACATCCCGTTCGAGCGCACCGGATGAATGATCATTGTCCCGCTTGGCACAATAAAGGAATAGTCCGCAGATACGGCAAGCGGGCCTCCGATGGAATGACTTCCTCCAAGAACCAGTGACACAGACGGTTTACTGAGTGAGGCGATCATTTCTGCAATGGAGAGTCCTGCTTCCACATCGCCGCCAAGTGTATTCAGAAGAATTAGTAATCCGTCGATCTCATTGCTGTCTTCGACTTCCGCAAGCAAAGGAAGTAAGTGCTCGTATTTGGTTGCCTTGGTGTTTCCCGATACTGCTTCATGGCCTTCAATCTCTCCTACAATAGTAAGTAATTTGATCCGGTGGCTGTCCCTGCTGTTCTCAAGATTGGCGCTTCCTGTTTCTTTCAGTTCTTCAGTCGGTTCCGCACTTTTTTCTTTTTCCTTTTTCTCTTCACTCATAAAAAATACCTCCATACTTTTTTCTTAGTATGGAGGTATCGGATTCTTTTTATTCATCCCAGTTATGATATACATCCTGAACGTCATCGTCATCATCCAGCATATCCAGAGTTTTCTGAATATTGGCGATATCTTTTGCGTCTGTCAGTTCTACATATGTCTGAGGAATCATTGTTACTTCAGCAGATGCCATAGGAATTCCTGCTTCTTCCATTGCAAGACGGACTGCACTAAAATCGTCCGGATCAGTCAATACTTCAAAGCTGTCTTCCTCTTCTACAAAATCTTCGGCTCCTGCATCGAGTACCTGCATCATCAGCTCATCGGCATCGCCTTCGTATTCTTCTTTATCGATTACGATCTGACCTTTCTTATCGAACATGAATGATACACATCCAGGTGTTCCTACATTACCGTTTCCCTTTGTAAATGCGTTCTTTACGTTAGATGCTGTACGGTTCTTGTTATCTGTAAGAGTCTCTACGATGATAGCTGTACCGTTCGGTCCATAGCCTTCGTATGTAATGTGCTCATAGTTTGCCGCACTCATATCTCCGGATGCACGTTTGATATTTCTTTCGATGGTATCATTCGGCATGTTATTAGATTTTGCTTTTGCAATTACGTCACGTAATCTGCTGTTGTTAGAAGGATCAGAACTTCCGCCTTCTTTTACAGCTACTGCAATCTCTTTACCGATCTTTGTAAAAATCTTTCCTTTTGCAGCATCATTTTTCTCTTTCTTATGCTTAATATTGGCAAATTTTGAATGTCCTGACATGTCTTTTACCTCTCTTTATCTATTTGTTTTTATCTTTTTTTAAAATTGTATTATTACACACGTTGTCTATTCTATCACGCTTCGAAAACTTTTTCAATCTTAACTGTCTGAATTATATTATTATCGATCTGTAATACCGTGAAACGATAGCCGTCATAGTCAACAACACAGGTTTCGTCTTCTCCGGGGATGTGTTCCAGTTTATCGATCAGAAATCCATTCAGTGTCTCATAATCTTCTTTGTCAAATGTTACCGGAATCAGATCTTCCAGATCCTCCAGTTCAGTCAGACCATTGACAATCATACTTCCGTCATTCTGTTTTTTGATCATTTCGTCTTCTTCATCATATTCATCCAGAATATTTCCGACGATCTCTTCCAGGATATCTTCCATTGCGACAAGGCCGGAAGTCTGTCCGTATTCGTCCAGCACAACGACCATATGATTTTTAGCCGCCTGCATTTCTTTGAAAAGAGTATCAATGCTCTTTGTTTCAGGAATATATGTAACCGGACGGAGGTATTCCTCCAGATTTTTTACCGGACATTGCCGTTTTGACTTGTCCAGATAGCCGGACGTTGCATCTCTCAGATGAATGATCCCGATGATCTCATCGATATCTTCCTGATAGACCGGAAATCTTGAAAAGCGTTCATCCAGCATGAATTGCAAAGCCTCTTCCAGTGACCAGTCTCCATCGATTGCTACAATATTTTTTCGGTGGGTCATAATATCCTTTGCATCCTTATCCATATAACGGAAAATATTGCGGATCAGACCTGCCGCTTCTTTCTGCATCTCTTCGTCCATTTCATCTTCGTGAAATATCTGTTTCATTCGTTGGAATAAACTTCCCTCTTCCATAATTAATTATCCTTAACTCCTTCTCTATGTATGAAGCTCGAAACTGATTCGAATTGCTTCATCAACCTTGTTCATTATCTCTTCGTCCAGATGACATACCAGATCCTTAAGTCTCTGCTTATCGATCGTACGGATCTGTTCCAGTAAAACCACGGAATTTCTGACAATATGATACCTTCTTGCGTCAATTTCCACATGTGTCGGTAATTTTGCTTTGTTCATCCTTGAGGTGATCGCCGCACAGATGACGGTCGGGCTATGCCTGTTGCCAACATCATTCTGTATGATCAGGACTGGACGAATTCCACCCTGTTCCGATCCGACTACCGGACTTAAATCCGCATAATAAATATCTCCTCGTTTCACCTGCACCTTGCTTCACACTCCGATTCTTAAGATATACTAAGTATTTCCCTTTTTCTCGGATGTATTCTGCAAAATTTCAAGAACACACGGCCATTTAAAAACTGTCGACCTGTTCTACGACTTCTCCATGCCGGATGTATTCTCTCGGAATACGTTTATTTAACACACACACAAATTCATAATTAAATCTACCGGAAAGTTCTCCCAGTTTATCAACAGAAAGGAACTCTTTTCCATCACGTCCGAAGATGACAACCTTATCTCCGAATTCTACATCTTCAATTGCCGTTACATCAACCATGAACTGATCCATGCATACACGACCGATGATCGGTGCTTTTTGTCCGTGGATCAGGACGTAGCCTTTATTGGACAGACTTCTTGGATACCCGTCTCCGTATCCGACCGGAATCGTCGCCACCTTTGTCGGACGTGTTGTGATATAAGTTCCTCCATAACTTACCGGCTTTCCTTCCGTCAGCCATTTTACATGTGCAACATGGCTGATCAGTTCCATTGCAGGTTTTAATGGTACTTTATCTTTTTCCACCTCATCGGACGGATACATTCCATATGTTGTAATTCCCGCACGCACAATATCCATATTGGCTTCTTCCAGATCAATGATGCCGGCACTGTTGGAACAATGATAATACGTGAATGTAACGTTACGCTTTTTCAATTCCTCTTTCATCCAGAGGTATTTCTCCAACTGTTCTTTTGTAAATGTCTTATCTTCTTCATCGGATTTGGCAAAATGCGTGAACATACCTTCCATTACCAGATTCGGCAGCTTGCTGATTCTGGCGATCTCATCTGCATTTTCCTTCGTAATCTGGAAACCAAGTCTTGCCATTCCTGTATCAAGCTTAATATGGACATAGACGTTACATCCCATAGCTTCGGCAAGCTCAGATACTTCTTTTGCCATCTCATAGCTGTAAACGGTCATACGTATCTCGTTACGGATCATTACATCCCACTGATCAGGGAAAATGCATCCCAGTACCAGTACTGGCTTTTTCAGGCATGCATCCTTGATCAGTATCGCCTCGTCCAATGTGGCAACGGCATATCCCCAGATGTAATCCATCGGCTCCAAAAGTTTTGCGATCTGGACAGCCCCGTGCCCATAACCATCCATTTTGATGACTGCCATCATCTGGGTATTCTTATGAATATTTTTTTTCATCATTTCTATATTATATTCAACCGCATCTAAATTGACTCTGGCTAAAACTCTTGTATATTGCTTCACTGTTATTCTTCCTCCAGTTTCATTAATGCTTTACTGATATATTCTATCAGATCTCTCGCCATTACACTATATACGCCTTTTTCAAATTTTGCAAGGTCACCGGACAATCCATGTATATATGTGCCTAATTCTGCAGCATCTTCCGCTTCTTTTTCCTGCACCATCCATCCGGAGATCACGCCGGCGAGAACATCTCCCGATCCGGCTTTTGCCATCGCACTGTTCCCGGTAAGGTTCATACGTATACCTTTCTCTTCGCTTGCGATCAGAGTTCTCGAATCTTTCAGTACACAGGTAATCCGGTATCTTGAAATAAAATCTTTCAGGATCTGGATCCTGTCTGCTTTCAGTTCCTCTACAGGAGTGCCTGTAAGTCTTGACATTTCTTTCATATGCGGTGTGATCACAAATCTGCGCTCGGCCATCTGATTCAGATAATTTTTATTTTCTGCAAGAAGATTCAGTCCGTCTGCATCGATCAGACACGGTACTTTTACATATTCAATCACAGTTTTTAATATTTTTTCGGAAAGCCTGCTCATTCCAAGGCCCGAACCGATACATACGCTATCTGCCCATGTAAGAAGTGATAACAGTTCTTCTTTATTATATTCCTCATATGTTGTGACAATTGCTTCCGGAAGGAGTGTCTGTAAGATTTCCCGATTATCTGAGGAAGTGTATATTCTCACCAGTCCTGCTCCTGTCATGTAAGCGGCATGCGCATTCAGATAAGCGGCCCCGGCCATTCCTTTGCTTCCGGCTATCACGAGGAGTCTTCCGTACGTGCCTTTATTTGAATCTTCCGGTCTGTCCGGCAGCATCTTCCGATAGATATCTTTTCCGGCTGTCCGGACTATTTCCTGATCCTCACAGATAGAATCTGTAGAAATGCCGATATCCGGCACGATAACCCTGCCGGCCATAGTTCTGCCCTGTGACAGTTCCAGACCAATCTTTTTTAACTGGAATGTCACTGTATAGTCCGCTTTGAAAGCGCAGCCCAGGATACAGCCTGTTGTGGCAGAAAGTCCGGACGGGATATCTACCGCAAATTTTGTTCCCCTCATCCGGTTCATCTGTTCGATCACCTGACGATATCTGCCCTCTACTTTACGACTCAACCCCACTCCAAAGACAGCATCTATGACCACACTATAGGAGTCTTCCTGCGGCATTCCATAAGTAATCTTCCCGCCGCATTCCTGTAAGCGGTGCATCTGTTCCTGTGTTTCCTCGGTATAATGTTCCGGGTTTCCCACACAAAATGTCTCTACGGAGTATCTGTTATTTTGTAAAATGCGGGCAATTGCGAAACCGTCCCCTCCATTATTACCCGAACCACAGACAACACAGACATGCGAAAGATCAACCTTTTCATCTTCTAATACCTGTACACACGCCTGCGCCGCATGTTCCATCAATTCCAGGGAAGGAACCCCTAATTTTTGAATTGTATACTGATCTGCTGCTTTCATCTGTGCTGCATTCACCCAAAGCTGCATCCAATCATCTCCCATCAAGTCCTGCTTTATACTTACCGCAACAAAAGAACGTGTAAAAATATGTCCATCTTCCGGACTACTCCTACACGCCTTTTTCTTTTATAATAATTTACTTATGATCCTCTTTGTAACGACTGATATTGTATGACAGCTGCATCAGGCTTTCTGACAGATGTACATTCTCGACAACAATATTATCTGGAAGATTCAGATCTGTGTGCGCAAAGTTCCAAATTGCACGCACTCCGTTATCAACCAGCATATTCGCCACTTCAATTGCTTTCTCTTTTGGAATCGTCAGCACTGCAATATCAATATTATTGTTCTGTACAAATGCTTTCAGGTCATCCATCATGCGGATCGGTACGCCTCGGATAGAGACACCCTGAAGTCTTGGATTTACATCAAAGATTCCCTTCAGGATAAATCCACGGTTCTCAAAAGCTGCATAATTTGCCAGTGCCTGTCCAAGATTACCGGCACCGATGATAATGATATTATGATCTTCTTCCAATCCTAAAATTTTTCCGATCTCTGTATATAAATACTTTACGTTATAACCATATCCCTGCTGGCCGAATCCGCCAAAGTTATTCAGATCCTGACGAATCTGTGATGCAGTCACCTTCATACGCTTACTCAGATCGTTCGAAGATATACGCTCTACACCATTTTCCAGCAGTTCACCCAAATATCTGTAATACCTCGGCAATCTACGAATGACTGCACGAGAAATCTCTCTTTCTTCCACTATATTCACCCTTCCAATCATAGTCTGAAATAATTATATAAAATTGAAAGATTATTGTCAAACTATTGTTGAATTTTATACAATTTCCGTTATAATAAAATAGCATGTGCAAATGCATTTTACGAATACGAATGTATCAATTATCCACAACGCAGGAGGAAATATATGATATTAGCATGTCACGGGATCCAGAAATCTTTCGGTGAACACCTCATCGTCAGAGATGGATCCTTCCATATAGAAGATCACGAAAAAGCAGCTCTTGTCGGACCGAACGGTGCCGGTAAGTCTACTCTGCTCAAAATGATTGTAGGCGAATCAGCCCCGGATGACGGCAACGTCATTCTGACAAAAGGTAAGACGCTTGGCTATCTTGCCCAGCATCAGGAGATGCAAAGCGGTAATACGATCTATGAAGAAGTCCGCACCGCAAAGGCCGATATAATCGCTATGGAGCGCCGTATCCGCGAGATTGAGATGGAACTTAAGCATCTCTCCGGTGACGCTCTGAACGACCGTCTGGAAACTTACAATCGCCTTATGGCCACTTTTGAACGTGAGAATGGCTATTCTTGCGAAAGTGAGATTACCGGTGTGTTAAAAGGACTTGGATTTACGGAAAATGATTTCACCAAACCGGTCGACACTCTCTCCGGAGGACAGAAAACCCGTGTATCTCTTGGCAAGCTTCTGTTAACGAAACCAGACATTTTGCTTCTTGATGAGCCAACCAACCATCTGGATCTGAATTCCATTGCATGGCTTGAAACCTATCTTCTAAACTACCAGGGAGCTGTGCTGATCGTGTCTCACGACCGTTATTTTTTGAACAAAGTTGTCACGAAAGTTCTTGAAATCGAGCTTGGAGAACTTCGTACTTATATGGGAAACTACAGTGACTATGCAGCAAAGAAGCAGCAGCTTCGCGACATACGCCTGAAGGAGTATCTTAACCAGCAGCAGGAAATCAAGCATCAGGAGGCAGTTATCGAAAAGCTTCGTTCTTTCAACCGTGAAAAATCCATCAAACGTGCCGAAAGCCGTGAAAAGATGTTGGAAAAGATGCAGACTATCGAAAAACCGATAGAAGTTAATACAGATATACATCTGAAACTGGAACCATCCTGTGTAAGCGGCAATGATGTCCTGACTGTTGAACATTTAAGCAAATCTTTCCCCGGACAGGAGCTTTTTACAGACGTTAATCTTGAGATCAAACGAGGTGAACATGTTGCAGTAATCGGTGATAACGGGACAGGAAAGACTACGCTTCTTAAGATTTTAAACCGTGTGGTATCTGCCGATTCCGGTACTTATACACTTGGCTCCAATGTTAAGATCGGCTACTACGATCAGGAACATCATGTCCTTCATATGGAGAAAACAATTTTTGACGAGATTTCCGATGATTATCCGACTCTTACGAATACGGAAATCCGGAATGTGCTTGCAGCATTTCTTTTTACCGGTGATGATGTCTTCAAACAGATCAGTTCTTTGAGCGGTGGGGAACGCGGACGTGTATCTCTTGCGAAACTGATGCTCTCTGAAGCAAATTTCCTGATCCTCGACGAGCCGACCAACCATTTGGACATCGCATCCAAAGAAATCCTTGAGAATGCTTTGAATGATTATACCGGCACCGTACTTTATGTCTCTCATGACCGTTATTTCATCAATCAGACCGCTTCACGGATTCTAGATCTTGTCAATCATACATTTGTAAATTATATCGGAAATTATGACTATTATCTGGAGAAAAAAGAAGAACTCACTACCGCATATGCCGGAGCAGCTTCTACATCTTCATCCGTTTCAGATAACAGTACAGACAAGAATGTATCCGAGTCAAAACTCAGCTGGCAGGAGCAAAAGGAAGCCCAGGCAAGACTCCGCAAACGTCAGAATGAGCTTAAAAAAACGGAAGAACGTATCGGTGAACTGGAAGACCGCGACGGTGAGATTGATGCCCTGATGGTTCAGGAAGAAATCTTCACCAACTCTGTAAAATGCCAGGAATTGGCAAAAGAAAAAGCCACCATAGCGGAAGAATTAGAAGAATTATATATGAAATGGGAGGAATTAGCGGAAGACGCTTAATTTATACGCTGTTCATTCATACATAAAAACACCATACACTGTGATCCGTCAAATTCATTCGGAAATTTTCACATTGTATGGTGTTTTTGTCATATATTATCTACTTTAATTTCTCGGCAATTGCCTTAATAAATCCCTCGCTGTTCAATACAGTTGGATTTTCCAGTGTCGTGATCAATGCCAGGTCTTTTGTCATCTTACCTTCTTCAATGGTATCGATGGTTGCTTTTTCAAGCTTATCTGCGAACGCTGTCAATTCGGAATTTCCATCCATCTCACCACGTTTTCTGAGAGCACCTGTCCATGCAAAAATTGTAGCTACAGAGTTTGTAGAAGTCTCTTCCCCTTTCAGATGCTTGTAATAATGACGTTGTACCGTTCCATGAGCTGCCTCATATTCATAATTTCCGTCCGGTGATACCAGAACAGATGTCATCATTGCAAGAGAACCAAATGCGGAAGAAACCATATCACTCATTACATCTCCGTCATAGTTCTTACATGCCCAGATATATCCACCTTCTGATTTCATAACTCTTGCAACCGCATCATCGATCAAAGTATAGAAATATGTAATTCCGGCTTCTTTGAACTTCTCGGCATAATCTTTGTCAAAGATTTCCTGGAAAATATCTTTGAATGTATGGTCATACTTCTTAGAGATCGTATCTTTTGTTGCGAACCACAGATCCTGCTTTGTATCCAATGCATAATTAAAGCAGCTTCTCGCAAAGCTTTCAATAGATCCGCATAAGTTATGCATTCCCTGTGCAACACCCGGTCCTGCATAGTTGTGTACCAGTTCTCTGGTCTCTGTGCCGTCTTCTGCCGTGTATACCAGTTCTACTTTTCCAGGTCCAGGAATCTTCATCTCTGTATTTTTATATACATCTCCATATGCATGTCTTGCAATAGTGATTGGTTTTTTCCAGTTCTTTACACATGGCTCAATTCCTTTTACAACGATCGGTGCACGGAATACTGTTCCGTCCAGTATTGCACGGATCGTTCCGTTCGGGCTCTTCCACATTTCTTTCAGATCATACTCTGTCATACGTGCTGCATTTGGTGTGATGGTTGCACATTTTACGGCTACTTTATATTTCTTGGTCGCATTGGCTGCATCGATAGTCACCTGATCATTCGTCTCATTTCTGTGCTCCAGACCCAGATCATAATATTCTGTGTTCAGTTCAATATATGGCTCCAGAAGGTCTTCTTTGATCATCTTCCAGAGGATTCTTGTCATTTCGTCCCCGTCCATCTCTACGATTGGTGTTGTCATTTTAATTTTTGCCATGATGTTTGTCTCCTTTCTATCTGTTCGCGGCATCTTTCATTATTCTTCCAGATGCAGATTTTCCATCACATGTAATATATGTTCGTTTGCAAGCTGTTCTGCTTTTGCCGCATCTTTTGCCTTGATTGCCTCCAGTATTTCTCGGTGTTCTTCTATTGACTTTTCGGCACGCTCCGGTGCTTCAATCGACATCGTCCTTGCAAGCTGTACATACTTGTGAAAATCTGTCAATACATGTTCCAGGATCCTGCTGTTGGATGCCTCATACAATATCTTATGAAACTTACCATCCATTTCTGACATCTGTTCAATCTGTCCGGATCCTTTCTTATGTAAATGAAATTCTGACAGAAGAATCACTTCTTCCAGTTCTTCAATCTGCGCGTCCGTAATATATTTTGTTGCCCAGTTGGCACACAGCCCTTCCAGTTGCGAACGTATCTTATAGATATCTTTCACATCTTTTCTGGTAATGGCTGTCACATATGCACCTTTATTCGGAATGATCGTAACCAGTCCTTCTAACTCCAATTGTCTTAAGGCTTCTCTTACCGGTGTTCTGCTTACCCCCAGTTCTTCACCGATTGTTACTTCCCTTAATTCTTCATGATCTTTATATACCCCATTCAGAATATCTTCCCGCAGATGCCGGAACACTCTTCCTCGTAAGGATCTGTCCTGATATTCTTCCATAAAAACACCCCAATTAAATCAAATCTATACCCAGTCTTTTGCAGTTCTGATCAATAACTGCGATCAGCTCATCATCTGTAAGAACGGTTACACGTCCTTCTTCGTACTGTTCATCTACCCAGTCTTTTACTGCGTTTACCAGTTCTGAATTCTTATCCACTTTCTTATCATCCGGAAGCTTAAAATATGTATTGATCCAGTGGGCAATACCTGCAAGTCCCGAAGTATTGGAAATTGCCACAAGCGGCGGACGGTTCAGGAATTTATCGGTATCGAATACATTATAAATCTCTTCGTTTTTCAAGAGTCCATCTGCATGGATTCCGGCTCTGGTCACATTAAAGTTCTTGCCAACGAATGGTGTCCTGGAAGGAACCCGGTAACCAATCTCTTTTTCATAATAATCTGCCATCTCTGTGATGACTGTTGTATCCATGCCATCCAGTGTACCGCGAAGCTGTGCATATTCGAATACCATCGCTTCCAGTGGTGTATTGCCGGTACGTTCCCCGATTCCGAAAAGCGAACAGTTTACGCCACAAGCACCATATAACCATGCGGTTGAAGAGTTGCTGACTGCTTTGTAGAAATCATTGTGTCCGTGGAATTCGATCAGTTCACTCGGAACACCTGCATGTACACGCAGACCATAGATAATTCCCGGAATAGATCTTGGAATTACTGCTCCCGGATAATTTACTCCATATCCCATCGTATCACAGACACGTATCTTAACCGGAATCTTATACTCATCCATCAGTTTCATCAGTTCCAGGCAGAACGGGATCACGAATCCGTAGATGTCGGAACGGGTGATATCTTCCAGATGACATCTCGGACTGATTCCTGTCTCAAGGCATTCCCTTACAATAGACAGATAATGCTCCATTGCCTCACGTCTGGTCATTTTTAATTTATAGAAAATATGATAGTCCGAACAGCTCACTAGAATACCTGTTTCTTTCATTCCAATCTCTTTTACCAGTTGAAAATCTTTCTTGCTTGCGCGGATCCAACTTGTTACTTCCGGAAATTTATAATCTCTTTCCATACATTTGTATACAGCATCTCTGTCTTTTTTACTGTAAAGAAAGAATTCGCACTGTCTGATCTTTCCTTTTGGACCACCCAGACGATGGAAATAATCATATAATGTTACGATCTGCTCCGTACTGTATGGGGCACGTGACTGTTGACCATCCCGGAATGTTGTATCTGTAATCCAGATTTCATCCGGCATACAATGCGGAACAATTCGGTCATTGAATGCGATTTTCGGAATCTCATCATAATGGAACAGATTACGAAACACATTCGGCGTCTTTACATCTACCAACGGGTACATGTGTTCTTCCAGTTGCAATAAATTTGTATGATTATCCAGGTATACTTTCCTGTTTTCCATTCTTTCATCGCCTGCTTTCTAAAAATAATTTTTCGTAGTAAAGTACTAAATTCAACATGTATAATTGTATACAATGATACATGTGTTGTCAAGTATTATTATGGATATTTATTCAAAAAAAATGATTATGGGATTTCCATAATCATTTTTTGAATAGTCGCTGAAAAAGTTCTCTGGTATCATATTAATAAAGCTTGGCATTGACTTCTCTAGGACTTAAGCCTTCGTCTTCTAACGCTTTCATAATCTGATGCTTGTGTTCGGTTCCGAAGGCTTCCAGTGTGATTCGAAGTTCTACTGCTGCGTTTCGGTTGGTACTTACAAACTGGTTGTGTTCCAGTTTGATTACATTACCGTTTGCTTTGGCAATCGTAGATGCAACACGTACCAGTTCACCTGGTTTGTCAGGAAGCAGTACCGATACAGAGAAGATTCTGTCTCGCTGTATCAATCCATGCTGTACGATTGACGACATTGTGATCACATCCATATTTCCGCCGCTTAAGATAGATACGACTTTCTTTCCTTTCAAATCAAGCTGTCTGAGGGCTGCCACCGTCAGAAGTCCGGAATTTTCTACTATCATCTTATGATTTTCTACTACATCGAGGAATGCCCCAATCAGATCATCATCTGCAACAGTGATCACTTCATCAATATTTTTCTCTGCGTATGGGAATATCTTCTCTCCTACACGTTTCACAGCAGTACCATCTGCGATGGTGTTTGCACTGGAAAGTGTTACAGGATGTCTTTCCTTTAATGCTTCTGTCATACTTGCAGCAGCTGCCGGTTCTACACCGATTACTTTTACATTTGGATTCAGAAGTTTTGTAAGTGTAGATACACCTGTAATCAGTCCGCCGCCACCTATCGGTGCGAGGATATAATCTACATCCGGAAGTTCATCAAAGATTTCCATAGCGATACTGCCCTGTCCGGTTGCGACATCCAGATCATCGAACGGATGGACAAACGTATATCCGTTTTCTTCTGCTAATTTCATCGCATATGCGCAGGCATCATCATAGACATCCCCGTGTAATACAACTTCTGCACCATAACTCTTGGTACGGTTAACTTTGATCAGTGGGGTAACTGTCGGCATAACGACCGTTGCTTTGCAGCCAAATTTTTTTGCTGCATATGCTACGCCCTGTGCATGGTTACCGGCCGATGCTGTAACAAGACCTTTCTTTCTGTTTTCTTCGCTCATTGTGCTGATTTTATAATATGCGCCACGTACTTTGTAAGCACCCGTGTACTGCATATTTTCTGGTTTCAGATATACTTCTGCACCTGTCTGGTTGCTTAAATATTCACTGTATACCAGCTTGGTTGGAAGGGTTACTTCTTTTACGATTTCACTCGCCTGCTTGAATTTTTCTAATGTTAACATCTCGTATTTCCTCTCTTCCTCTTATTTGTTTTCTGAAACCTCTTCTGAAGTCTCATCATCTTTTGGTCTTTCGAATAACGCATTCACGAAATCATCCGCATCAAATTTCTGCAGATCATCAATGGTCTCTCCTACACCGATATATTTTACCGGAACGCCAAGTTCTGCATGGATTGCAACTGCGATACCGCCTTTTGCGGTTCCGTCCATCTTTGTCAGAACAATTCCTGTAATTTCTGCCACATCGTTGAATTCTTTTGCCTGCTGCAGAGCATTCTGCCCTGTTGTTGCATCCAGAACCACCAGCGTCTCTCTGTATGCCTCAGGAAATTCCCGGTCGATGATCTTATTCATCTTTCTGAGTTCTTCCATCAGATTCTTTTTATTATGCAGACGACCGGCTGTATCTATCATTAATACATCTGCGTGCCGTGCTTTTGCTGCCGCAACAGCATCAAACACTACCGATGCCGGGTCAGAGCCTTCCTGTCCGCCGATCAGCTCAGCCTGCGAACGGTTCGCCCATTCTTTTAACTGTTCTCCTGCTGCAGCACGGAATGTATCAGCCGCTGCAATTACCACTTTCTTATCCTCTGCGCGGAGTTTTCCGGCCAGCTTTCCGATCGTTGTAGTCTTTCCCACACCATTGACACCGATCACCATCACTACGGATGTATGGTTTTCAAATTCATATGCCGTTTCCCCGATATCCATCTGTTCTTTGATACTTTCAATCAGAAGTTCCCGGCACTCCATCGGTTCTTTGATGTGTTTTTCTTTTACCTTTGCTTTCAGATCATCCAGAATATCATAGGTTGCCTGTACACCAAGGTCTCCCATGATCAGTACTTCCTCCAATTCCTCGTAAAAGTCATCATCGATACGGGAGAATCCGTGAAAGATGCTGTCCATTCCTGATACAATATTATCTCTGGTCTTGCCAAGACCGGCAACCAGTTTTTCAAAAAATCCCATACCTTCCTCCTATTTATCCAGTTCATTTTCCAGCAGGCTGACAGATACCAGTGTAGAGACACCTTTTTCCTGCATAGTAATACCATACAGTCTGTCTGCTGCGGTCATTGTTCCTCGTCGGTGTGTAATTACAATGAACTGCGTATATTTTGTTAATTTGTGCAAATATTGCGCAAAACGGTCTACGTTGTTATCATCAAGCGCCGCCTCTATCTCATCCAGCAGGCAGAATGGTGACGGTTTCAGATTCTGGATTGCAAAAAGAAGTGCTATTGCTGTCAGTGCCTTTTCGCCTCCGGATAACTGCATCATGTTCTGCAGCTTCTTTCCTGGCGGCTGGGCAATAATCCGGATACCTGCTTCCAGAATATCCTCATCTTCCATAAGTTCCAGCGTTCCTTTTCCACCGCCGAACATCTCCTTGAATACCTGATCAAACTCTGCGGCAATTCTGGCAAACTGCTCTTTAAACTGCTTGCGCATGGCATTATCAAGTTCCTCGATGATCTGCTCCAGTGTTTCGGCTGCTTCAACCAGATCATCATGCTGTCCTTTCAGAAATTCATACCGTTCGGATACACTTTTATATTCTTCTATCGCATTGACATTGACATTTCCCAGTGCACGGATCTCACTTTTTAATTCCTGGATCCGTCTCTTCATATCTGCAAGATCGGTCAGATTCGGATTCCTAAGCTCTTTTGCATGATTCAGTGTGAGTTCATATTCTTCCCACATATAATTAATCTGCTTCTCGGAAGCTTCTTCGCAGCCTTCTTTCTGGCTTTCCAGACGGTAAACTTCTTTATCAAGATCCGCCATATGTTTCGAGATCTCTTCACGTTTTTCAAAGAACGCTTTGTGACGTTTATTCAGTTCCATTCGTTCACTTTTTGAATGTTCGATCTGAAGTTTGATCTCTTCAAACAAATCTCCGGAATGATCAATTGTTGTTTTTAACTCGTGGATCTTCTCCTCTTTTTCGGTGATCTCCCTGGAATTGCCGCCTTTATTCTTTGTCAGCTCTTCCAATTCAGTCCGGAATTTATCGACCTCTTCGCAGATACGGGTAATATTTTCCGTGATAAATGTATATTTTTGCTCTAATCCTGCATATTCCAGATGAATCTGTTCTGATTTTCTGGTCTTAATACTCTCTTTTGTATGAACATCTTCCAGTTCTTTCTGCTCTTTCTCAATGGTGAGATTCAGATCATTCTCCAGACTTTCGGATGTATCCAGCTCAATATTAATAGATTCCTGATTGTCCATGATCTCCGTGATCTGTGCATCGAGTTTCGCAGCTTCATTCCGCAGATTATCAAACTGCTGTCTGAAGCTTCTGATCCTGGTTGATGACTGATCTGCATTCATCTTCGCCGTATTCTGTACGACATATGCTTTCTGCAGTTCTGTACTGATTGCATCGGTCTTCTCATAATACCCTGCACGTTCTTCTTTCAGACCAGAGATCTGTTGTTTCATCTCCGTCATCTCCTGCTTAAGCTTCTGCACGGTCTTTTCAAATTCTTCGATTTCCCGTCGTCTGCTCAGAAGATTACTTGAGTTTTTAAATGCTCCACCGGTCATGGAACCACCTGGATTGATCAGCTCGCCTTCCAGTGTTACGATACGGATAGACTGGTGGTATTTCCTTGCAATCATTGTTGCATGATCAATATGATCTACTACCAGTGTTCTTCCCAGCAGATAATCTGCAAGGGTTTTATATTTGCTCTCCACCTGGATCAATTTGTTGGCTGTCCCGATAACTCCCGTTTCTTTCAGTACTTCCGGCCGGTTAATCCCGGAATTCGCACGGATCGACGTTAACGGCAGAAAGGTTGCACGTCCAAACTTATTCTTCTTCAGGAAATGAATCATTCGTTTTGCTGTATCCTCATCCTCCGTTACGATATTCTGGATATTTCCTCCAAGTGCAGTCTCAATAGCGATCTCATAGTCTTTTTCAACCTTCACGATATCTGCTACTACACCCAGAAGTCCCTGCTCCCGGTCCTTATTATCCATGACTTTACGAATACTGTTACCGTATCCGTCATACCGTTCCGTAATATTCTTTAATGATTCCAGTCTGGACTGTTCCCTGTGAAAAGCAGATTGTCCGATCTGCAGCTTCTGGGATTCTTTCGAAATCTTAGTCTGCAATTCCCTGATCCTGCGTTCATATTCTTTATTCTCGTCATTCAGTGAAATGATCTTGTCGGAAATAACTTTCAATTCCATTTGGAATTTATTCAGACTCTCATTCTCTTCTGCGATCTCACTGTCATTTGCAAGGATTTCACGGTTAATCTGCGATTTTCTTACCTGAATCTGCTCCATCATTGTATCGAATTTCTGAATCTGAGCTTTCGTGGATGCTCTGTTATTCAGTATTTCCATAATATGATTCTTTTTTTCATCGACAGATCCGGTAATCTGAGCAATCTTCTCCTGCAATTCCGTCAGTTCATTTTTGATCTTATCTTCTTCTGACCGCTTTTCTTCCATCTGTTTTTCAATGGAATCTTTTTCCGTGTGAAGTTCTTTCAGCTGTCCTTCACGGACATCTATCTCCGAATCAATAACACCGGCACGCTGATCGAAGTGTTCATCATTCATCCGCGCACTGTGGATCTGTTCTTTTAACAATGCAATCTGGTTCTCTAACTGTTGCTTCAGAATGGTTGTCTCATTTAACTGACGGTTCGCTTTTTCAATGGAATCATCGATCACTTCCACCTGTTCTTCAATCGACTCATATTCTGTCTTTGTATCTGCATACTTGCTGGTTGCTTCTTCTAGTTCTCCTTTTGTAATACGCAGTTTTTCATCCAGATTCCGGATCTGATCCCGGATACGTTCCATTTCCAAAAGAAACATATTGATATCGTATGTTTTTAATTCTTCTTTGCGTTTCAGATATTCCCGCGCCTTTTCAGACTGACGTTCTAACGGTCCGACCTGTTTTTCCAGTTCAGACAGAATATCATTGACACGGACCAGATTCTGGCGTTCGTCTTCCAGCTTTTTGACTGACATACTTTTTCTTCGTTTGAATTTAACAATTCCTGCCGCCTCATCAAAAAGTTCCCGCCTCTCATCCGGCTTACCACTTAAGATCTTATCAATCTGTCCCTGTCCGATAATCGAATACCCTTCTTTTCCGATACCTGTATCATAGAAAAGTTCATTTACATCTTTTAATCTGCATGCTCTTCCATTGATCAGATATTCGCTTTCTCCGGAACGGTATAGCTTTCTTGCTACCGTAACTTCTTCGTAATCAACCGGAAGCTTATGGTCTGAATTGTCCAGAGTAATCGCCACCGATGCATAACTAAGCGGCTTTCTGTTCTCAGTACCGGAAAAAATAACATCCTGCATGTTGCCGCCTCTTAACTGCTTCACACGCTGTTCCCCAAGCACCCATCTGACCGCATCTGCTACGTTACTTTTTCCACTTCCGTTCGGACCGACAATGCCGGTGATTCCATTATGGAATTCGAATTTAATTTTATTGGCAAATGATTTAAATCCCTGCACTTCTATGCTTTTTAAATACATTCCACACCTACTTTATATTCTTTTCATGCAGTTTCAAAATGCTGATATATGCAGCCTCCTGCTCTGCTGCTTTCTTCGTCCGGCCTTCTCCGACTCCGTATTCTTCTTCTCCGATATGTACCGCAACACGGAAAGTCTTATTATGATCCGGTCCCTCTTCACCAATCAGATGATACGAGATTACTTCTTTAAAATTCGCCTGCACGATTTCCTGCAGGATAGTCTTGCTATCAAAAAAGAGTTTCTTGTTCTCCAAATCTTTCAAAATAAATCGATGTATAAACTCTTTTGCATTAGCAAAACCACCATCAAGATAAATTGCTCCGATCAGAGCCTCCATTGCATCCGATGTTACAGATTCTCTCTTTCGTCCTCCGGTAGCATCTTCTCCTTTACCAAGCAGAAGGTATTCACCAAGATCCAGATCTCTTGCGCAGAATGCCAGTGCCGGTTCACATACCATACTTGCTCTTGTCTTTGTAAGTTCCCCTTCCGGAAGCTTCGGATTATTGTGAAACAGGAATTCGCTGGACACCAGTTCAAGAACCGCATCTCCCAGAAATTCCAGACGTTCATTACACTCATACTTTGGCAGATGCTTTTCGTTGGCATAAGAGCTGTGAATCATCGCCTTTGTAAACAGGGTAAAGTCATCAAATTTGTAACCAATCTTTCCTTCTAATTCTTTAAGGTCTTTGCTCATTGTAAACTCCATCCTAAAGAACGAAAAAAGCCCCTGGCAGGGCCCTTTCGTTCTTTTTATATCTGCCTAGTTATTATTTGTTGCATTCTTGATCTGCTCAACAGCATCTCCAACTGTAGAGATCTGCTCAGCGTCATCATTATCGATCTCAATGTCAAATGTTTCTTCTATTCCCATAATAATCTGGAAGATATCAAGGGAGTCTGCTCCCAGATCATCTACAAATGTTGTGTCCTCTGTAATATCATTCACTTCTACATTTAATACATCAGCGATGATTTCTTTTAATTTTTCAAGTTCCATATCAAATCTCCTTTTCTTATCATAGTTAGTAATATATTATTCAGCGGATTTTTGCTCCGATTGAATACTTTCCCTGATCTTTTCATTGATCTTCTGCTTCTTAAATGTTACACATTGGATTAATGTATTGCTGACTTCTTTTGCTTTCGAGCTTCCATGCGTCTTTACAACCAGACCATTTAATCCAAGCAGCGGCGCTCCGCCATACTCACTTGCATCAAACGATTTTAAAGTTGATTTCAACGCCGGCTTGATAAGCAATGCACCAATCTTACTTCTGAGGGTGGACATCAGTCCTTCTTTCACCTTACTGATCAATACCGCACCGACGCCTTCATATAACTTAAGGATTACATTGCCCGAAAATGCTTCTGTCACAATGACATCTGCCTGCCCATGCGGAATCTCTCTTGCTTCCACACTGCCGATAAAATTCAGTTCTTTTTCTTCTTTTAATAGAGGGAATGTTTCTTTTACCAATGCATTACCCTTTTCTTCTTCTGCTCCGATATTTACAATTCCGACTTTTGGACTCTTAATACCAATCACATGCTCCATGTAAATAGAACCCATCTTGGCAAACTGAACCAGGTGTGATGCTCTGGCATCTACATTTGCACCGCAGTCGATCAAAAGTGCTACCCCCTTCTCTGTCGGGATCAGAGACGCAAGCGGTGGTCTCTCTACACCTTTGATTCTTCCAACGATTACCTGTCCGCCCACCAGAATTGCTCCGGAACTTCCGGCAGATACAAATGCATCAGCCTTTCCTTCCTTTACCATCTTCATTCCGACTACGATGGAAGAGTCTTTCTTTCTTCTGATCGCATTCACCGGCGGCTCAGCAGTTTCTATAACTTCGGTTGTATTCACAACTTCCAGTCTGTTCTTGTCATAAGTGTACTTCTGTAATTCAGCATTCACCATATCTTCTTTGCCAAGCAGATATACTTTTATGTCCTGTTCACGTCCAAGGGCATCGACTGCCCCTTTTACCATCTCACCCGGTGCATTGTCCCCGCCCATAGCGTCCAATGCGATCACCGTATTTTCTGACATATTAATTCCTCCTAATATTACTGAATTTATTCTACTAAACATCCATGCAAAAATCAATATTTTCAAAAATATTTATCAGAAGTTTGATAATATATGATCCGGTTGGTATAATACCTTTTATCATCAAAATTAGATATGAAATTATAGAAAGAAAGGGATCAATAAATGGATTATTATAAGAGAGCTCTTGAACTCAACGATGAAACCATAAAAAACAGACGTTACTTTCATATGAATGCAGAGGCCGGTCTTCATATGCCAATGGCCTGCGTATATGTAATGGACAAATTAACCGAATATGGATTGGTGCCTTCGAGGTGCGGAGAAGGTGTGACTGCTACTGTCGGAAATGGCGGTAAAGTCTTATTATTACGTGCGGACATGGATGCCCTCCCAATGCCGGAAGAAAGCGGACTTCCATTTGCCTGCCCGACCGGAAAAGAAGCACATGCCTGCGGACATGATTTTCACGCTGCCATGTTACTGACCGCTGCAAAAATGCTAAAAGAAAATGAGGCCGAGTTAAAAGGCACAGTCAAATTTATGTTCCAGCCTGCGGAAGAAACATTCGAAGGCAGTAAAAATATGATAGAACATGGTATCCTGGAGAATCCGAAAGTAGATGCGGCACTGGCCTATCATGTATCTCCAGGGCAGATGCCGGTTGGAATCTACATGTATAACAATACAGGAACTATGATGTACTCCGTTGACGGTTTTCATATCGAAATCAAAGGAAAGGGAGCACATGGTGCCTATCCTCAGAATTCCGTTGATCCGATCAATATTGCAGCCCATGTATATTTTGCACTGCAGTCTGTAATCGCCCGTGAGACAGATCCTTCCAAAGCCTGTCTTATGACCGTCGGTAAATTCCAGGCCGGAACCGCCGCCAATATCATTCCTGATACTGCCGTTCTCGAAGGAACTATTCGAACGAACGATAAAAATTCCAGAGAACTTCTGGTACGAAGAATGAAAGAAACGGCAATCCGGACAGCCGAAACTTTCGGAGGAACAGCCAAAATCACTATGATCTCGGAAGTACCGCCTCTGATCTGCAATCCGGAATTTACCGAACAGATCGTCGGCTTCATGAAGGAACTGGATATTCCGAAACTAACCCCTTACCCAGGCATATCCGCAAGTGCTTCTGAAGATTTTGCAAATATTGCAGAACAGGTACCATCCGCTTTCATGTATCTGTCTGCCGGATATATGGATGATCGCGGGAAGTATTCTGCACATAACCCAAAGGTACAGTTTAATGAGGATGTGTGTCCGATCGGGGCTGCGTGTCTGGCGCACTGTGCGACCCGTTATTTAAATCGATTTGGGATTTAATTTAGAAGGCATGACTACCCGGACCTGCATAAAAAGTAGGAAGCCGTTCCTGTTCAGGTTCCGTCGGTGGGAAATACTAAAGCGTCAAAATTATGCTAAAAACGGGCTTCCGAAATTTGCAACTCGCCATTCGGCTCAAACAGGCAAATTTCGAAAACCCAACGCATAATTTTGGCGCTTAACTATTTCCAACACCTTCTTCACATTCACTGGAACGGCTTCCTACTTTTTATTCCGTGGGTGGCGAATGCCTTACAAATGAAATGGCAAATGCGTAACCGTAGTGGCTTCCACCGGGTTACACTTCCGGGCATTTTATTTATTAACATTCGCTGCCAGTCACGACTTGAAGGAAACAATAGATAAGGATTATTGTGAATGTGGAATGCCGTTAGAAACAATTAGAGAGTCAGAAGCACCGTTAAAGGAACGAAGCGAACGTGTTTGAGGCGAACGCCGAGTTTGAGCGTAGTTCCTTTGCTTTTAGGTGATTCTGACTCTCTTAGTGTTTCTTATGGTATGGAACCTGAACAAGAAGCCTTATCTATTGTTTCCTTCAAGGACTGAGAGGCCGCTTCCCCAGTTAATAAATTAAATCCCAATACACTTACATTGAAATCCACCCAAATGCATTTGCTACCGAACTGACCAGAATAATAATAGCAAAGATTGGGCACAGATACTTGATCATTACGACAAATATCTTCTTTCTGCGGAATTTACTTTCCCCATGCCGGATTTCTTCTTCCATACGATCCACACCAACTACTTTAGATACAAATAAACTTGTCATCAACGCAGCAATCGGCATCATCACAGAATTGGTAAGGAAGTCAAAGAAGTCCAGGAACTGCATTCCGATAATCTTTACGAATGATAATGGTCCATATCCAAGGCATGACAATGTTCCAAGAATAATCATAATGAATCCCACAATAACCGTGGATTTCTTACGGCTCCATTTTAATTCGTCTTCTACAGTAGAAACTGAACTTTCTGTTAATGCGATAGAACTTGTAACAGCAGCAAATAATACAAGTAAAAAGAACAGGATTCCTGCAAACGTTCCAAATCCCATGCTATCAAATACCTTTGGAATTGTAATAAACATTAATGACGGACCTGCCTGCAGCGTATCCGGATCTCCACCAGAGAATGCAAATACAGCCGGAATAATCATCAGACCAGCCATAATTGCAATTGCAGTATCAAATACTTCAACATTCCTTGTCGAATCTTCGATGGACGTGTCTTTTTTCATGTAAGAGCCAAATGTGACCAAAATACCCATAGCAATTGACAGAGAATAGAACATCTGTCCCATGGCTGTTACAACCGTCATCCATGAAAAGTTTTTAGGATTTGGTACAAGGAAGTATTTCACACCAGCCAGCGCACCCGGTCTTGTCACCGAATAGATTGCAATGATCACAGACAGTACCACCAGTATCGGCATCATAAACTTGGAAACACGTTCAATTCCATTACGGACACCCGCATAGATAATGATCAATGTGAACATACAGAAAACAATAAAGCATATTTCCGTAGAAAGACCATTGGATATAAAGTTTGAAAAATATCCATCTTCTGCTAATTTTGCGCCATTCCCTTTCAGGTATTCCACAAAATATTTAATTACCCATCCACCGATGACAGAATAATACGGTACGATCAACACAGGAATAATTGCATTGATCCATCCACCGAACGACAACCATCCGGCCTTTTTGCCAAAGGCTTTAAACGCACCAACCGGACTCTTTCTTGTCATACGTCCAAGAGCTGATTCCGCAACGATCATTGTATAACCAAATGTCAGCGCAAGCAGGATGTAGATCAGGAGGAATATACCTCCACCATATTTTGCGGCCAGATAGGGGAATCTCCAGATATTTCCCAGACCGACGGATGCGCCTGCCGCAGACAGAACGAATCCTATTTTTCCTGAAAAGGAACTTCTGTTATTTTTTTCTTTTTCCATCTCTCTTTCAGTTCTGATTTTCCATGATTACAATCAGAACTTTCCCTCTTTCTTATCAGATTATATTATCAGACATTGATTATTCTTATATGCCAGACGATTTATTTTATCACATTTACGCAGTGAAGTCACTATTAATTTACAGATATCGCATTTGAAAAAGATCCCCGTCAAATGACGGAGATCTTTTTCAAATCATTTTATGTATTTTATTTATCGTATTCGTTCATCCACTTGATCAGCTCTACGCAGTAATCATCGTGTCTGTCTACGAATGTTGTATGTCTTGCTCTCTCCCAGAGGATCCATTTAGAATTCGGGATTTCATCTGCCATAGTCTTTGCAACTAATGGTGAGCACAGATCAGAGATACCACTCATGATCAGTGATGGAACTTTGATCTCGTGAAGTCTGTCGATGTACTCGAAGTCTTTCAGTGTACCAGATGGAACGAATTCGTTCGGTCCCCATCCATACAGATAAGCTTCTCCACCGGATTTCTTAGGTCTTGTACAACACTCTGGAAGATCTTCTCTCCAGTAATTACAGTATCTGTCCATATAGTTATCTACTGCTTTCAGATAAGCTTCTCCTGTGAAGTCATTGCGCTCCAAAGCATCGTTGATTGCTGCCTGATCCTCTTCAGACATCATCTTAATTCTACGCATACCTTCTCTTGCCCACAGGCTGCTGCTTGGATGTCCGGAAGAAATGATGAAGGATTTTACCCCTTCTGCTCCACGCTCGATGGCATATGCAATCTGCATCATTCCGCCCCATGACTGTCCGATAATGTGGCATTCTTTTAATCCAAGGTGTTCTCTTAAAGCATCTAATTCATCCAGCCAGAGATCCTGTGTCCACATCTCCGGATGTCCGTCAAGATAAGATTTACCACATCCTAACTGGTCGTACATAACGATCATACGATCATCATCATCTGCAACGTTATCCAGGACTTCATAATAGTTGTGTGTAGATCCAGGTCCACCGTGTAAGCAGATCAACGGAGCTTTTCCGTTATCTTTCTGTTCTCCAACGATTCTGTAATATGTCTGATAGCCATGGAAAGGCATATATCCTTCTGTAATTTTTGCCATTTTACCTATTCTCCTTTTCTTAAAAGACGCCGCAGACCGCTGGTCCGCGGCATTTTTTTATTATAATTTTCTGACACCCCTTGTCAGTTAAATTTTCTTATGAGTAAGTAAAGTTACTTACTTGCAGCTTTTTCTATGTACTTTAGAAGTATTAGATAGCTCTTGTGTATTCTTTCAGCCATTCTCTTTCTTCATCAGTCAGATATGGACCAACCTTCTCGTAGCAGGCTTTGTGATAATCATTCAGCCATTCTTTCTCTGATCTTGTCAGTTCTTCCGGATCGATACCATCAAGGTCGATTGGTACGAAGTTCAGAGTCTCAAAGTGCATGAACTGTCCATATTTATTCTTCTCACCGTTTACAGTAAGCAGGTTGTTCTCGATACGGATACCAAAATCTCCTTCTTCATAGATTCCCGGCTCATCTGTAATTACCATACCAGGCTCAAACTGATGATGTTCGTTCTTAGAAGGAACGATGTACCAGCGGAATCCTGTTGGCGGCTCGTGGATACTTCCAAGATATCCGAAACCATGTCCGGTTCCACACTGGAAGTCTTTGTTCATATCCCAGATTGGCTGTCTTGCCAATACATCCAGAGACCATCCGTGGTTACCATAGAGGAAGTTTGCTGCGCTTAAGTGCTGCATTGCTCTGTATACAGCTGTGTAATATTTCTTCAGTTCCGGTGTGATATGTCCCAGTACTGTTGTTCTGGTAATATCAGTAGAACCTTCATAATATCCGCCGCCTGTATCGCTCAGAAGCATACCGCCTTCTTTTAATACAACGTCTGTCTCTTTAGACGGTGCATAATGCATCATTGCAGCGTGCTCACCGAAAGCCTGCAGAGGTTCGAATGAGTCACGGATATATCCTTCCTGTTCTGCACGCAGAGCTGTCAGTTTATCTGAAGCAGAAAGCTCTGTAATCTCCATCTTGTCATAATTTTTCTTAACCCAGTAAATGAACTTCGTCAGTGCAATACTGTCTTTCAATTCTGCATTTTTGATATTTTCAATCTCAACAGCATTCTTAATTGCTTTCATCAAGATAGTCGGATTAGCTCCTTCTACTACCTTACATGGAAGACTCTTATACAGTGCATAGTTCATCTTCATCGGGTCAATCAGTGCAACCTCATCTGCACCAATCTTCTTAGCATCTTCGTAAATGTCATTGTATGGATGAATGTTGACATTATTCTTTGCCATCTCTTCTCTGATGCGGTCATTCAGTTTGCTGTCATCGATATACAGATCTACACTGTCTTTACGTACGATCACATAATCAAGAACCAATGGGAAGAAGTCAATATCATCTCCTCTGAAGTTCAGAAGCCATGCGTTATCATCCAGAGACGCAATCAAATGTACCGTTGCTCCGTATTCAGCCATCTTCTCACGAACTCGTTTCAGCTTGGATGCAACATTCTCTCCTGTGTATTTGTCTTCCAGGAAGAAACAAGGTTTCTTAGAAAGAGACGGGCGGTCTTCCCAGATCTGGTCGATCAGATCTACTTCATATTCGATCGTGATATTCTTTGCACCCAATACTTCTTCATATTCCTGTCCTTCACCCATAGAAAGGACACGACCATCAAATGCGACCTTACCGCCTTCCGGGATCTTCTGGGCAAGCCATTCTGTTGTAGAAGGTGTATCATCAACGAACATCTTCATCAGACGTACTCCACTGCCTTCCATCTCTGTCAGTGCCTGTGTGAAATATCTTCCATCTGTCCACAGACCTGCATCATCTTTTGCGATTACAGCCGTTCCGTAAGAACCACTGAATCCAGTAATGAACTTTCTTGCTTTGAAATGCTCTCCTACATACTCACTTTGATGGAAATCTGCAGTTGGTACAACATATGCATCGATATTCTGCTCTGCCATCAGTGCGCGAAGCTTTTCAATACGCTTTGCTACTTCTGTCATTCTGTTTTCCTCCTTAGCTACATAGTCCATCTCTTTGCCTGTAAAATGAATTTTCACTTTCCCCATCGGCAGTTTATTTATAGACTACGTTCTATATCTGGTTAAAATTATAACACTTTCAGAAAATGTTGCAACACAAAATGTAATCATTTTATCTTTTTTTCACTATTTTATACAAAATTCAGTCAAAAAAAGAGACGACCAAAACCGATCGTCTCTTTTTATCATTTTTCAAAAATTAATCCTGAGCAATGATTTCTTTTTTGTTGTATGAACCACAAGCCTTGCATACTCTGTGAGGCATCATTAATTCGCCACACTTGCTGCATTTTACCAGGTTTGGTGCGCTCATTTTCCAGTTTGCTCTTCTTTTGTCTCTTCTTGCTTTAGAAGATTTATTCTTTGGACAAATTGACATAGGTTACACCTCCTTAAAATTCTTAAATACATCACGGATAACTGACATTCTAGGGTCGAGCCCCGTATCTTCACAGTTACAGGTACCTTTATTCAGGTTCTGACCACATACGTTGCAAATACCTTTACAGTCTTCGCTGCATAGAATTTTCGTCGGCCACCCTACCAATAACTCGTTGTAGACCAATTGTTCTACATCTAAGCTATATCCGTCAATATAGTTATTCTCGTCTAAATCTTCTGACTGATCATATGCATCTGACTCTGTATCAATCTTATGCTTGAAGTCAAGTGTCACCTTCACTTCTACATCTTCCAGACATCTGTCACATGGTGCAACTGATGTAATCTTAGCTTTACCAGTCACTTCCAACTTGCGGTCACCTGCATATTCTACAGACAATTCAAGTGGTGTCTTCTCTGTAATTGCATAATCTCCCATCTCAGACTTGAAACAAGTCATTTCGATCGGAACAGATTCATGTATTGCTTTATGCTGCTCAGACAGAACGTCGGATAGGTTTAATATCATAGTATCGTCTCCTATTCACACACTAGACTATTATATCATGTAAAATTATTTTGTCAACAGAAATTTACATTCTTTTAGTCATTTAGTCTTAAACTAATTTTGCTGTTTCACGAGCAATAGCTAACTCTTCGTTTGTAGGAAGGACAATTACTTTTACTTTTGATTCTGGTGTAGAAATTACGGTTGTCTCTCCGTGAACATTCTCATTCTTTTCTTCATCGAGCTCTACGCCAAGATATCCAAGGTAATCACAGATGTCTTTTCTGAGATCCGGAGCATTCTCTCCAACACCGGCTGTAAATGTGATTGCATCTACACCGTTCATTGCTGCTGTATAAGATCCGATATATTTTGCAACACGGTATTTGTAAGTATCCATTGCAAGCTGTGCTCTTTCGTTTCCGTCAACAGCTGCCTGTCTTACATCACGGAAGTCAGAAGACACACCGCTGATTCCAAGAAGTCCTGACTTTTTGTTCAGGATATTCAGCATCTCATCTACGCTGATATCTTCATGATTGCAGATGAACTGAAGAACTGCAGGATCAACATCTCCACTACGTGTTCCCATAACAAGTCCTTCCAAAGGAGTAAGTCCCATACTTGTGTCTACGCATTTTCCACCGATAGATGCGGAGATACTTGCACCATTACCAATGTGGCATACAATAACCTTTGCATCTTCTTTTCCAAGAAGTTTTACAGTTTCACCAGATACAAACATATGGCTTGTTCCGTGGAAACCATATCTTCTGATGCTGTATTTCTCATAATATTCATATGGGATTGCATACATAGCTGCTTTCTTTGGAATATTCATACCAAATGCTGTATCGAATACTGCTACATTCGGTTTGCCAGGCATTGCTTTTTCGCAAGCTTCAATACCGATCAGGTTTGCAGGGTTATGAAGAGGTCCGAGGTCGAAGCAGTCACGAACAACTTTCTTCACGTCTTCTGTTACAAGTGTTGCATCACTGTAAATAGTACCTGCATGCAGTACACGGTGTCCGATTGCTGTAATCTCATCCGCACTTTCGATCACACCATGCTCTTTATCCTGTAAAGCATCCAGTACTAACTGTACTGCTACACCATGATCTGGCATTGCCTGCTCTACAACATATTTATCTTTTCCTGTTGGTTTGTGTGTTAATACAGATCCATCGGCTCCGATTCTTTCACAGATACCTTTTGCAAGAACGCTCTCGTTCTCCATGTCGATCAACTGATATTTTAAAGATGAACTTCCGCAGTTCATTACTAATACTTTCATATTATTTCTCCTCTTACTTTATCTCTTACTGATTCTGGCACTGAACTGCTGTGATTGCAACAACACCTTCAATATCCTTAGCACTGCATCCTCTTGAAAGGTCGTTAACAGGTGCTGCGATTCCCTGTGTCATTGGTCCGTAAGCTTCTGCTTTTGCAAGACGCTGAACAAGTTTGTATCCAATGTTACCTGCATCAAGGTTAGGGAAGATCAGAGTATTGGCTTTTCCTGCAACCTGGCTTCCTGGTGCTTTAGCTGCTCCAACAGAAGGAACAAGTGCTGCATCAAGCTGCATCTCTCCGTCTAACATAAGATCCGGATTCTCAGCTTTTGCGATCTTAACAGCTTCCTGTACTTTTGTTACGTCATCGTGTTTTGCACTTCCCATTGTTGAGTAAGAAAGCATAGCAACTCTTGGATCAGCACCAACGAGCTGTTTGAAGCTTTCTGCTGAAGACTGAGCGATTGCTGCAAGCTCTTCGGATGTAGGATTCTGGTTCAGTCCGCAGTCAGCGAATACAAATGTTCCGTTCTCTCCCATATCACAATCAGGTACTACCATTACAAAGAATGCTGAGACGAGTTTTGTTCCTGGTTTTGTCTTCAGGATCTGAAGGCATGGACGAAGTGTGTCAGCTGTAGAGTGGCATGCTCCTGATACCATTCCGTCTGCATCTTTCATCTTAACCATCATTACACCATAGTATAAGTAATTAGTAAGAAGAATCTCTCTTGCCTGTTCTTCTGTCATTCCTTTTTTCTTTCTCAGTTCAACAAGTGTTGCTACATATTCATCTGTTTTCTCGTATGTAGCAGGGTCAACGATTGTTGCTCCTGTGATATCGAAATCCCCTTTATTCTTAGCGATCTCTTCTTCGCTTCCGATCAGGACCAGATTAGCTGTCCCTTCTTTTAAGATTGCCTCTGCTGCCTCATAAGTTCTGATGTCTTCGCTCTCTGGAAGAACGATTGTTTTTTTACAACTTTTTGCTTTTGCTTTGATTTCATCTATAAATCCCATGATAAATAGACTCCTTTCCAAATATTTTTCTCAGTATTTTCATTATAATACAAAGAGCCCTTGCGGACAAGGGCTCTTACGGTAATCTTATGTCTCTTTTTGCGTACAATGTACAATATTTATCCTGCTTTTGACAAAAACTATTGCAATTTCACAGTGTTATAAGCGAAATACGTAACTCACGATCGCAAAATATACACTGATCGTGCTGATATCAACCAGTGTAGAGATCAGCGGTGTCGCCATGATTGCCGGATCAAGTCCGATTTTCTTAGCGATCAGAGGGAGTGTACATCCGACTACTTTTGCGATCAACACTGTACAAGCCATCGTCAGACCAATGGTAAATGCCATCATGGCATCTCCCTGTCCCATCAACATGATACGGATTCCATTTACCACAGACAGTATGATGCTGATGCAGAATGCAATGCGGATTTCTTTCCAGATTACTTTAAACAGATCCGAAAATTCAATCTCTCCGACAGCAAGTCCGCGGATCACAAGTGTCGAGCTCTGCGATCCACAGTTTCCTCCGGTTCCGGTAAGCATCGGAACAAATCCTGCAAGCTGCGGCATCAGTGCCAGTGCATTCTCGTAGCTGTTCATGATCATCTGTGTTACCGTCGCAGACAGCATCAGAAACAACAGCCAGGGAATACGGCTCTTTACATGCTCGAATATTGATGTCCCGAAATACGAGTCTTCATTTGGATTGACACCGGCCATGATGCTGATATCTTCCGTTGTCTCATCCTGAAGTACCTGCATCGCATCATCAACGGTTACAATACCGACCATACAGTTTTCATGATCTACGATCGGCAATGCGATCAGACCATATTTTGTAATGATATTAGCAACGTCTTCCTGATCGTCTGTCGTACGGGCATACAACATATTTGTATCCATGATCTCTTCAACCGTCTTGGATTCACTGCTGGTCAGCAGTTCTTTTATGTCAACCTGCCCGATCAGATGACGTTGTTCTGTTACATAACAGGTATAAATCGTCTCCCGGTTGAGACCAACCTGTCTTATTTTTAATATGGAATCAGCAACCGTCATCTCTCTTCGCAGTGCAATATAATCTACATTCATCACACTTCCGGCACTGTCCTCCGGATACTGAAGAAGCTGATTGATCTGCTGACGTTTTTCCGCATCTGTCACCATCAGCAGTCTGTCTACCACGTTGGCAGGCATCTCTTCCAGCACATCAACGGTATCATCCAGATACATTTCCTCCATGATCTCTTCCAGTTCGGAATCCGTCAGTGCATTGATCAGGTCTTCGCGCATATCGCTGTTCATATATGAAAATGTCTCTGCCGCTTCTTCTTTTGCAAGCAGACGGAATACCAGCACCATGTGTTTCTGATCAAATTCTTCCAGAATCTCCGCAAGATCCACCGGATACATATTTGTTTCCAGTTCTTCTTTCAATTCTTTATATTCCCGGGCATCCAGCATATCCTTAATACGTTCTTCAGTCAGTTCTTCTCTGTCTTCTACATAATCAATATCATCGTCTTTTTGCCCGTCTGCCGTTAAGGCTTCCTCATTCATATTTTCTTCCATAATAATATGCCTCCTCCTTTCTTCGGATCTTGCCCGGCAAACATCCCATTTGCGTACCAAATCATTGTATAGTATAATCAATTTCAGAATGTTATACAAGGAGATTTTCATGAAAACTGTTGGACTTATCACAGAATATAACCCATTTCACAACGGACATCTTTATCATATAGAAAGAGCCAGGGAACTAACCGGTGCCGACCGGGTTGTAATCGTCATGAGCGGCGATTATGTACAGCGCGGAACTCCTGCGCTTCTATCCAAGCATTCCCGTGCGCATATGGCACTTCTAAACGGCGCATCGGCTATCTGCGAGCTTCCTGTCTGCTATGCATCCGGCAGTGCCGAATTCTTCGCCCAAGGCGCCATCTCTATTCTGGAAGGTCTGGGATGCATCGATACATTATGCTTTGGAAGTGAATGCGGAGAGCTTTCTGTTTTACAGCATATTGCACAGCTGCTTCTCTCCGAATCAGATACTTACAGCCATATGCTTCAGGATGCATTAAAAAAAGGACATTCTTTTCCTGCCGCCAGACACCAGGCTTTGGAAAAATTAACCGGTGATGCTTCCGTTTCACAGATTCTTTCTGAACCCAATAATATTCTTGGGATTGAATATCTGAAAGCACTGAAAAAGCAGAACAGCAGAATGGTACCATACACGTTAAAGCGGGACTCTTCCGGATACCACGACACAAAACTTCAGCCACAGTCAAGTTCTGCCTCTGCCATTCGGAATGCCCTGAGACATTGGGAAAAGCAGCCATTCAGCAGATATCCGGCAGATCCTCAGCAGACACCGGACGGATTCTCCGAACTGTTGCAGAACCAGCTTCCTGAAAACGCCCTGCGTCTGTTACGGGATGCATGGAATCAATCTTGTCCCATTGAAACAAATGATTTCTCCCTTTTATTAAAATACCGCCTGCTCTGCGAAACCCGGAGATCTCTATGTGAGTATCAGGATATATCCGAGGATCTTGCAAACCGTATCATCCGAAACCGGAATCAGTTTCTGAACTTCGAACAGTTCTGTCAGCTTTTAAAAACAAAAGAACTGACTTACAGCCGTATCAGCAGAGGTCTGCTGCATATTCTGTTAGCCGTAAAAAAAGAAGATATGTTGAGATACCGGGAATCTTCCTGCATCTATACCAGAATTCTTGGATTTCGTAAAGAACATGCCGATGTGCTGCGTCAGATAAAAGAAAACGCCAGCATTCCGGTTATTACAAAATTAGGACAGACAGATTCGCTTCTTCCGGAAACAATACGAATGCTGGATCAGACCACTTTTGCATCAGATCTGTACGAAAGCGTAGTGTCCGACAAGTTCGGAATTCCTTTCATAAACGAATACCAAAAGCAGATCATACATGTATAGTATATAAATCATTCTTTCGTCAGCAGCGCTCCTTTCCTGTCCAGGCACAAAAACGTGTAGCATATGATAATATAAATTGTATTCATTATCATATGCCACACGTTTTTCTTATAGCTCTGTTCTCTTTTTAGTTCTTAAAGCTGTGTACAGGAGCAGGGATTCTTCCTTTTCTATTCACAAATGCACTGCAGTCATATTCATTGACCGGAATGATTGGTGCATAACCGAGAAGCCCACCAAATTCTGCCGTCTCTCCGACATCTTTTCCAATAACCGGAATCAGACGTACTGCGGTCGTCTTCTGATTCACCATACCAATTGCCATCTCATCTGCAATAATTCCGGAAATAGTAGAAGCACTTGTCTTACCCGGAATCGCAATCATATCAAGTCCTACCGAACATACACATGTCATTGCTTCCAGTTTTTCAATTGTGAGTGCACCCATTTCCACTGCATCGATCATACCTTTATCTTCACTTACAGGGATGAAAGCACCACTCAGTCCGCCTACGTAAGAAGAAGCCATAACACCGCCCTTTTTAACCTGATCATTTAACATTGCAAGCGCTGCCGTCGTTCCCGGCGCACCAACACGTTCCAGACCGATTTCTTCCAAAATCTCTGCGACGCTGTCTCCAATTGCCGGAGTCGGTGCCAGTGACAGATCAATAATTCCAAATGGAATACCAAGACGTTTGGATGCTTCTCCGGCAACCAACTGTCCGACACGAGTCACCTTAAATGCTGTCTTTTTAATCGTCTCACATAACTCTTCGAAGCCTTTGCCCCGCACCTGTTCAATCGCATGCTTTACAACACCAGGTCCACTGACACCGACATTGATCACAGCATCTCCTTCTGTTACACCAAGGAATGCACCTGCCATAAATGGATTATCGTCCGGCGCGTTACAGAATACTACAAGTTTTGCACATCCGAGAGAATCATTTTCTTTTGTTGCTTCAGCTGTCTTCTTTACAATTTCACCACACAGACGTACTGCATCCATGTTAATACCGGTCTTCGTTGATCCCACATTGATCGAGCTGCAGATACGGTCTGTACATGCAAGTGCCTGCGGAACCGAGCGGATCAGGTTCTCATCGCTTTTTGTCATAGACTTTGACACCAGCGCCGAATAACCACCGATGAAGTTTACACCGACTTCTTTTGCAGCTTTATCCAATGTCTTTGCAATCGTAACAAAATCCTCAGGACTTTTGCATGCCGCACCGCCGATCAGTGCTACCGGTGTTATGGAGATTCGTTTATTAACGATCGGAATACCAAATTCCTGCTCGATCTCCTCTCCGGTCTTCACAAGATCTTTCGCAACGGTAGTTATTTTGTTGTAAATATTTTCATTTAATTTATCAAGGTCTGCATCTATACAATCCAACAGGCTGATTCCAAGGGTAATTGTACGTACATCCAGATTCTCCTCTGCAATCATCTGATTTGTCTCATATACTTCATATCTGTTTATCATGTGTTTTTCCTGCCTTTCCGTAAATATTTTTAATTTGCTTATAATCTGTGCATTTTTTCAAATATTTCTTCTCTCTGACAGTGAATGGCAACACCGATAGAAGTTCCGATCTCTTCCAGCTCCTTTGAAACCACAGCCACTTCTTTGCTGCAATTTGTTACATCAACAATCGTCATCATATTAAAGTATCCATCTACGATGGTCTGAGAGATATCAAGGATATTAACATTTGCTCCTGCAAGATACTCACATACTTTTGCAATAATACCTACGGTGTCTTTTCCTACAACTGTGATTACACATTTCTTCATGATTTGTTTTCCTCCTATTGTCTTCGCCATTGTTTCTTTCTTATAATGCAATGATATCAGATACCTGATCCCGTTTAGCTACCATCATCGGAATGTCATTTCCCTTATAAGGATTATCACCAATGCTGATTTCCAGTCTGACCGTCTCATATGCCAGTTCTTCATAATTATTCTCTTTACTTAAATGTCCAAGAACGACATACTGCAAGTCATCATGTAATATATCGCAAAGAAGCTTTCCTGACAATTCGTTAGACAGATGTCCCTTATCTCCCATAACTCTCCGTTTCAGGGGGTATGGATATGGTCCTACTTCCAACATATGTATATCATGATTTGCTTCCAGAACGACCGCATTCAAATCTTTTAGATGTTCTACGGTATAATCATCATATATTCCAAGGTCTGTTGCAACTGCGACTGCCTTTTTTCCATTATCTATCCGGTATCCGGATGGTTCGTTCGCATCATGGGAGATTGCAAACGGATCAATATTCAGTGTTCCCAGCGAAAATGGCTGATCTATATCTACCTCGTGTAATAGTCCATCCGGAAGGTTTCCTAATTTTTTATAATTACGGATTCCTGCAATAGTTCCGGGTGTCGCATAGATTGGAATCTCATATTTTCTGCTGAACACACCAAGTCCCTGAATATGATCCACATGTTCATGTGTGATCAGGATACCTTCCAGTTCATCGCCTTTTATCTCCAATTTTGCCAACCCTTCTTCTATTCTTTTCTTGCTGATACCGGTATCAACCAGAAGATGAGTCTGATCATCTCCTATATAGATACAGTTTCCACTGCTTCCACTTGCAATACTGCATAATCTCATATTAAATATTATCTGCCTTTCTATAAGTCTTCTATGATCTTATTCAGCTGGATCTTCGTCTCTTCAAACTGTCCGCTGTTGTCGATCACCCGGTCACAGTGACGCATGAACAGATCTTTCGGAAGTTGTGCTTCGAAAATCTGATCCACTTTACAGTCCTCATATCCTCTTGCATATTTCAGACGTTTTCTGCGGATCGAATCTTCCACATACACATACCAAAGTTCATCACAGATCTCCTCATAATGATCCTCGATCAGAAGTGCTCCTTCAATCAGCATCAGATTCGTACTTTTGCGTTCTTCTCTTGCAATCTTCTTCTGAATTTCTTCTTTTACTTTTGGATGTACAATCCCATTCAGTACAGAAAGTTCAACCCTGTCGGCAAAAACAATGTCTGAAAGCTTTGTCCGGTCCAACTCTCCTTTTTCATCCAGAATCCCTTCTCCGAAATGCGCAACAATTTCATCAAAGCATTCTGTCCCTTTTTTCTGCAGTTTCTTTCCTACTTCATCTGCCATACAAATAGTCGCACCATATTTATTATTCAGATATTCCAAAATCTGTGTTTTCCCTGCGCCTACTCCTCCGGTAATTCCTATAATCTTCATCTCTCACACCTCTTATTTTGCTTCGTACCAGTTCGCTCCTGTATGCATGTCTATTTCAAGCGGCACCTTTAATTTGGCCGCATGCTCCATCTCTTCTTTTAAAATCTTTTGAACTGCTTCCAGTTCCGGTTCGTATGCTTCTATCAGAAGTTCATCATGCACCTGTAAGACAAGTCTTGATTTCATCTTCTGTTTTTTCAGTTTCTGATTCACCCGGATCATTGCAATCTTTATGATATCTGCTGCCGCTCCCTGAATCGGAGAATTCATTGCCACCCGCTCTCCGAACGAACGTTGCATAAAATTACTGGAAGAAAGCTCCGGAACCGGACGTCTTCTTCCGAACAGTGTTACCACATACCCTTCTTCTTTTGCATGTGTCACTGCATGATCCAGAAATGTCTTGATTCCCGGATAGGTTGCAAAATAATCATCAATATATTTTGCAGCCTCTTTTCGTGTAATGCTCAGATCCTGACTCAGTCCAAATGAACTGATTCCATACACAATACCGAAATTTACGGCTTTTGCATTCCTTCTCTGCTGCGGAGTCACCTCGTCAAACGGTATATGAAATACCTGTGAGGCTGTAATACGGTGAATGTCACTTTGTTCTTTATATGCCCGGATCAGATGCTCATCTCCGGAACAATGTGCCAATACGCGAAGTTCGATCTGTGAATAATCGGCATCCACGAACCGGTATCCATCTTCCGGAATGAATACTTTACGGATCAGGCGGCCAAGCTCCATCCGCACCGGAATATTCTGAAGATTTGGTTCTGTACTGCTGATTCTTCCGGTTGCCGTGATCGTCTGATTGAATTTTCCATGAATCCTTCCATCATCCTGAATATAATTTGCCAGTCCGTCCGCATATGTGGATTTGAGCTTTGTATACTGTCTATATTCCAAAATCTTTGCAACTACCGGATGTTCCGGCGCCAGTTTTTCAAGAACATCTGCAGCAGTGGAATAACCCGTCTTTGTCTTTCGCCCACCCGGAAGCTTCATATTTTCAAACAATACCACACCCAGCTGTTTTGGCGAATTAATATTAAATGTTTCGCCAGCCTCTTCGTAGATCTCCTTTTCCAGATCACCGATCTTGCCGGCGAGCTGATTGCCATACTGTTTTAATGCCTCTGCCTCAACACGGATACCATTCTGCTCCATATCGAACAATGTAAATACCAGCGGCATCTCAATTTCCCGGAATAAGGTATCCATCTTCGTATCCGCTAATTTCCGGCTCAGGACTTCTACCGATGCATAATTTGTATAAGCTTCATAGCAGGCCTTTATTTCCTGATCTGCCTTTTCATCAACCATCAGGTCCAGATGTTCTCTCGCAACATCTTCCCATGTATAATTATTCTTAAGTGGATTCAGCAGATATGCAGCCACACTCACATCAAAACAATTTTCCGGTTTCCGGATCTTAATCTGATTCATTGATTCTTTCAGATGAAACATCGAAAATGTATCTGTCGTTTCTGCCACATCTGCAAGCTTTTCCAAAAGCCATTCTCCTGATATATCATTCCCGGTTTTTATACAAAAGCCTGCTTCATTTGAGAAGCACAGACCGATACCTCCGAGTCCGGCCTGATCTGCAAATAACGGCAATACATTTTCCATATCTTTAAAAAGTACTGCTCCTGTCGTCTGTGCCTTTTCAGCCTTTGCAAAAATCTCTTCTGCCTCTCTTTTTGAAGTGATAATCCTGAAACCATCCTCGATCTTATTTGCCGGTGCCGCAACATCGAATCTGGAAAGAAGATTTTTAAACTCTAGTTTCTGAAAGAAGACATATGCTTCCTCCGTGTATATGTTACCCAGTTTTGCTTCTGAAAGTTCATATGAAAACTCAGCATTCACATTGATTGTTGCAAGTTCTTTGCTGAGCACCGCAAGATCCCAGTATTCATTTAATGATTTAGACGCTCTCGGCGGCTTCAGTTCTTCCACATGATCGTGCGCCGTTTCTATCGAGTGATACTGTGTAATGATCTTTGTCGCAGTCTTTTCCCCGATACCAGGAACTCCCGGAATATTATCTGCCGTGTCGCCCATTAACGCTTTCAGATCGATGAATTCTTCCGGTGTCACCTGATAGCGTTCAAAAACATCTTTGGCATAGTAATCTTCTATCTCCGTTCTGCCCTGCTTTGTCTTCGGAATTCGAATCTTTACATGCTCAGTCGCCAGCTGCAACAGATCACGGTCTCCGGAAATAACCACAACTTCCATATCCTTGCGCTCACAACGCTTGGAAAGTGTACCGATCAGGTCATCGGCCTCCAGACCCGCACATTCGATCGTCTTCACTCCCATTGCCTGAAGCACTTCTTTGATCACAGGAACCTGCTGCCTTAGTTCATCAGCCATCGGCTTTCTGGTGCCTTTATATTCTGCATACATTTTATGTCTGAAAGTCGGAGCATGGACATCAAATGCCACCGTCAGATAGTCTGGTTTTTCTTCTTCCAGAAGTTTAAACATAATCGTCAAAAATCCATATATTGCATTTGTATGAAGGCCTTCTGCATTCGTCAGATCCGGCAGCCCGTAAAAGGCACGGTTCAAAATACTGTGGCCATCTATCAGAACAATTTTACTGCTCATTATATCTCTCCACCTAAATAGTTCATTTTCTTATAAAATCACTATCTTACTATACACCAATTTGCTTCTTTTTAAAAGGCTAATTTTTACTCCTACTTATTCTTCCCTTATCTGTCACATTCACCTTTTCTTTTTTTTAAAAAAAGATTGACAGACGATACATTTATAGTTATAATTTATTTTGTTGTGTGAACAACACATATGCGGATATGGCGGAATGGCAGACGCACAAGACTCAAAATCTTGCGGAGGTGACTTCGTGTGGGTTCAAGTCCCACTATCCGCAGTCAAAAAACCCAGTAAAATCAAGGGGTTTAGCGATTAGAGACATTTACTATTTTTACCATTTTTATTACTATGGTTTCGTAAGAAGTAAATGTTTCTTTTTTTATACAAAAAGCACTAACAGAAGATTCTATTTCTTCCGCTAGTGCTTAACTTTCATCAATCCCGTTTTTTTCTATAAATTGCAATTCCGGCCGCAACCGCTGTTCCCAGAGATCCAAGCGTCAACATCCATAAAAATGTATGATTTTCCACTCCTGTCTTCGGTGATTTACGGATGGATGAAGATGGTTTCGGATTGTCTGTGTTGATTTTCGGCGATACTGCAGATTTTTCATTATTCTTATATATAATTGTCTGATCCGCATTATCTATATTCGCTTCATCTGCAATCAGATGATCTTCCTCATCATACAGATTCTCAAATACCACAACCGCTTTCCCGCCCAATTCACGTGCATCAAGTTCGAATGTCATTTCGACTGTTCCTGCTGATTTTTCCGGCGTAAATGTTGTTCTGCCTGTGATTTTTCTGTTGTTTTTATCTGTCATTTCTTTCCCGTCCACTTTATCCATCAAAACGCCTTTTAATATGTAAGTTTCGCCAGGCAGCAGATTTTCATAAGACACCTGATCTATGATTGTCTGCTTTTCTCTTGCATCTCCTTCCTGCGTCTTTGACTTTTTATCCATAGCTTTTGTACCAATCTTCGGGAAATAAATACTTTGTTCTTTTGCCTCCGGATCTTTATGTTCTGCGATGCTTTTTCCGTCTATTTTAATCTCTTCATATATGACTGCCGTTTTTCCAGACAGATCAGTTCCGTTGATTTCAAATGCAATTTCAATACTGCCATCTGCCTTTTCCGGAATAAATTCCTGCTGTTTTTCTTCACTCAACCGCTGTTCTGTCTCCTTCTCGACTACCGTTCCATGTAATGTGTAGGTTTCACCAGGCAGTAGATTCCTGTATTCTATCGTATCTGTAAGTTCTACATATTCACCGGCATATGCATGATGTGTCCCTGTATTTTTGTCAGAAGCCGTTGTTCCTGCTGACGGCACATGGATTGTCTGAGCTTCATCTTCCAGATCTGTATGTACTGCATATAATTTTTCACCATAATATAATTTTTCAAATGCGACCAATGTCTTTCCTGCAAGATTACTTCCATCAAACACAAATTCTACTTCCGCTGTTCCGTCTTTTCCTTCTGCAACAAATTCTACACTTTCTGTTATCTTTCTGCCAGACGCACTTCTTGCTGCTTTTCCTGTTTCCTTATCCATTAACATTCCGGTAATCTTGTATTTTTTCCCTTTTTTCAGATTATGATATTCTACCGTATCTATAATCCGCATATCTTTCTCAGCTTTTACCATCTTCATATCTGTTACTTCGTCTTTTACAGAAGTTTTTAATTTGGGAAAATGAATCATCTGATCTTCATCTTCCAGATCCTTATGCACTGCGATCACTGTATTATCCAACATGCATTCTTCAAATATTGTAATACTTTTTCCGGCCAGAGACTTTGCATCAAAGTCAAATTTTACTTCCACGCTGCCTTCGGCTGTCTTCGGCTTAAATCTCTTAGAAGCAGTAATATTTCTGTTTTCGCCATCCAGAATCATTTCCCCTGTTTTCCTGTCCATCAATGTACCCTTCATGACATATTCCTGCCCTTTTTTCAAACCTGTATAAGTGACGGTATCTATGATCGTTACTTTTTCATCTGCATTTGAATAATGTGTTCCGGTTGCTTCATCTTTTGCTGATGTTGCAATTGTAAGATCTGGATTAAGTATTGTCCCAAGATCAACAACATACCGGTCCCTGGAAATACGGAATGTTCCTTTATACAGAACTTTATCTACATTTTCTTCACAGCGAAGTTCTTCCAACCGATAGGTATCATAAGGAAATGCACCATATGCATCATTTACCTCTACACTTTCTCCGTTACTGTTCGTTCCAAACCACACACCACTTTCAGATTGTCCGCTATTGGTATCTTTGCTGTGTTTCGTATAATCAGATGCCGATGAAAAATATCCATTTTCGTCTGTCATGATCCGGTGACATTCACCCGTCGTTACCGATGTGATCTGAAACGGAATTCCTGCCATTGCCATCTGTGTTTCTTCATCTTTTTTCTGAAATTCAATATCCCCTCTACATATACGGTCTGCTATTTTATAGTTGTTTCCACCCTGTATATTGGTCTGATTTCCATTCTGAACGATCTGTGTCAGGTAATAATTTTCTGCAAGTTTTCCGTTATCTCCTTCTATATAAGCCTTTTCCAGCATATATCCTTTTGGCGCTTTGGTTTCTTCAATGCTGACTGTTCCAAGCGGAAGCACCGGCTTATCTCCATTTTCTGCATAATAAAAATCATCACCGGATATCTGATACTCTTTTCCCAGTTTACTTCTGCAGACGTCATTCTCCTTTTTGGTACGTAACACCCATACTTTCGAAGGTTTTTCAGGCAAAGATTCCTGCGTATATCTGCCTGCATAAAAGCGTACTGTAAACTCTGCACCTTCCAGGCTTCCACCGCCAAGTGCTTTTCCCTCTTTGCTCTCCTGATCGATTTTATCCAGGAGCAATTCTATATCTGAATACACCGGTACATCCTTCACATTTACTTCTGCTGTCTGTCCGGATGTAACTGTTACCGGATATATCCTCTCATCCAGTTTATATCCTTTTGGTGCTTTCTTTTCTTTTACATAATACATACCTTCTTCTAATTCCAGCGTATTAGACTCTCCGTTTTTGTCCGTTGTAAATACAGCGTTTTCTTTCGTTGCGCCACGATCTGAATAGACTCCGTAGGCTGCACCTTCCAAAGAATATTCTGCATTACCATCTGTAAGCGTTGTCAGTGTCTTTCCTTTTTTTAACTTTGCATACCCGTTGTAACTGCGGTGTATGACGGCAGTTCCGCTGACTCTCTGATACCCGATCAGCCTGCCGCTGCTGTCTTTTGTCACGCCATCCGTTGCCCCAGTCACACTCGTACAGTATAAGTTTCCTGTAACTTCTCCCGTTGCTTTATTCACTGCAGTGATGGTGTATTTATAGGTGCATTCCTGCCCTGTATATGGCGCAGCAGCCGTATGATCCGCACACCCTCCGTTTGCAGTAACGCCGGCAAGGATTCCGGTAAATCCACCCATGGTTACCCCGTGTACCGTATGACCATTTCCACCGTTCACAGCCGTGACCACACAATTTCCGGTAAATACATCCCCTACTTCCGGCTTTTGCTGATTTCCCCGCGCCTGTACCATTCTTCTTGAATATACACTGCTTCTTTCTGCTCCATTCCCGAATGTTATGACTACTTTCTTGTTCATACCCATAGCTGTAATATCACGCCAGTAACTCTTCCCCTCTGTCACCGAAGTGTCTTCCAGCTCGTATCTGCCTTCTTCATCAAGTATCTTCATGCTGATCCTGGTGTCTTCTTCTGCATCCGATTGTACACGTATACACATTCCATCAGGCACTGTTATTTCACTGCCTGATTGGACCGTTCTTATACAATCCTCTACATCTGTTACTGTTACGGAACCTTCTCCTACAACTTCAAAACTCATCTTCCTTGCCGGATTTTCCGCATTCACACTGGTCTGTGACACGCCAAACGCAGAGACCTGACATAGCAATATCCCTGCCAGTAACGAAGCTATCGTTTTCTTACTTTTTTGAATCTTCGTCATACAATTCCTCTCTTTCTTGTTATTTATATTAATCCGACCGTTGTAAATACCTCCTTTCCATGTCAAACACAACGTAAAATCTGTCAGATTATTCCATATTCACTTGGATAGATTATAAATGGGTTATCTGGCAACGTCATATGAGAAGCATGACCTGCCTTTTGATCATTTATCTGAAATTAAATAAGACCGAACAACAGAATGTTATTCAATTATTTTTGTATATAATACAACACAGATTCCAGGGATGTCAATCCCCAAAATCTGTGTTTTACATAGTTTTTAATTCATATTTTATTAACCGGAACCTAAAGCTGATTCTGCGGAAACAGTGCATCATCTACTGCCATGAGATCATCATTCGGAATATAATATGCTCCGTCTTTATTCACCTTTACGTGAACTTCTTTTTCCATCTTATCGCCATACGTCGGGTCTGCAAGTTTTGCACTCATAATTTCATACATCTTCCGCATGATTGCCTCATTAAGTTCTTCATCTGACGGGATTGATTCTACATTCGAATATGTGTCTGTCACCCATTGATCAAGCTCATCTGATACAGTAGAAAATGCCGTAAACGGACATACTTCAACAGTTACAGTAAATTCATCATCTTCTGTTTCTTTTGCTTCTTTCACTTTATAATTTGCACTCTTTAACATTTTTTCAAACATCGAACGATAGTCCGCTTTTAATTCATCTGATACACCGGTGTCATCAAAGCCGGCTTCTTTCATAATCGTATCAAGATTTGTCTCGTATTCTTTTTTGGCTTCTTTTTCTGTCGTCTCCGTTATCTCGGCATACTTCTTAACTTCTGCTTTGTATCCACAATCCAAAGCAGACTGTACATAATCCTTTGCATCGTCCGTTGTCATACCTCCACATCCGCATAACAGTAACATCACTCCGGCCAGCACCAGCGCCAGTACACCATGTTTTTTCATTTTATTGCCTCCTCATAAAAAATGATAGTGCCCGTTTCTTAATTGAAAGGACACTATCATTATATCTAAACCCGATTTTTTCCACAACTATTTTTCAATCAGTTTTTTCCCGATATCAAAGCAGTCGAATGTTGCGAAATAATCAGCCGGTGTTTCTGCTCTTCTGATCAGTTGTATAGTCCCGTCTTCTTTCAGAAGCACTTCGGCAGATTTTAATTTTCCATTGTAATTATATCCCATAGAGAAGCCATGTGCTCCCGTATCATGAATTACCAGCACATCACCCATATCAATCTTCGGAAGCATACGGTCGATTGCAAATTTATCATTGTTTTCACACAACGATCCTGTTATATCATATTTGTGATCGCAAGGTGCATTTTCTTTACCCATTACAGTAATGTGATGATAAGCTCCGTACATAGCAGGACGCATCAGGTTAACTGCACATGCATCTACACCAATATATTCTTTGTGTGTATGCTTTTCATGAATTGCCGTTGTAACCAGGCATCCGTAAGGTCCCATCATAAAACGTCCCATCTCTGTATAGATTGCCACATCACCCATACCGGCAGGTACCAGTACTTCTTCATATACGCGGCGCACACCGTCACCAATCGCACGGATATCATTTGGCTCCTGATCTGGTTTATAAGGGATACCTACACCACCGGACAGGTTAATGAATTTGATATGTACACCTGTTTCTTTCTGAAGCTTTACTGCAACTTCGAACAGAACTTTCGCAAGCATCGGATAATACTCATTGGTTACTGTGTTACTTGCAAGGAATGCATGAATACCGAATTCTTTGGCACCTTTTTCCTTTAAAATCTTAAATGCATCAAATAACTGTTCTGTAGTCATTCCATATTTCGCATCTCCCGGATTATCCATGATGTCATTACTGATCTTGAACATTCCACCCGGATTGTAGCGGCAGCTGATCGTCTCCGGAATATGTCCGATTGCTTCTTCAAGAAAATCAATGTGTGTGATATCATCCAGATTGATGATTGCATTCAGCTTGTCTGCCAGTACAAATTCTTCTGCCGGAGTATCATTCGAAGAAAACATGATGTCCTCTCCTGTTGCCCCGATCGCATCAGAAAGCATCAGCTCTGTATAGGAAGAACAGTCACATCCACATCCATACTCTCTTAAAATATTGATCAGAAACGGATTTGGCGTTGCCTTTACCGCAAAGTACTCTCTGTATCCTTTATTCCACGAAAATGCTTCTTTTAAAGCTTTCATATTCTCACGGATTCCTTTTTCGTCATATAAATGAAACGGTGTCGGATAAGTTTTAATAATCTCGTCTAACTGTGCTTTTGTTACAAATGGTTCTTTTTTCATCAATCCTTGTTCTCCTCTCGTATAGATAATAACTTTATCTCATTCGCAAGTGCTGTTTTGTACAATTCCACAAAGTTTTTCTGTCCGGAATAGAGACATGTATTCATACTCCCCTCTCCGTATTCACCTGTCAGTACATATTTCGAATCGGCAATGATTCCTATCTGCATTCCTCTGTTTTCTCCAAAATATACTTTTGCATTGTGAAAGGTCGCCGGTTGATCGGTGATGATCACCACTTTTTTTCTTTCTTCCATCAATGTATCAAGCTCCCTGATCAGAAGCAACAGATAATTTCTTGTACAACTGATATAGACTCTCTGATCAACCTGAGATAACAGATTCTTTATCTTATTCAGTATATTCTCTGCGCCTTCAATTGTAATGTATCCTTCTACATACGCTTTCTCCGTCGGCATATGTTCCTGCAGCCATTTTCCGGATTCCTCCAGCTTACGGATACGATTCTTACAGAATTCGTTAAGCGGGACAGGCACATATTTTCTGGTACTGGCCTCTTCTACAAGGTAAGCCGCACCTTTCTCTGTCATACTAGCCAGAGAATTATATGCATTGGATCTGGATATTCCGGTCTGTTTAGCAACTTCGTATCCAGTTACCTTTCCCTCTGTCAGCAAGCACTGATAAATGCTTGCTTCTTGTCTTGTGAGTCCGAATTCCATCAGGCGCTCTGTAAATGATGTCTGTTCCATCTTCGTCATCCACCTTTTGGTTCTTTAGTAGTTCTCTACAGGAACACTATAAGTGAATTTTCGCTGTATGTCAAGGAGAAACTTTCTCAAAAACATGCAAAGAACCAGAAAGCCCAGGCTGATTCAGCCTGGGCTTTCTGGTTCTTTATAAGCAGTCCTGCTTATTTACTATTTTTATTTTCTGTCATCTACCATCGCAATTCTCATCATGTTACTTACTGTTCTGTTCTCAGATACATTTGTAGATGGAATTCCAAGCGTTAATACAACCATGTCTCCTGCTTCTGCAAGCTTCTTTGCACAGATCAGATCGATTGCCGTATCACAGATATCTTCTGTTGTATATACAGCAACTGATTTCAGCGGCATAACTCCCCAGTTAATCTGCATTCTTCTCAGTGTTGCCTCATCCGGGCTGATACCGATAATACCTGTCTTAGGTTTGAACTTAGATACAACTCTTGCCGTAGCACCTGATACAGTTGGTGTTACGATACATTTAGCACGAAGATTATTAGCCGTTGTTACTGTTGCATTTGCAAGTGCGCTGGATGCACTCTTAAGTCTGTGTTCTCCTGCTTTTCTAAGGATCATATCATAATCCAGATGCTCCTCTGTATTTTCAACAATATGAACCATCATCTGTAAAGCTTCTAACGGATATTTACCCTGAGCTGTCTCTCCGGAAAGCATGACTGCATCTGTTCCGTCATATACCGCATTGGCAACATCTGTAACCTCTGCTCTTGTAGGACGTGGATTACGCATCATAGAATCAAGCATCTGTGTAGCTGTGATAACCGGTTTAAAGTTATCGTTACATTTCTGGATAATTGTCTTCTGAAGGTATGGAACTTCCTCTGCCGGAATTTCAACACCAAGATCTCCTCTGGCTACCATGATTCCGTCTGCGCAACGGATAATCTCATCAATATTCTTGATTGCTTCAAAGTTCTCGATTTTTGCAATTACAGGGATATACGGAGCCTTACATTCTCTTAAGAATGATTTGATCTCCAGAATACATTCTGCATTTCTGACAAATGAAGCTGCAATAAAATCTACACCCTGCTCCACACCGAATTTCAGGTCATCACGGTCTTTATCTGTGATAGCTGGAAGACGGATCGCAACGTTTGGTACATTAACACCTTTCTTTTCTCCGAGCTCGCCGCCATTGACAATTTCACAATTGATGTTATTTCCCTTTTTATCTTTTACTTTCAGTTCAATCAGACCATCATCGATCAGGATCGTACTTCCGGCTTTGACATCTTCTACCAGACCTTTGTATGTAATAGAAACAATCTTGTTATCTCCGACAATCTCGTCTGTTGTCAGGGTAAATGTCTCTCCTGCTTCAAGCTGTACTTTCTTTCCATCTTTTAATACACCTGTACGAATCTCAGGTCCTTTTGTATCCAGAAGAATTGCGATCGGTTTGTTCTCTTCTTCACGAATCTTCTTTAACATATCCATACGGCCCTTCTGTTCTTCGTGATCACCGTGTGAAAAGTTAAATCTTGCAATGTCCATTCCATTCTGAACTAACTTTCTCATCATGGTTTCATCATTTGTATTTGGTCCCATTGTACAGATAATTTTTGTTTTTTTCATATTTCTCCTATTCCTCTCTTGATTATTTAACATGTGTATGTGTGAACAAATGATCCTGGCAATATTCATAATTGCCATTACATTTTGAACAATACCGGAATTCCAGATTCGGATCATCCAGTTCTGTTCTTCCGCAGACTGCGCATCTGTGTTTTGCCCCATTTGCATAGCTGTTTACCGGTCTTTCCGCATGTCTCATCTTGCGTTTGAAATCATTCTTTCTTTTCATCTGACCTGGTGTGTAAGGCTTCATATTACGTGAACTCAGGAAAAAAATGATAAAGTTCAGTATTGAGATAAATGCTGCAAGCGCATTCGCCTTATAATTATAATATATACCGAAAACACCTCCGCCGTAGGCCGGAAGAAAAGCCTGCACAATCGCATAGATAAAATACAAGCCATCAAGTATAGCCAGCCATTTGATCTTAATCGGAATAACGAAAAATAATAACAGCTGGATATCCGGATACAGTGCTGCAAATGCAAAGAATAACGATAAATTCAGATACCATGTATCCATTGGTAACACAGTGCCTGTCAGTAAATATGCCAGTATGGCTCCCAGTACAATAAAGAGCATTCCCGAAAAGAAATACAGATTAAAACGAAACGCCCCCCACGCTGCCTCTAACTGCTTCCCTATCATATAATAGAGATACAGTGCAAATGCAATAAAGATCAGACTGTCAGACGGAGGCTGGATAATAAATGTAACAATTCTCCATATCTGCCCCTGGAGAATCTTGCTGGCATCCAGACTTAAGAACTGGCTATAGAACGTCGGGTTAATCAACTCCAGCGCAAATCCGGCTGCATATAATATTATAATATATGTGATCAAATTTGGAATAGCATATCTGCTAAATTTCCGTTCAAGTTTATCTAACCAATTGTTCATATAACTGCTCCTTTACGTTTATTCTCACACTGTAGATATTCTACCTTCCCAACTGATATTTGTCAATTGTGCCAAGTAAAGTTCATCTCTTTTTAACATATCTTCAACATTTGTTAATTGTCTTTTGAGAACTTTTGTCGTATAATGTTACAGGTTGCAATTAAGCAAAATGCATTTAATAAGAAGAAAGACATATAGATCAACATGATAAGGAGTTACATAATATGAATCAAAAAGAATTATACGCACTTGGTATCGACATCGGTTCTACAACCGTAAAGATTGCCATATTAGATGAGAATAATGAAGTGGTATTTTCTGATTATGAGAGGCATTTCGCGAACATCCAGGAAACTCTTTCCGATCTGTTAGGAAGAGCGGTACATAAATTAGGTCCTGTCCATGCATCACCGGTCATTACCGGTTCCGGCGGACTGACTCTTGCGAAACATCTTGGTGTACCGTTTGTACAGGAAGTGATCGCTGTATCTACTGCTCTCCAGGACTATGCACCTCAGACAGACGTTGCTATCGAACTCGGCGGGGAAGATGCCAAGATTATCTACTTTGAAGGTGGTAATGTAGAGCAGCGTATGAACGGCGTCTGTGCCGGTGGTACAGGATCCTTCATCGATCAGATGGCATCTCTTTTACAGACTGACGCCTCCGGACTGAACGAATATGCAAAAAATTATAAAGCTCTCTATACCATTGCTGCACGATGTGGTGTATTTGCCAAGACGGATATCCAGCCTCTGATCAATGATGGTGCTGCCAAAGAAGACCTTGCTGCTTCTATATTCCAGGCAGTTGTCAACCAGACTATCAGCGGACTGGCCTGTGGTAAACCAATCCGCGGACATGTTGCATTCTTAGGAGGACCTCTTCATTTCCTCTCTGAACTGCGCGAAGCTTTCATCCGCACACTGAAGCTGGACGATGAACACATCATCGCCCCGACACATTCCCATCTGTTTGCAGCAGCCGGTTCTGCTCTGAATTCAAAGAAAGATCTGGACGTGCCTCTCATTGATATGCAGCACCGTCTGGAAGGAAAGATCAAAATGGAATTCGAAGTGGATCGTATGGAGCCGCTGTTTGCAACGGAAGCAGATTTTAAAGAATTCGAAAACCGTCATGCAAAACATCAGGTACCTGTGAAGGATCTTGCCACTTATCAGGGAAAAGCATTCCTTGGTATTGATGCAGGTTCCACCACAACCAAAGCTGCCCTGGTAGGCGAAGACGGTACTTTATTATATTCTTTCTATCATAATAATGAAGGAGATCCTCTTGGTACAACGATCTCTGCCATCAAAGACATTTACAGTAAACTGCCGGAAGGCGTGGAGATTGTTCACTCCTGCTCTACCGGCTATGGTGAGGCACTGATCAAAGCTGCCCTCCTGTTAGACGAAGGAGAGGTAGAGACAGTTTCTCATTACTATGCCGCATCCTTCTTTGAACCGGATGTAGACTGTATCCTGGATATCGGAGGCCAGGATATGAAATGTATCAAGATCAAGAATCAGACGGTTGACAGCGTACAATTGAATGAAGCATGTTCATCCGGATGCGGTTCTTTTATTGAAACATTTGCAAAATCTCTAAATTATACGGTAGAAGATTTTGCTCATGAAGCATTATTTGCCAAAAACCCGATTGACCTTGGTACCCGCTGTACTGTTTTCATGAATTCAAAAGTAAAACAGGCTCAGAAAGAGGGTGCGGAGGTTGCAGATATTTCAGCCGGTCTTGCTTACTCCGTAATCAAGAACGCATTATTTAAAGTTATCAAGGTGTCCGATGCATCTGAACTCGGTAAACACATCGTTGTTCAGGGAGGAACATTCTACAACAACGCTGTACTGCGGAGCTTTGAAAAGATCGCCAACTGCGAAGCCATTCGTCCGGATATTGCCGGTATCATGGGCGCATTCGGTGCTGCACTGATCGCACGTGAGCGTTACGTTGACTGCGAAGGTACAACCATGCTTTCCATCGAAGATATTGAAGCCATGGAATATTCTACTACTATGACAAAATGCAAGGGATGTACGAATAACTGCCGCCTGACGATCAATCATTTCAGCGGCGGACGTAAGTTCATCACAGGTAACCGTTGTGAACGTGGTCTCGGGAAACAGAAAACAACCAACAAGCTTCCGAACTTATTTGAATATAAATTAAAACGCTATTTTGATTATGAACCATTGGCAGAGGAAAATGCTCCTCGCGGAATCATTGGTATTCCTCGTGTACTGAACATGTACGAGAATTATCCGTTCTGGTTCACATTCTTTAATGAACTGGGATTTCGGGTTGTTCTTTCTCCTGTGTCAAACCGCAAGGTATACGAACTGGGAATTGATTCCATCCCAAGTGAATCCGAATGTTATCCGGCAAAGCTGGCACACGGACATGTACAATGGCTGATCAACAACGGTATCCACACCATCTTTTATCCCAGCATTCCATATGAGAGGAATGAATTTGCGGAAGCCAATAACCATTACAACTGTCCGATTGTAACTTCCTACCCGGAAAATATCAAAAACAACATTGATGCAATTGTTCACGGAGAAGTAGATTTTCTTCATCCATTTATTTCTTTTGCCAGCGAAGACACCATCTCTTACCGGCTGGTTGATGAATTATCCGGAAAGTTCCATATCCCGGCTGACGAGATCAAAAAAGCAACGCATACTGCCTGGGAAGAACTCGCTGCATGCAGAAAAGATATGCAAAAAAAAGGCGAAGAGACGATCAGGTTCTTAAACGAAACCGGAAACCGTGGTATCGTTCTTGCAGGACGTCCATATCATATTGATCCGGAAGTAAACCATGGTATTCCCGAACTGATCAATTCTTATAATATTGCAGTTCTGACGGAAGATTCCATCTCCCACTTAAATCCTGCCGAGCATCCGCTCAATGTTATGGATCAGTGGATGTATCATTCCCGTCTGTATGCTGCAGCAAACTACGTAAAGACGGTAGACAACCTGGATCTGATCCAGTTAAATTCTTTCGGATGTGGTCTGGATGCTGTTACGACTGATCAGGTGGCATCAATACTGAATGGCTCTGACAAGATCTACACCTCTTTAAAAATCGATGAGGTTAATAACTTAGGCGCCGCAAGAATCCGTGTCAGATCACTGCTTGCCGCAATCCGTGTCAGAGAGAAACGTGGGGAAAAACGTACCATTCATTCTTCTGCAATAAAAAAGGTCGTATTCACCAAAGAAATGCGTAAGAATTATACAATTCTCTGCCCACAGATGTCTCCCATCCATTTCGAGCTTCTGGAGCCTGCATTCAACGCATCCGGATATAACCTTCAGGTATTGCCTAATGACAACAAACAGGCTGTAGACGTAGGCCTGAAATATGTAAACAATGATGCCTGCTATCCATCTCTGATGGTAGTCGGTCAGATCATGGAAGCGATTCTTTCCGGTAAATATGATACAGATAAAATCGCTGTGATCATCAGTCAGACCGGCGGTGGATGCCGTGCTTCCAACTACATCGGATTCATCCGCCGTGCTCTTAAGAAGGCCGGATACGGAAATATTCCGGTTATCTCCATCAACTTAAGCGGTCTGGAAGACAATCCGGGATTCAAGCTGACTCCGAAGCTGATCTTACGAGGCATCTATGGTGCTATATTCGGTGACATTTTTATGAAATGTGTATACCGTCTGCGTCCATATGAAGCAGTTACCGGATCTGTCAATGCAATGCACAGAAAATGGGTGAAAGTATGCCAGGACTTCTTGTCTAACGGCTACCCGAGCAGGCGTAAATTCAAACGTCTCTGCCGTGAGATCATTGGAGATTTTGACAACAACATTGAATTACTGGACATTAAGAAACCTCGTGTCGGCGTTGTCGGCGAAATTCTCGTCAAATTCCTTCCGGCTGCCAATAACTACCTGGTAGACCTCCTGGAAAGTGAAGGAGCTGAAGCTGTTGTCCCGGATCTCCTGGACTTCCTGCTCTACTGCTTCTACAACCAGAACTTCAAGGTTGAAAAACTTGGATTCGAAAAGAAAAAAGCCACAACAGCTAATCTTGGTATCAAAGTTCTGGAATGGTTCCGTGCTCCGGCAACTGAAGCATTTGCAGCAAGCAAGCACTTTACGCCGCCAGCTAAGATCCAGGATCTTGGAAAGATGGCTTCGGACATCGTATCTCTTGGTAACCAGACTGGTGAAGGATGGTTCCTTACAGGAGAAATGTTAGAGCTGATCCACAGTGGTGCGCCAAATATCGTATGTACACAGCCATTCGCCTGCCTGCCGAACCATGTCGTAGGTAAGGGAGTTATCAAAGAACTTCGCAGACGCTATCCGGAGTCTAATATCGTAGCAATTGATTTCGACCCAGGTGCAAGCGAAGTCAACCAGTTGAACCGGTTGAAACTGATGCTTTCTACGGCGAATAAAAACTTAAACAAATAATTTTGCTTGGGATTTAATTCAGGAAGGCATGATTACCCGGACCTGCATAAAAAGTAGGAAGCTGTTCCTGTTCAGGTTCCGTCGGTGGGAAATACTAAAGCGTCAAAATTATGCTAAAAACGGGCTTCCGAAATTTGCAACTCGCCATTCGGCTCAAACAGGCAAATTTCGAAAACCCAACGCATAATTTTGACGCTTAACTATTTCCAACACCTTCTTCACATTCACTGGAACGGCTTCCTACTTTTTATTCCGTGGGTATCAAATGCCTTACGAATAAAATGGCAAATGCGTAACCGTAGTGGCTTCCGCTGGGTTACACTTCCGGGCATTTCATTTATTAACATCCGCTGCCAGTCACGAGTTGAAGGAAACAATAGATAAGGATTATTGTGAATGTGGAATGCCGTTAGAAACAGTTAGAGAGTCAGAAGCACCGTTAAAGGAACGAAGCGAACGTGTTTGAGGCGAACGCCGAGTTTGAGCGTAGTTCCTTTGCTTTTAGGTGATTCTGGCTCTCTTAGTGTTTCTTATGGTATGGAACCTGAACAAGAAGCCTTATCTATTGTTTCCTTCAAGGACTGAGAGGCCGCTTCCCCAGTTAATAAATTAAATCCTAAATCGAGTAGGAGGCGGTGACTAACCGCCGTCCTCTCACAGCACCGTACGTACCGTTCGGTATACGGCGCTTTCAATAGTTGACGT
>NZ_JAOQJW010000024.1:0-63496 GCF_025567265.1 Dorea amylophila | reverse complement strand
GGTTCTATCTTACTCTTTCTGAACATGAAAATACCCCCATATAGGACTTTTATATTTCATTGTCCTATATGAGGGTAGCATATCATTCGGGGTGGTGTTTCTACGCAAAAATGTTATCCTGTTTTTTTAACTTTCTGCAAACAACTTCAGCAGCATCCGGATATTATCCTTATCTTTTTCCTTTTCTTCTTCCGTCAATTCATCATATGGTATCAGATCCTTGTGGATCCGAAGCGTGGCATCTTTTCTCACACCATTTTTCGGAATTCCCATTCGCCAGTTGTGAAACTGATGATACCTGCACCACCGGATATGTTCGAGTTCAGCCAGAAGTTCCATCTGTTTCTGGCTCAGTCCGGCAGCATCCATACTCCATCCGTCTGTCTTCATCATATGTACCCGTATCTTATGATAATCGGCTGCACTGACATTGGAATATCTCGTAAATCCATCCAGTTTTCCCCATTCCAGTTCCATATTTTCCGAATTTTCCTCCACACCTCCGTACAGATGTGCATAATGAAGATTCAATTTCTTTGCATGCTCGAACATCTCTGTTCCCAGTACGTTGGCCGGATTCCATGCTTCTTTTTCCCATTCCACTACATGCAGACGTTCTCTTCCCGATAACAGTTCAAATCCATCGTCTTCCACCGTAAATACTTCAAAAGCTGTACCCGTTGTAGATGCCAGAAGCTTTCCTGCCATTCCAAGCTGCCCTTTCTGCGGGAGCAGAAGGATCCTGTCTGCAGATTCCAGAAGCGGTATGTTCTCATACCAGTGTTCTGCATGAAAGATCACCGGGTCACTCATCTGGGACAGTTCTCTGTGCGAAGCCTGAAATTCTGCTCCGTCTCCAAAGATATGATACTCGATCCGCTGTTTAGGGTCAAAAATATTATCCTGCAGTGCATATTCCAGAAGTTTTTCCCCTAGAAGTCCGAATCCCAGAAATACAATCTGCAAACGATGTCCGTGTGCACAAGAGGTTTCATACAGGCAATTCCTTCTCCAGTATAATCTAGCCGCCGTTTCTTCCGGACAAAACAGGCGTAAATGCGGATCCAGGATTCCCTCTGCCGCAAGATTTTCGGATTTCAGATAAACGGTATGCCCCGCAAATGCTTCTCTGTGCTGTCCGTAAAACAGGAAATTCTCGTCCTCATTTCCAAGAAGCAGGTATTTCTTCGCTTTCACCCACTCCCAGTCTTCTCCGGCATCTATCCCGCAGGATCCCAGTGCCTGTACCATTTCTTTCCGGTGAATATTATCCCCATATACGGCAATGCTGTCTCCGCGGTAATACCGCAGCAACTGCAATATCTTTCCACGGATCTTTGATATCGACATCAGAACTCCGCTGGCCGTCATAAGCGGTGCTGTCCATCTGGCGATCTCGATCAGTATATTCGGCGGTGAATCCGAATAATTCAGGAAATACATCTCCATACTCAGAAACAGCGAATCCACCACCGGCTGACCATCCAGAACCGTAAATCCTGTAACACCCATAACAAACGGAACCAGAATCAGCAGATATTTTCCTATATTGCTTTTCTTCTCTTTCATTCTCTTTCTCCTATGATTTTTTACCGCCTGTACAATATAGTACATCAACGGAATCTGATCTTCAATGTATATAAGATCCCTGGTACAATAAAATCAATGATTCAGTCAAATTCTATCACATCTTTATATTTCTGCATATATTTTCTATTTAATGCATTATGGCGGCTATCACCGATCGGAATAAACTTACAAGGTCCTATCCTGTGCTGACTGCAATTGCCGATGGGATTCCAAGTTCAATCTGATTTATCCGGAGCGTTAAAGAAGATTCCACATAAAATAAAAAAAGCTTTGCCGTCTCGTCTCCCACAAAACAACAAAGCTTTTTCTTACTCTATCTCTTTCTTCTCCTGCAATACGTTTTCTCCCATTCTTCTGTCAGTTCGTCCAGGATCTCTGCTCCGCTGGCACTCTTATTACCGATGATCGTACGTCCGGTTCTTTTTGACAGTTCATCGATCAGTTCCTTTGGAAATCCTGTCTCTGTAAATGTCTTGAACGGAGTTGTGATGTGAAGTCCCATCATCTCCCAGTGTCCGGTCATGGTGTCTTTTCCGTTGCTTGCTTCTCTTAATTTTCCATAATAAGCCAACGTTTTTCTACAGGTGCAACACCTGCAAGATCTTTTAAGTTAGCAATTCCAAGTTTCTGCAGATTCGGAATTTTAAACTCTTCTACATTTGCCGCAATATGTCCAAGGGTATCTGTCCCCGCATCACCATAAGAAACGGCGTCCAGCATCTCTCCGGCGCCGAGTGAATCTATGACTACGGTAAATATTCTTTTATATTTCTTTTCGTTCATATTATACACCTTCTTAATTCTCGTATATCAAATATCTGGAACAGTAACGTATTTGCATTCCTGTTCCAGAATTTTTTGACAACATTATGACTCACCCTGTTTATGACAGCTGTCAGGAAGAACTGGACAGTGTTGAACTGGATTTCCGTATTGAGCCGCCATCAAAATCAATTTTAGACAACTTTGACCACTATACGGCTGCTGTTGTCATCGTCGACCGCTGGTATAAGCATGAGGGACATACCATTGCGTATTCTTTAAGTTTTATCCCGATCGAGCTGGTCGGCAGACTGCAGATTGACCTGAACAGCACGGATGCCCTGCTGAATTTTCTGGAACATACCTGTTATGAACAAGACCCTCACTGCAGTCGTTGTGTTACGTATTCTACTACCGGAAACTTCTCTGCAAAGAATTATAAACTGTCCAGCCATGATTCTTTCCTTATGACACATGAAAATGTGTATGATGAGAATGAGGAGATACTTGTGGTTAGTAAGCATTATATACCGGCGGAGATGTTTGAATTGAAGTATTCCATTTAATCTACCAGACCGGCTACCCAGACCTCCTAAAAAGGGGATGTGAAAAAACTCGATTGAGTTTTTCACATCCCCTTTTATTCCGTGAATATAGAATGCCTGAAGAATCAAATGGCCGCTATCACATCTGTCACCAGTTTTTCAAAATCTTTCGCCACCCTGTCCGCCGTCTCCTGAACTTCGGCGTGGTTAAGTTTTGCATCGCTGACGCCTGCTGCCATATTCGTAATGCAGGAGATTCCGCACACTTCCATTCCCATATGTCTGGCTGCCATGGCTTCGCATGCAGTACTCATACCGACTGCGTCTGCGCCCCAGCTTCTGACCATTCGGATTTCTGCCGGTGTCTCGTAATTCGGCCCGGTCAGCTGTACGTATACACCTTCCTGAAGTGGTATTCCGCAGTCTTTTGCACTTTTACGGATGATTTTCTGAAGATTTTTACTGTATACCTCACTCATATCCGGGAATCTGGTTCCGAGTTCTTCGATATTCGGCCCGATCAACGGACTTGGCACTGCTGTTGTAATGTGATCTGTGATCAGCATAAAGTCACCCGGTCTGAATGATGGATTGACTCCGCCTGCAGCATTAGTCAGAAGAATCTTCTTTGCTCCCATCATCCCCATCAGTCTGGTCGGGAGTACAACATCCTGCATGGAGTACCCTTCATAATAATGTACCCTTCCCTGCATCAGTACGACCGGAACATCTTTCACATATCCGAAGACAAACTGACCTTTATGCCCCTGAACGGTCGATACCGGAAAGTCTTCGATGTCTGCATATTTTACGATCTTTTCTATCTGGATCTTCTCGGCATAATCTCCGAGACCGGATCCTAAGATGACTGCTTTTTCTGGTTTGAAATCCGTCTTTTTTCTTATGCTTTTTAAACATTTTTCCAGTTTTTTATACATACTTCAACATCCTTTCTTTCACTGCATCATCCGCAAATGCCACATCCACTGCGTTCTTCATCATAAGATGAATCTCTTCATCGGTGATTCCATAATTCTTCTGGATAAATTCCAGTTCTTTTGTCAGTGTCGTATTGCTGACTGTACGGTTATCGGTATTTGCCGTTACCTTTAATCCGGCATTCAGGAACTCCCGCATCGGATAATCCTTTGTGCTTTCAACCGCTTTTGTCTGCAGATTGCTGATCGGACACATCTCGATACCGATGCCTTTTTTCTGCAATTCTTTCTGTATATCGGCATGCCCTCTCATGGCAATTCCGTGTCCGATTCTTCTGGCTCCGGCTTCTACTGAATCGAGGATATTCTGTACGCTCCCGCATTCGCCTGCATGTAAGGTAAATGGCATGCCAAGTGCTTTCGTCTTTTTGAACAGTTCCATGAACTCTGACATCGGATACAGGCTTTCTGCTCCTGCAAGATCTGCCGCGCATACTCCATATCCCAGATATGCTCTTGCAGTCCGGATCATCCTGGCATTCTCTTCTTCACTGTGATGACGCATGGCACAGGTAATTACTCCATACTCTATACCGAAATCTTTCTTTCCTCTTTCCAGTCCGTTAAGCAATGCTTCGATAACTTTGTTACAGTTCATATCCTGCGTCTCAGACAGAAGCGGTGCAAAACGGATCTCTGCATAGCAGACATTTTCCTGTTTCATACTTCTTAATACATCATAGCCAGCTTCTTGCAGTCCGGCTTCATTCATGATACATTTCCCCGGAAGATCAAATTTCTGCAGATATTCATTCAGGCTTCTGCAGTCGTCAGATACACTGAGCTCACTTTGTGACACTTTCCGTCCCAGTCTTTTTTCTATAAATGTGTAGCTCAGCGATCCGTCCAAATGACAGTGCAGCTCGACCTTTGGCAATGCTTTTAATTCTTCTGCTGTCATGATTTCCCCCTTATTCTTTTTTCAGATTCCCAGGTCCGAATCCCAACGGTAATAACTCTTTTAACGTATAGATATCATAATGTTCCAGATCTGTTGCAAGAATGATCTGAAATGTTTCCGGATCACAGAACTCCATCATTACCTGTCTGCACACTCCGCACGGCGGTGCATATTCTGTCAAGACCCCATCTTTTCCTCCTACAATACAGATCGCATCGAATTCCTTCACGCCTTCACTTACTGCCTTAAAAAATGCTGTCCTTTCTGCACAGTTTGTCGGTGTATATGCTGCATTTTCAATATTGCATCCCGTATATACGCTTCCATTTTTCGCCAATAATGCAGCTCCGACTTTGAATCCTGAATAAGGTGTGTAAGAATACTTTAACTGTCCTATTGAAATTTCGATCAGTTGTTTTGGATTATACCTCGGCTTGTTTCTATTCTCTGTCTTCCCCATCTTGTTTCCCTTCTTCTGTTATTCTTTTTCTTTGTCACACCGGATTAGATTTCTCACTGCATCTACTGCAGTCCGGACTGCCATATTAGTATCATGTACCACCGGATTTTCCAGTCCGAGTTTCTCTCTTTCCTGATTTGCCATAACCAAAAAGCATGCCCCTGCTCTGACACGCAATTTACCGGCCACTATAAAAAGTGCCGCTGATTCCATCTCGGAAGCCAGACACCCCATCTTCTTCCATGCTTCCCATTTGTTCAGCAGTTCATAGCCGACAGGCATTGCTTCCGGTTCATGCTGTCCGTAGAATGCATCCTTTGACTGTACCACTCCTGTATGCCAAGTGCAGCCATCTTCTTTTGCAGCCTGCACCAGTGCATTCGTTACCTCCAGACTGGCAACTGCCGGATATTCGATTGGTGCATATTCTTTGCTTGTCCCTTCCATGCGGATTGAACCGGTTGCGATCACAATATCACCGCTTTTTACTTCCGGCTGCATTCCACCGCAGGTTCCGATCCGGACAAATGTATCTGCTCCGCAGCGTACCAGTTCTTCCATTGCAATTGCTGCCGACGGTCCTCCGATTCCTGTCGATGTCACACTGACTTTCTCACCATCCAGCATTCCCGTATAAGTCGTAAACTCCCGGTTACTTGCAACCAGAACCGGATTTTCCAAATATTCCGCTATCTTTTCACATCTTCCCGGGTCTCCCGGCATGATCACATAGCGTCCGACTTCACCTTTGGCAACCTGAATATGATACTGTCTGCTTATATCTTCTGAATAATTTTTCATACCGATCCTTCCTTTCGAGCCAGTGGGGACGGGGTTTCCCAGCCTTTTTTCTGTCCCCTCTGGTCTTTAATCTTACCTTTATTTTATCACAATTCAGGCCAAAATAATTTTATTTTCTGACTTTTTCAAAATAGCTTCCAAATAACACCACAAAAAAAGCCAGCGGGGACGGGGAAAAAAACATTTTCCCCGTTCCCATTGGCTTCCGGCATATTGCCGATATTATCTGTTCTTCACATTAAATGCTGCTTTTCCAGGATATACAGCACTTGCTCCGAGCTCTTCCTCGATTCTCAGTAACTGATTGTATTTTGCAACTCGTTCTGATCTTGAAGGTGCTCCTGTCTTGATCTGGCAGGTGTTCAGTGCTACTGCAAGGTCTGCAATTGTTGTATCTTCTGTCTCTCCGGAACGGTGAGATGAGATAGCTGTGTAGCCGGCTTTATGAGCCATCTTGATTGCTTCCAGTGTCTCTGATACAGACCCGATCTGGTTTAACTTGATAAGGATTGAGTTACCGCATCCAAGTTTGATACCTTTGGAAAGTCTTTCTGTATTCGTTACGAACAGATCGTCTCCGACTAACTGTACTTTGTCTCCAAGTTCAGCTGTCAGTTTCTGCCATCCTTCCCAGTCTTCTTCGTCTAATGCATCTTCAATAGAGATGATCGGATACTTGTCTACCAGTTTCTTCCAGTGCTCGATGAGTTCTTCGGAAGTAAATTTTGTACCTGCCTTTGGAAGTACATATTCACCCTTCCTCTCACCTTTCCACTCAGAAGATGCTGCATCCATAGCAATCATAAAGTCTTTTCCAGGCTCATATCCAGCATCTTTTACTGCGTCTAAGATGTACTGAATTGCTTCTTCATCGGATGCAAGGTCGGGTGCGAATCCACCTTCATCACCTACGGATGTTGCAAGACCTTTTGATTTTAATAATGCTGCCAGTGCGTGGAATACTTCTGCACACCAGCGGAGTGCTTCTTTAAAGCTTGGTGCTCCTACAGGCATGATCATGAATTCCTGTACATCTACGGTGTTGGCTGCATGTGCACCGCCATTTAATATATTCATCATAGGTACCGGAAGTCTGTTACCATTTACGCCGCCGAGGAAACGGTAAAGTGGAATCTCCAGTGCATTTGCTGCTGCACGTGCACTCGCAATCGATACTGCAAGGATTGCATTTGCACCTAAGTTTGATTTATCTTTTGTTCCGTCTGCTGCGATCATTGCTGCATCTACTGCATAAATGTCTGATGCATCTACACCTTTCAGTGCATCGTTAATCACTGTATTAATATTCTCTACGGCTTTGGTTACACCTTTTCCGCCGAAACGAGATTTATCTCCGTCACGCAGTTCCAGTGCTTCGAATTCCCCTGTGGATGCGCCGCTTGGTGCCGCACCTCTTCCTACCGTTCCATCCAGAAGATATACTTCTGCCTCTACCGTCGGATTACCTCTCGAATCAATAATCTCTCTTCCAATAACCTTCTCAATTGCTAAAAAATTCTCCATGTCAAGATCCTTTCCCATGGAACCACTTCTGTCTCTCTTGCTCAGGGACGAGACAGAAGGAGTCTGCCATGATTTATTCACACACTAGTTAGGTATTCCTAACTGATATTAGCATATCATAACATTTTTGGGTAAATCAAGGAATTTTTTTAATTAAAAATGAGAAAATTAACCGATAGAACATTGACCGAAGACATTTTCTGCTTTCGAATGCATGGAAAAAAGCGGCAACCAGAACCTCTTCTGATTACCGCCCAAAGGATATATCTGTATGTCGGATGTTTCATTTCTGAAACCAAGCCACCTGTGACAGACAAAAAGCCACTTTTCACGTCCCCCCCTGGCTAGCAAAGTGCCTTTCCAAGTGCCTGACAAGCTGCCACCGCATCATCATCCGGTGCTTCGTTTGCAAGTACACTCTCACACGCAAGAACAGCTCCGTCACCTTTGCATGTCTCTTCCCATGTACGCATCCATTCTCCGTCTCCCCATCCGTAAGATCCGAAGAGTGCGATCTTCTTTCCACCAAGCTTTCCTTCGCAGTCCGAGAACATCGGCTCGAATTCGCTATCTTCCAGTTCTTCTGCTCCCATAGCCGGGCATCCGAATGCTACCGCATCGTAAGCATCCATCTTATCTGCACCGAATTCGGAAGCTGTTAATACATCTACTTCTGCTCCGGCAGCCTTTGCTCCTTCTGCTACTTCGTTTGCCATAGCCTCTGTGTTACCTGTTCCGCTCCAATATACTACTGCAATTTTACTCATTGTTTTCTACCTCTTTCATTGATAATTTTATATGTCAGGCAGCTACTGTGAGCTGCAAAACACTTCTTCCCTGCTGCCAGAGGCGTACATAGACATCTCTGCATTTTTTATATTTTGCAAATGTTTTCCGACATGCGCACTCATCACAATATACCTTCCAGCATCCCACGCACTTGAAGTTGCGCCCTTCATTTAAAATAAAGCCGATCACATCTCCCAGTGGATAATCGAGAAAAATTCCGATTTCATGTGGAAATTCATTGTTTTCGCCGATTCTTGATTTCAACCTGTCCAGTGCATATTCCACATCCGTGCTTCCATATCCGTATTGTTTTAGGAACTTCGCCACTCCCGGCCGGTTCAGACTGACCTCGAGCTGTTTTTTACGATAGACATAAACCAATACGCGGTTCTCCTGTCTCCGTAATATATAGAGACGGATACCTTTTTCTTTCATGCACTGATTCCAAAACTCAATCTGTTCTTCTATATCCGTATCATCAACAAATGTCATATTGAATAAATTTGCTGATTTCATTGATGCAAGTGTTGCCGAGCAATGCTCCACCAGACATTTTTCGATCAGATATCTGTTCGCCATCTTAGTTCCTCCTAACGAATGTTAGTGCTATCTAACAATCTATATTTGAATACTATATCATTCTTTCCAGACTGTCAAGAATTATGTGTAAAAAAGAAGCTTGATGAAAATTTATTTCATCAAGCTTCTTTTTATTTTCTTATCTGTTATTTTATTTTTATTTATAAAGATATTTTTTTACTCATCTAAAAGATTCTGCATACTCTTAAGTCCGATCAGCAGCGTCGATGTATTATGTAACAATGCTGAAGTCGTCGGCATGATCACACCACATACACCAAGTGCGATCAGTCCCGCATTGAATCCAACAATCGTGTGATAATTATGGCTGATCCGCTTGATCAGGCCATTACTGATCTTCTTTAAAGTTACCAGTTCTCTTAAATTATCTGCACCAACGGTAATATCTGCGATCTCTCTTGCAAGTTCTGCACCATCACTGATCGCGATTCCTACATTTGCTGCGGAAAGAGCCGGTGAATCATTGATACCGTCACCGATCATAATAACCTTACGCCCTGCTGCTTTTTCTTTATCACAAAAACTTGCCTTATCTTCCGGCAGTACTTCCGCATAGTATTCATCCACGCCTACGCGTTTTGCAATTGCTTTTGCGGTACGTTCACTGTCACCGGTCATCATAACAATCTTACTTAATCCCGCTTCACGAAGTTCCTTTATTACTTCTGCTGCTTCTTCACGTAACGGATCTTCGATGCAGATCACTGCTGCAAGTTTTCCTTCAATCGCCATATACAAATGCGAATATTCTTCCGGCAGATTATCAAACTGTTCTTTCTTACCATCTGGAATGATTACCTTTTCATCTTCGAATACAAAATGATAGCTTCCGATAACAGCTTTCTTTCCTTCGATCTGTGTGGAAATTCCATGGGCTACGATGTATTCCACTTTTGAATGCATCTCCTCATGATCCAGATGTTTTGCCTTTGCTGCGCTGACAACTGCTTTTGCCATAGAATGCGGGAAATGTTCCTCCAGGCATGCAGCAATACGGAGCAGTTCATCTTCATTCATTTCATTGAATGATACCACTTTTGCCACTGTCGGTTTTGCTTTTGTCAGTGTTCCCGTCTTATCAAATACGATGGTATCTGCTTCGGCAACTGCTTCCAGATATTTTCCACCTTTTACTGTAATCTTATACATACCTGCTTCGCGGATCGCAGAGAGTACGGAGATTGGCATCGCAAGTTTTAAAGCACAGGAGAAATCTACCATCAGAATAGACAATGCTTTTGTCGTATTTCTTGTAAGCAGCCAGGTAAGTGCTGTTCCTCCAAGAGAATACGGAACCAGTTTGTCTGCCAGATGTTCTGCCCTGCTTTCCAGACCTGATTTCAATTTTTCAGAATCTTCTATCATAGCCGCAATCTTTTCGTAACGACTGGATCCACCGACAGCCTTTACATTAATTGTGACCTCTCCTTCTTCCACAACAGTTCCTGCATATACATAATTTCCAATTGTTCTTCTTACCGGCACAGATTCTCCTGTCAGAGAAGCCTGATTGATCATTGCTTCTCCGTCCACAACTTCACCGTCAAATGGAATTACATTTCCCATATGGACTACTACCTGATCACCTGCTTTAATCTTACTTGACGGAACAAGGACGGCCTGGTCTTCTGTCTTCAGCCATACTTTTCCGACGTTCAGTGACATGGTTCTTGCCAGATCATCAACTGATTTCTTATGTGTCCACTCTTCCAGAAGTTCTCCGATTCCAAGTAAGAACATCACAGATCCCGCAGTATCAAAGTCACTTCTTAAGATAGAGACACCGATTGCCGTAGCGTCCAGTACAGGGACTTCCAGTTTTCTTTCCATCAGTGTCTTAATACCTTTCCAGATATATTTTGCAGACATAATGGTTGTATATGCTGCTGAGATCGGATATGGCAGTAAGAATTTTCTTCCATAATGGAACAGAATCTTATCCACCAGTTTCTCCTGATACTCTGCATTCATTGCTCTTCCGGATGTCTCTAACAGGCCATTCGGCACTTCTACTTCCTCATAACGGAATCTGCGAAGTCCTTCGATGATTGTTTCTCTGTTTCCCTTATAATGAATCGTTGCGTCCGCCGTTCTGTCATAGACATCTGCGCGGAATACGCCGTCTATATTCTGCAGATAAAAGAGAAGAATGTCCGCCTGTTCATGAGTCATGCGTTTCTGCTCCATGTGGATACGGATTCTTCCTCTTATCTCATGCTTAACCTTAAATTTCACTCTTGTCACCTCTTGCTAGTCTTACAAAAGCACCTGCAGATGTTCCGCAGGTGCCTGTGTCTATGTATTTCCGGCAACTTTTCTTTATCTTCTGTGCCAGATTTTTATTCTTCTGTTGCTTCAGCAGTATCTTCTGTTGCTTCAGCAGTATCTTCTGCTGTCTCTTCTGTCTCGCAAAAATCATCTACAACTTCTGCTTCTGCCTCTGCTGCTCTGTCTTCATTGATCTGCTTTGCTTCTGCTAAAATATCTCCTGCATTCTCCTGAACGCTTGTTGCAGTCTTCATCACACAAGATTTTGCTCTTAATACGGCTGCTGTACAGTTTGTATATAATTTCTTTGCATCATCACTTGTCAGGATCTTGATTCCTGCTGTTCCGAAAGCTACTCCTGCTGCAAAAAGTCCTGGTTTTTTCCAATTAATGTCTTTTAAATTTAACATATGTATTCCCTCCATTGTATATTTATTAATTAAACACTATAACAAAAAGGACATCCCTTCATTTGTGTCCGGCAGTCATTTTTGTTTCTGCAAATTATAACACCAAAGAATGTCCTTTTCAAATATTTTCAAGCTATTGATAAATTTTTTCAACAACATATTTATGACTGCACTGTTATGTTCCGTACTTTCTGATCTTCTACATAACCACATGCTTTCAGTCCTGCCTGTATCACAGCATTCCAGTTCTTTGCAGACAGATGCTTGATCGTATCATCGTCCAGTTCAACCGTACATGCATTCTGCAGGTCACAGTCCGGATCACATGCTACTTTATACATATTTCTTCGATTGATTGCTCCGATTTCCTCCAGCTTGTTGATCATCCGGTATACGGTTGCTGTTCCGATGCTTGGATCGATCCGAGATGCGCGGTAATAGATTTCTTTGCAACAGGAACAGTTTTCTTCCAGTATAATATCCAGAAGCATCAGTCTCTGCTTGGTGATCCTGCATCCACTGGCTTTTAGTTTCTGTACAATCGCTTCTTTTGCCTTATCCACCTGTCATCCTCCTATCGTATCTACTCTGTTATAGAAACAACCTGAAATCCTGCTTTTTCAACTGTTTTTTTCAAAACATCATTTTCAATCTCACGGTCATAAGACACCACTGCTTCTTTCTTCTGTAAGTCCACTCTTGCCGAAACACCTTCTATCTCATTTAACGCTTTCTTTACTGACTGTACGCAGTGCTCACAGGTCATACCTTCGATATGAACTGTCTTCTTTCCGATCACCGGATTCTTCAGTTCTTTATCGTCAGTTTTGATGATACCGGTTCCGCCGCCACAGCAGGGACTGTCACCTTTAAAATGCCTGATTGCTCCTCTTAATGCAAATCCAAGAAGAACGATCACGATTAATACAACTATAATATCTGCCATATCTCTATCCCTCTATTCTTTGTTCTCCTCATTATCCATGCTGAACTTTTCGTCTCTTTTTTTCTCCTGCCATTTCCTGAACCAGAGAAATGCCTGATAGATAGAAGCACCGACAATGTAAAGGACGATCACGATCACGAACAGGTAGAACATAGAGCCTGTCGAATTGCCCATGACTGCCAACTCCTTTATTTACCATACATATTTTCGATCATTTTTTTCACTTCATCAGGATCTGAACTGCAGCATCCACCACCGCATCCACTGCATCCGGCACAGCTGCCGCCGCATCCCTGGATGACTCCATTTTTAAATCTCTTCACAATTCCGTATACCAGGTATGCGCAATACCCTAATATTAATGCTAAAATAATGATATCTGCTAAAATGGCTACCATGAAAACTGCCTCCTTCAAAGGGAAATCCGGACGTAAATGAGTTACGTCCGGTCCGCTCTACTTATGCATTTACAGAACGTTTGGAATAAACTTTCTGATCTTTATACGGATCAGGTCTGAACAACAGGAACAGCATGACAGCTACTACCACAAATGCCACTGCTGTACCAACTCCAAATCCGCCGCCGGTTACTAATGTACCGATCTGGTATACACAAAGTGTTACAAGATAAGCAAATACATTCTGGAACAGGATTGCAAACCAGAACCATTTTCTAGACTGCATCTGCTGTGCCATCGTTGCGATAGCTGCCAGACAAGGTGAATCTAACAGGTTGAATAACAGGAATGAAAATGCTGCTACTGCACTCGGGAACCATGACTGGATTGCCTGAGCTACTGTTACCGTATCTTCTGATTTACTCTCTGCTACATTAGCAAGTACACCCATTGTTGAAACGATCGCTTCTTTTGCTGTGAATCCGGAAAGAGAAGCTGCTACCGGCTGCCACTCTCCAAATCCAAGTGGTGCAAAGATTGGTGCAATAAATCCGCCGATTACTGCAAGTAAACTGTCTGCACTGTCATCTACAAGTCCGAATCCACCGTTCGTAAATCCGAATCCGCCAAGGAACCACATAACTACACATGCAAGGAACAGGATCGTTCCGGCTTTGATGATAAAGCCTTTCAGTCTTTCCCATACATGAAGAAGAACTGTCTTAGCCTGTGGAACATGATACTGTGGAAGCTCCATAACGAATGGTGCCGGTTTTCCTGAGAATGGTTTTGTCTTCTTCAGGATGATTGCTGCTACTAATACTGCTACGATACCTACAAAATACATGATTGGCGCCATAAGTCCGCCTGCTGTATAGCTTCCGGTTGCGTAACTTGCCATAACTCCACCCATTAATGCGATAACCGGTAACTTCGCTCCGCATGGGATGAATGTTGCTGTCATGATTGTCAGACGTCTGTCATTGTCCTGCTCAATGGTCTTAGAAGCCATAATTCCAGGAATACCACAACCGGATGAAATCAGAAGTGGAATGAAGCTCTTACCAGACAGTCCGAAGTGTCTGAATACACGGTCCATAACGAATGCGATACGTACCATATATCCACAGTCTTCCAGGATAGAAAGGAAGAGGAACAGAATTGCCATCTGTGGTACGAATCCGAGTACGGCTCCGATACCGCCGATGATGCCATCAACTACCAATCCTTCGATTACGCTGCTTACGCCGGCTGCTTCAAGTCCTTTTGAAGCGATATCCTGAATTGCACCTACGAATGTATCATTCGTCCAGTCTGTAACAATTGTACCGATTGTTGTTACGGAAATGTAGTAAACAATAAACATAACTGCGATAAAGATCGGAATACCAAGAATACGGTTTGTAACGATCCGGTCGATCTTATCGGATGTTGTTAATTTGTCTTTTCCTTTTTTAACTGTTGTCTCAACGATCTTCTGGATGAATTTGTAACGTTCATCTGTTACGATACTTTCCATATCATCGTCATGTTTTGTCTCAAGTTCTTTTCTGTCTTTATCAACTGCTGCTTTTGCTGCTGCAGAAAGATTCATGCTTTCTACAACCTTGCTGTCGTTCTCAAGGAATTTCACTGCATACCATCTCTTCTTGTCTTCTGAGATTGTATCCGGGAGAACCCCTTTTACGTCTGCAACTGCTGCTTCCATTTCTTTAGAGAAGATTTCTCTTGGAAGATCAACTTCTTTTTTATTAGCCACTTTGATTGCTGTCTCAACCAGCGCATCCAGTCCTGTCTGTTTCAGGGCAGAAGTCTCAACGATCGGGCAATCTAACAACATAGAAAGTCTCTTTGTATCGATCTTGATTCCTCTCTTCTCCAGAAGGTCTGTCATGTTCAGTGCAATAACCACCGGAACACCTGTCTCGATCAGCTGTGTAGTAAGATACAGGTTACGTTCAATATTCGTTGCATCTACAAGATCAATAATAACATCCGGATTATCGTTTAAGATATAATCACGGCTGACTACTTCTTCCAATGTGTACGGCGAAAGAGAATAGATACCCGGAAGGTCTGTTACGATGATGTCATCGTTCTTTCTCTTTCCTTTTAATTTTCCTTCTTTTTTCTCTACTGTAACACCTGGCCAGTTACCAACATACTGGTTGGCACCCGTTAAAGCGTTAAACATTGTGGTTTTACCACAGTTTGGGTTTCCCGCAAGTGCGATCTTGATTCCCATTCCTATTTACCTCCTTGAACGTGTAAATTCTAATGCGACAATATGTATCTGTCAGTTCCTTCGGTAAGTCTTATTTTACCTGAACACACTGGGCATCGTCTTTTCTTACTGAAAGCTCATAGCCTCTTACTGTAATCTCTACAGGATCTCCAAGTGGAGCTACCTTTCTGATATACAGCTCGCTTCCTTTTGTAATGCCCATGTCCATAATACGGCGCTTGTATGCGCTGTCCCCTTCAATCTTCGTTACAACAACTGTACTTCCAACTTTTGCATCACCTAAAGTCATTGCTGTTTCTCCTTTCCTTAGATTGTTAGTATCTATAATACAGCAGACACCCCGGTACTAAACCATGATGTGCCGCGCCATATCCTCATTTACTGCCACTCTGGAGTCTTTGACATTTACGATCACATTGCCTCCGATCTTCGACAGTACAACAACTTCTGTTCCTGCGACAAATCCAAGATTCGCCAGGAAACGTCTTGTCTCTTCATTTCCGCCTATACGCGAGATTGTGTTTGTTTCACCGATACCGGCCATTGTAAGCGGCATAATAACACCTCATTTTCTTTATGTAGTATTTTTTACATCTTTCCATGTAATTTCCCAAGGATTTTGATAATGATAAATGTTTTCATTATCCCTTGTAATAGTTAGTATATGCTAACGTTTGTTAGCTGTCAACCACTTTTTTTTATTTTATTGATTATTTTTTCTCAATAAGTTTTTTCTTCCGTTTGCCAGTCGTAACTAACTATGTTATACTAAACTCAATGTTAACGTATAAAGGAAGGAATGACTTATTATGAGCAATGTATTAAATGAATCTGCCGAGAACTATCTTGAAACAATTCTGATTTTAAGCCAGAAACTGCCCGTAGTGCGTTCCGTAGACATTGCCAATGAGCTTGGTTTTAAGAAATCCAGTGTCAGTGTTGCTATGAAGAATCTTCGCGAAAAGGAACATATTAAAGTAGATGAACAGGGATTTATCCATTTGACACCATCCGGTCTGGAGATTGCAAATATGATTTACGAACGCCATACCCTTTTATCATCCTGGCTGATACATCTCGGCGTACCTGCGGATGTTGCTGCTGCCGATGCATGTAAGATGGAGCATGTGATCAGTAAAGAAAGTTTCGAAGCGATCAAGAGACATGTATACGAGAACAAAGAAGTGTAAATCATCCGTTTCGTTTTATTTTCTTTTTATATTATGAGATTTTATTTTTTCACTGTATTCTAAAGGAGTCTTGATTTATGAACGAAAGTATTAAAAACATGATCGAACGCCGCAGTGTACGCGGCTACAAACCGGACATGATCCCGAAAGAAGATCTGGATCTGATTCTTGAAGCAGGCACTTATGCCGCAACCGGCATGGGAATGCAATCACCGATTATTGTTGCTGTTACCGACAAGGCAACCCGTGATCAGCTTTCCAAAATGAATGCGGATGTCATGGGAACTGATACAGATCCGTTCTACGGAGCACCGGTTGTCCTGGTTGTATTAGCTGATAAGAACAGACCGACATATATCTATGACGGAAGCCTTGTTATGGGGAATCTGATGAACGCCGCTGCTTCTCTTGGAATCGGAAGCTGCTGGATCCACCGTGCGAAAGAAGTCTTCGCATCGGAAGAGGGAAAAGTACTTCTTAAGAAATGGGGCGTGGAAGGTGACTATGAAGGTATCGGGCATTGTGTGCTCGGATATCCTGCTGCGGATATTCCTAAAGCGAAGCCTCGCAAAGAGAATTATGTGTATTATGTAGATTAAATTAATAATGAGAACAAAAAAGAGGAATCCCGGATCAATATAATCTTCGGAATTCCTCTTTTTTATGCCGGTTTCCTATTATATAAAAAATACAGTACCCATATCAGATACTGTATCATTCAATCGGAGTGACGTGATTCGAACACGCGACCTCTACGTCCCGAACGTAGCGCTCTACCAAGCTGAGCCACACTCCGATATATACAATTTTTAAAAGTAACCGGACACCTTCTAAAAAGTATCCGGCGCCCCTGCCAAGGAACTACGGATAGAGGACTCGAACCTCTACTAACAGAGTCAGAGTCTGCTGTGCTGCCATTACACCAATCCGCATCAGTGTGATGTTCTGCATTGTTCAGCGAACAAATATTATTATACCAATTTTTTCAAAAAAGTCAATAGGTATTTTTGATTTTTTTCTATAACAAAAAACCGGATACTTCTTAATGAAGTACCCGGCATCATAACTACGGATAGAGGACTCGAACCTCTACTAACAGAGTCAGAGTCTGCTGTGCTGCCATTACACCAATCCGCATCAATAAGACTTTTCTCTGCTGTCCTTAAGTTGTCCAGCGAATATTAATTATACTCGTTTACAGAGAAAAGTCAATAGATATTTTTAAAAAAATTATTTTTTTCTGTACCACTGATATAACCCGGCTGATAACACCAGACAGCAGCTCTCCGCGATCAGCGGTGCCCACCAGATAGCTTCTCCTCCAAACACAGCTGTCAGAAATACCAGACTGATCACCAGTGCGATCAGACTTCTGGTAAGTGAGATCATCGTTGCGAATCCAGCCTTTTCCACAGAGGTAAAATATCCTCCCAGAACCACATTGAGTCCCGCAAGCAGAAATGACAGGATAAAGATACGGAGCACCCGCACCGAATATACACTCAGAGATGCTTCACTCTCTTTTAAGAACAATCCCACAATACTTTCTGCTCCAACATAACATATGAGCACAGCCGCCACGGAACCTGCCGCAGCTGCCACCATTCCATACTTCAGAAGCTTCTTATTTTTTTCCGATTCGTTTTTTCCATAGTAGTAACTGATCAGTGGCTGGGTTCCCTGCGCAATGCCTGCCATGGACATGACAACGATCGTATTCACATATGAGATGATCGTATAACTTACCAATGCATATTCTCCTATATATTTCAGGATTGCCTGGTTAAAAAAGAAGATGATAATCCCACTTGAGAATTCTGTTATCCCGGAAGACATGCCGTTACGGATCTGCCTCCCGATTTCCGATGGCATCAGATGGAACTTCGAGAATCTTATTGTTCCTTTCGGTCCCAGAAAATGCCACAGATACAAGAGGATCACTGCTGCCTGCGAAATCCCGGTAGCAAATGCCGCACCCCAGACGCCTTTATGCAGCACCATGACCAGAATATAATCCAGGATACAGTTCAGCACGGCCCCGGATGTCACATAGATTGTCGCAAGCTTTGGATAGCCATCTGTCTTGATCAGCGTCTCAAATGAATAAGATAGGATATATACTACAGAAAATGGTGCGATCGTTCCAATATATGTTCTCGCATATGGAAGAATATGATCCGTTGCTCCAAGGAATCTTGCAAATGGATCCAGAAATATCATAACCAGTATTGTAATCAACACCGACAGGATACATAATAAGACCACATTCTGCGTAAAGACTTCGTTCGCCTTCTGTTTTTCCCCCTGTCCTAGAAAGATTGCCACAATCGTCGAATTTCCGACTGCAAACAGGATGGAGACAGAAAACAGTCCTGTTGTAAACGGCATGGAGATATTCACCGCTGTCAGTGCCACTTCCGATACCCCTCTTGCCACAAAGATACCATCTACCATGGTATAAAGCGAGAATACCCACTGGGCGATAATTGACGGGATGATAAAACGCAAAAAATCACTCTTCAAAGACTTTCCTTCGAGTCTCATATTAAAACCTCATTTCTTTTACCTGTTTTTCTTTCATTCATAGTCTAAACCCTGGTATAATACTAAGGTCAAGTATTATGTATCAACAGAATTTTGTTTTCAACAGGTGAATATATGAAACAGTTTTTTAAGATCAACGAAATATCCAAACTATACAACATCGGACCGGATTCTCTCCGCTATTATGAGAAGCTGGGACTTCTGGCTCCAAAACGCGGAAAAAATAATTACCGGCTCTATACGCTTGATGATCTGTGGCGTCTGAATATCATACGTGATCTGAGACGTCTGGGATTTCCTATGGAAAAAATCCGGGAATACATGGACAATCGAAGCGTTGAGAACACGCGTAAGCTGCTCACAGAAGAACTGGATGTCATCCATCAGCAGATTCAGGAATTAAACCGTCTTCAGAAAAATGTAGAAGAACGGCTTCTGACATTATCCGGTGCAGAAGACCAGGCACTGCTTAAAATCCGTCTGCAGACGTTTCCCGACCGTTATTGCCATACCTTGCATATTCCCTACCACACAGACGAAGAAATGGATCTTCTGGTAAAACAGTTGTTGAATAAAAATACAGAAAATCTTTATATTATCAGCAACCATAACATCGGATCTTTTCTTCCGTTAGAAGAAATAAAGAAAGGACAGTATGAAAATTATTCTGGAGTGTTTATCATTGATAATTCGGGAGAGTATTGTCTCCGCGGCGGTACTTATCTTACCTTCACCTATGCAGGTGATTACCGTCAGAACACCACTTATATTCCAGAACTTCTCAACTATGCAAATGGTCATGGTCTTGTTCCTGATGGACCTATTCTGGAACTGATCTGGGTAGACAATCATCAATCAGCAGATATCCGCGAACATATTACAGAACTTCAGCTAAGAATATATTCGAAATTCTGATCCGCCTCTCTCTGCATTTGTTGTGGCGCCATCTGCGGAACACATAACGTTAAAAAAACCGGTATCCCGTACTTTTTTCAGCATAGGAATACCGGCCGTTTTTTTATTACATCTTCTTAATTCTCTCAATCGCTGCAACTGTACTCTCATAGGTTCCAAATGCAGTCAGGCGGAAATATCCTTCTCCACTTGGTCCGAATCCTGATCCAGGAGTACCTACTACATTAGCCTTATCAAGCAGATAATCGAAGAAATCCCATGATGTCATTCCCTTTGGTGTCTCAAGCCAGATATATGGTGCATTGACACCGCCTGATACATTGTATCCGGCATCTTTGAGTCCTTCTTTGATTACTTTGGCATTGTTCATGTAATAAGCAACCTGTGCACTCAACTGTTCTTTTCCCGCATCAGAGTATACAGCCTCTCCTGCTTTCTGAATGATATAAGAAGTTCCATTGAACTTTGTTCCGTGACGTCTTGCCCACAGAGAATGTAACATAACATCTCCTGACTTGATATCTTTTGGAATTACTGTTGCACTCAGACGTACTCCTGTAAATCCAGCATTCTTAGAAAAACTTCTGATCTCGATCGCACATGTTCTTGCGCCCTCGCACTCATAGATAGAATGCGGCACTTCTTTTTCTGAAATATATGCTTCGTAAGCAGCATCATAGATGATCACTGCGCCTGTTTTATTTGCATAATCAACCCATGTCTGAAGCTGTTCTTTTGTTACCGTAGATCCTGTTGGGTTGTTCGGGAAACACAGATAAATGATGTCCGGTGTCTCTTTTGGAAGCTCCGGTGCAAAGTTCGTCTCTTTTGTACAAGGCATATAGATGACATTGCTCCATGTTCCTGCTGCAGCATCATATGTACCTGTACGTCCTGCCATAACGTTTGTATCTACATAAACCGGATATACTGGGTCGCACACAGCGATCTTGCTGTCTTTCGAGAAAATCTCCTGAATATTACCGCAGTCTTCTTTTGCCCCGTCGGAAATGAAGATCTCATCCGCTTTGATGTCGCATCCTTTTGCCTGATAATCATTCTTCGCCATTGCGCTTCTTAAGAACTCATATCCAAGATCCGGTGCATATCCATGAAATGTCTCTGCATGTGCCATCTCATCAACTGCCCCGTGAAGAGCCTCAACAATTGCAGGTGCCAGAGGCTGTGTTACATCGCCGATACTCAGCTTAATGATCTCGGCTTCCGGATGTGCTGCCTGATATTCACGCTGTTTTCTTGCTACTGTTGAGAACAGATAACTTCCTGGTAACTTCAAATAATCCTGGTTTACTTTAAACATCTTCTTACTCCTTTATCTCTGTAATGTCTATCACGCCGTCGAATACAACTGTTGCAGGTCCTGTCATAAATACACGATCCTCTTCTCTGTCCCATTCGATCTGCAAGTCTCCACCTAATAATTTTACCGTAACTTGTGTATCTGTCAAGTTATTTAATATACTGGAGACAGCTACGGCACATGCTCCGGTTCCACATGCAAGGGTTTCACCCGAGCCGCGTTCCCACACACGCATCTCTACCGTCTGTCTGTCGATACAGTGCACAAACTCTGTATTGATACGCTTCGGAAATCTTTCATGATTCTCGAACTTTGGTCCGATTTTTTCCAGATCCAGTCCCTTTACATCATCCACATAGATAACTGCATGCGGATTTCCCATAGATACTCCTGTCATATGGTACTCTTTCCCATCCACCTCAATTGGTTCGTCGATCACCTGTTCCCGCTCTGATATGATTGGAATCAGATCAGCCTCAAGTTCCGGTTTTCCCATGTCTACTTTTACCAGTGACACTTTCCCGTCTTCTACGGTAAGATCCAGATATTTTATTCCTCCAAGTGTTTCCACGGAAATCTGTGTCTTATCGGTCAGCCCGTAATCATAGACATATTTCGCCACACAACGGATTCCGTTGCCGCACATCTCGCCTCGTGAACCATCTGCATTGTACATCTCCATCTCGAAATCAGCTGTTTTTGACGGATTGATCATAATCAGTCCGTCAGAACCAATACCGAAATGTCTGTCACTGACGAATCTTGCCACCGCCGGCGGATTGTCAATCTTTTCTTCAAAACAGTTGACGTAGACATAATCATTGCCAAGTCCATGCATCTTTGTAAATTTCATCTGTTCTTTCTTCCTGCCTTTCCTGCATCCGTTTTCTCTATAATATGTTTACTCTTTCATCTCTTACTCTGCCATAATGCTCAGTACCATCTCTGCTGTCTCTACCATATTCGTTCCACTGTCCATACTGCTCTTCTGAAGATAGCGGTGTGCTTCTCCTTCAGACATATTATTACGTTCCATCAGGAGTTCCTTTGCCCTGCGGATCGTCTCTTGCTGCTTTGGATCACGATTCTTTGATTCTTTCTTCCGTTTTTTTCGTTTTCTGTCCATGGACTGAAGCATCATGTTCATGGTATTCATAAGGTCGTATACCTTGATTGGGGTAGAAAGCCCTACAATTCCTTCTACATCCCCGCTGCTCCATTTATCCTGCGATGCGATCAGGAGCATTTCAAACGAATCCGGTAAATATTCCCGCAGCTGTGTATACATCATATCTTTCATGCGGTAACCGCAGACCACGATCCCGTTATCCACGGTATCTGCATAGTGCATAGCCTGTGCACCGGTGGAACACACGCCAATTACATCCATACCGCCCCTGGCAAGCAGATTTCTGATATTTGTTGCATTATCTTTATTCGGGAATACAACAATAATCCCTGTCACTCTGCCACCTCCTGTCAGATACTCTTTTGCGCGTTTCTGTTAAGTGCAAAATCGTATTACAGTAAGTGCAGATATTTTTCAAGCTCCCAGTCTGTAATCTGAATTCTATACTCATAATACTCTCTGGTCTTTGCTTCGATGTATTTTTTGGAAAGATCTTCCCCTAATATCTCCTGGATAAAGGTATCCTTCTGGAATTCTATTGCTGCCTCTCTCAGACTTCCCGGCAGTTTCTCAATTCCAAAGATCTTACGTTCTTCATCCGTCATCTCATATACATTGCGGTTGACTGCTTTCGGAGGCATCAAGCCCTGTTTGATCCCGTCAAGACCCGCCGCAAGACATACCGCCAACGCCAAATAAGGATTCGCTGAAGGATCCGGATTACGAAGTTCTACTCTTGTATACTCTCCGCGGCTTCCCGGAATCCGGATCAATGGTGTACGGTTCTTTGCAGACCATGCGATGTATACCGGTGCCTCATATCCCGGAATCAGACGTTTGTAGGAATTGATACTTGGATTCGTGATAAATGTCAGCGCTTTCATATGTTTCATGATTCCGCCGATAAAGCAATATGCTTCTTTACTGAGTCCATACTCATCCTTCGCATCCTGGAATACATTGATTCCATCCCTGCTGATCGACATATTCAGATGCATGCCAGAACCATTGATACCGAACTTCGGCTTTGGCATAAATGTCGCATGTAATCCATGACGCTTGGCAATCGTCTTTACAACCAGCTTGAATGTCATAATATTATCTGCAGTTGTCAGCGCCTCATCATAACGGAAATCTATTTCGTGCTGTGCCGGTGCCGCCTCGTGATGTGAAGATTCGATCTCGAATCCCATATCCTCCAGCGTCAGAACCATATCACGTCTTGCATTCTCGCCCAGATCTAAAGGCCCAAGGTCAAAGTATCCGGCACTTTCATGAGAAAGCGTAGTCGGAAGTCCGTCGTCATCTGTATGGAATAAAAAGAACTCCAGCTCCGGTCCCACATTGAATTCATACCCCATCTCTTTTGCTTCGGCCATGACCTTTTTCAGAATATATCTCGGATCACTTTCATATGGCGTTCCATCCGGTTTATAGACATCACAGATCAGTCTTGCAACCTTTCCCTGCTGCGGTCTCCACGGAAATATCTCAAATGTATTCAGATTCGGATACAGATACATATCGGACTCTTCCACTCTTGCAAATCCTTCAATAGACGAACCGTCAAACATAATTTCATTATTCAGGGCTTTGTCTAACTGACTTGTGGTAATTGCAATGTTTTTCATGGTTCCGAAAATGTCGGTAAACTGCAGACGGATAAATCCTACATCCTCTTCTTCTACCATTCTTAATATATCTTCTCTTGTATAATTATTCATTCTACTGACCTCCACTCGATATACATCTTTTATGTGTCATGACTTCTTACATTGCATCAATAATCTGCTGTGCAAATGCATCCAGGTTTTCTTCCTGATCTGCTTTTAATGTCGATTTAACAGATAACTTCTGATCGAGTACTGTCATATTTTTCATCTCTTCTAACTGTTTTACGATCTGCTTCCCTGCTGTGGCAGCCCAGGTTCCGTTATCCATAACCGCAACTGTTCTGTTCTGCACCGCCAGTGCTTTCATATGTGCAAGCAGATTTTCAATCGGTGGGTAGATACCTCCATTGTATGTCGGGCATGCAATTACCAGATGGCTTACCCGGAAGATTTCTGCGATCAGTTCCGACACATCTGTTTTTGATGCATCGTAAACTGCAATATTTTTCACGCCTTTTGCACCAAGCTTTGCTGCCAGCGCATCAGCTGCCTGCTCTGTATTGCCGTAAATCGAGCCATAGATAATGGCAACTGCCTGCTCTTCCGGCTCATACTTACTCCACTTGTCATGTTTCTCGATAAAATAATTCAGATTGCTTCTCCATACCGGTCCATGAAGCGAACAAATCATCTGGATATCCAGCCCAGCTGCTTTCTTCAGAAGTGTCTGTACCTGCATACCGTATTTTCCGACGATATTGGTAAAATATCTTCTTGCATCATCGATCCAGTCTTTTTCAAAGTCCACGTCATCATTGAACAGGTTACCGTTCAGAGCCCCGAATGTTCCGAATGCATCCGCAGAAAACAGTATCTTCTCCGAAGCTTCGTAAGAGACCATAACCTCCGGCCAGTGTACCATCGGTGCCATTACAAAATGAAGCGTATGGCTTCCAAGTTCCAGTGTATCTCCTTCTTTTACTACAATCTTCCTGTCTTCCAGATCTACATCGAAAAACTGTCCGATCATCTGCATGGTCTTCGCATTTCCGACTACTTTTGCTTCCGGATATAATTCCAGGATTTTCTGGATATTGGCACAGTGATCTGGTTCCATGTGCTGTACAACCAGATAATCTAAGCTTTCTCCGTTTAATGCATAAGCCACATTTTCGATAAACTGCCTGGATGCAGATGCATCTACAGTATCCATCAGAGTATTCTTCTCATCTTTAATTAGATAAGCATTATAAGATACCCCTCTCGGAATCGGAAATAAATTCTCGAATAAATTTAATCTTCTGTCATTTGCTCCTACCCAGATGATATGATTTGTTACATTTCTTGTACATTGCATGATTGATTCCTCCTGTCAGTTTCCTGTTTTTATTTTTTTAATGATTCAGGTTTTCTTTTTCCTGATGATAGATTACATAGGTATTCCGTCCCTGTCTCTTAGCCTCATATAACGCCTCATCCGCATAATGATACAATTCATCAAAATTCATTCCATGATCCGGATAATATGCGGCTCCTATACTACAATGGATTGCTCCACACGGAATACTTTCTATTTTAAGATTTTCAAATTTGCGGCATAATTCCAGCATCTGACGTTCTATGACTTTATCCCATCTGACATTTTTCATCAGAACCATAAATTCATCCCCGCCTGCACGGCCTACAATGTCACTGGATCTGAATGTATCCTTCAGTACTTTTGCCGCAGCCTTAATAACTTCATCCCCCAGTGCATGACCATATGTATCATTAATATTTTTAAATTGATCCAGATCCAGCATGAGGAGTGCCTGGATACCTTCTTTTTCTCCATGTTGCAGCCAGTCATTGATCTGATACTGGATACTGCTTTTGTTCAGTATATTGGTCATCGAGTCCATCTGTGCACGATTTATCAGATCTGTTTGTTTCTTCTGATTCAGCTTCCACAAAACCAGCAGCATGATCAGCACACCAACGATCACAGCACCGAGCAGTCTATACTCATAAACCGTGATAAAAGAATACTCCTCCGACGCAACAGACACAGGCACCGTATAACACAACATCCACTGATTATACCCTAATGATTCATATGCGATATAATAAGCCTGCTTCTTATATTTTACTTTTATACAGTTTTTTCTGTGAAATTTGAAATCTTGTCTTGCCGATTCCAGTCTTTCTCTGTTTCTGCCGAATTTTCCCTGATATATCTCAAATAAATTCTCATCCTGCAAATCTTTGATTTCATCGGATTCTACTGCTATTATTTTGCCCTCCCAGGTTGTGATCATCGGATAGCCTTTTCCCTGGTATACATCTTCAAACAATATCTGGCTTAACTTTACCATATCAAAAGAACCTGCCACAGCACCAATAATCTCACCATTCTTTTTGATTGGGACTGATAACACGACTCTTCGTTTTCCATCCAGCGAACTGTATAAGGGATCACTTAACACTTCTTCACCTTTCATGGTTCTTTTAAAGTAATCTCTATCTGCAACTTTCTGTTCTTTTCCATCATTCGTAACTCCATTTCCATCTGTGTCAATAATAGAAATAGCATGGAATAATGTATCCTGCGTCATGCAGGACAGAAGTTCCTGATTTTTCTCACACATCAGACTGTCTTCTTTTGCCACATAATCTGCTATATTACCCAAATATATAAACTGCGTGTTCAGCATGAATTTCAACTGGCTTTGTTGATGATCTATATTGTAGTCCAGCAATTCTTCCACATTCTGTTCGGTTCTCACCTGCACATTATAAGAAAACACCAACAAACTCACAGCAAGCCCTGCAATGAATACGAGCAGCACACGCATATACTCCCAAAAAGAATACTGCTTTAACCTCTTCATCCGTTTACTCCTTTTATCTATACGCTTCCCGTCACATAATATCATATTTTTCAGCACATTAACGCACAAACTTTTAAAGTTTACGCATTAAATTTCATACAATATTATAATACATTCATTTCTGATTACAATTTCAGTATAGCATAGTTCTAATAACGTTTTCCACTTATTATATTCTTTCTGATGTCTCCGTTTTGTATTTTTATGGTACAATGAACATATTATATCTTATATTTTATATCGCAGACATTTGCAGAAAGGAGTTCTTTTGAAACATACCGCACCGCCAACTACACTTGAGTCCAGGACATTATGGCACAATATCGTATCTACCATAATCATACTAGCCATTGCAACCATACTGGCATTTTCTTTTTTTCATATCACGCAAAGTGACCCTGCCAATATCGCATTGATCTATATTCTTGCACTGATCATAATCGCAAGGATCACTACCGGCTATTTTTTCGGAATTATTTCTGCTTTTTTTTGCGTGATATTTATCAACTGGTGTTTTACCTACCCATATTTTAAAGTAAGTTTTGCAATCAGCGGATACCCTGTAACATTTGTATTTCTTCTTACCATCTCCATGATCGTCTCTACCCTGACTACACGATTAAAAAAGCAGGATAAAATGATCCTTGACCGGGAGCGTGCGATCAATGAAGCCGACAAAGAACGTATCCGTGCCAATCTTCTGCGGGCTATTTCACATGATCTGCGCACACCCCTTACATCCATCATCGGATCTTCTGATTCTTTTACTGAGAATTATGCAGCCCTTTCCGATCAGGAAAAGTTAGATCTCGTCTCCTCCATTAACGAGGATTCACACTGGCTTTTGAACATGGTAGAAAATCTGTTGTCCATTACCCGGATCCAGGGAGATACCGGAAGAGTCCGAAAAGAAGATGAACTGGTAGAAGAAGTAGTAGCTGAAGCGATCACCCGTATAAAAAAGCGGATTCCGGATATTGAGATTCACGTAACTGCGCCCGATAACATACTGATCATTCCAATGGATCCTCTGCTGATTGAGCAGGTGCTTATGAACCTTATGGAAAATGCTTTTGTCCATTCCGAAACTAACCGGCCGGTTGAGTTGCAAATATCAGAAGAATCTGATACCATTACATTCCATGTCATCGATTACGGAAAGGGAATTGATGAACAGACCATTCCTCTTATATTAAAGGGGGAATACCATGTTCCAAAAACATCGGATACACATCGTGGTATGGGAATCGGTCTCTCCATCTGTAATACGATCGTCCAGGCTCATGGCGGACAGATTTCCGCTCATAACCATGCACATGGTGCGGAATTTTTATTCACACTACCGAAAGGGGATATTTAATTATGACTGACAGTTATTCCATTCTGATTATAGAAGATGAAAAAAACATACTGGATTTTATGGCAAGAACTTTAAGATCCAATGGTTACAAAACCATCACCTCCGAAACCGGACAATCCGGACTTTCTATCATCAACTCCCACTGCCCGGATCTTATCCTTCTGGATCTCGGTCTCCCGGATATGGATGGCAATGACATCATTTCATCCGTCCGGAAATGGACAAGCTGTCCGATCATCGTAATCTCTGCAAGAGCCGGAGAACAGGATAAAGTTGCCGCTTTGGATCTCGGTGCCGATGATTACATTACAAAACCTTTCGGTACGTCCGAACTACTGGCACGTATCCGTACTTCTCTGCGTCACAGTAACCGTATGGCTTCCAATTCTCCTCTTTTTATCCGGCCATACAAATGTCAGGGACTGATGCTGGATTTTGAAAAACGTATGGTTACTCTGGATGGGAAAGAAATACATCTGACTCCGGTCGAATACAAGATTGTAGCCTATCTTTCAAAGAACTCCGGAAAGGTTATGACCTATGCTTCTGTCATGGAAAATGTATGGGGACCGTTCACGGATAGCAACAATCGTATCCTGCGCGTAAACATGGCGAATATCCGGCGGAAGATTGAACGCAATCCATCCCAGCCACAGTTCTTATTCACCGAGGTCGGTGTCGGCTACCGGATGTGTGAAGATGAAAATGAGATGTAAGCTGCGGACTCTGCACCGTTAAGAAGGTGTTAAAGAATCTTCACATATCTGTACATTCAGATCAGATATGTTATTATAGAAGTGAAGTGGCATATCGTAAAAGAAAAGCCTCATTCATTATTCTCTCAAAAAAAGGATGCACGTGCATGCATCCTTTTTTGTTACTTTTTTCTTCTGTTTTAATTTGAATGAAGCTTCTGAAAGAATCTTACATTTTACACATGCCAGATATCTCTGTTGTACTCTGCGATCGTACGGTCTGATGAGAAGAATCCTGCTTTGGCAATGTTCACGATCATCTTCTTCGCCCATGACATACGGTCTTCGTAATCTGCAAATACTCTTTCTTTTGTCTGAACATAATCCTTTACATCCAAAAGTGTCATAAACCAGTCTTTCTGAATCAGTTCTGCATGAATCTCAAGAAGTGTACGTACATCACCGATCTTCATCATCTCAGGGCTGATGATGAAATCTACCCACTTGCGGATATCTGCATCATTGATATAGTAATCTGCTGCCACATAGTCTGATTTTGCATAGTGCTCAATTACCTGATCACTGCTCTCACCAAAGATATAGATATTCTCATCTCCGACAAGCTGATGGATCTCTACGTTTGCACCGTCTTCTGTTCCGAGTGTTACTGCACCGTTCAACATAAACTTCATGTTACCTGTTCCACTTGCTTCCTTTGATGCCAGTGAAATCTGTTCAGATACTTCACATGCAGGAATCAATTTTTCTGCCATTGTTACGTTGTAGTTCTCTACCATTACAACCTGCAGATATGGTGCCACTTCCGGATCATTCTTGATCAGTTCCTGCAGACACAGGATTACATGAATGATGTCTTTTGCAATAATGTATGCAGGCGCTGCCTTGGCACCGAAGATCATTGTGATCGGTCTCTTTGGTTTATTTCCGGCTTTAATATCCAGATATTTGTAAATAATATACAGGACGTTCATCTGCTGTCTCTTGTACTCGTGAAGACGTTTGATCTGAATATCAAAGATTGCATTGTCATTTAATACCACTCCGGATTCTTTTTCCAGATATTCTTTTAATGCAGTCTTATTCTGCTGTTTAACATCCAGAAGTGCGTTCAGAGCTTCTTCATTGTCAATCTGTGCAAGAAGTCCTTCCAGCTTTGAAGCATCTTTACGGAATTCCCCGACTCCATATTTATCCATCCATTCTACCAATTTCTTATCACAGTGCATCAGCCATCTTCTAAATGTGATACCATTTGTCTTATTATTGAATTTCTCCGGATAAATATCATAGAACGGCTTTAATTCTACGTCTTTCAATATTTCTGTATGCAGTGCCGCAACACCGTTAACACTGAATCCATAATGCATATCCATTCTCGCCATATGCACGCGGTTCCACTCGTCGATGATCTGTACATCTTTGTTATTATATTTTGCCGCTACTCTTGCCGCCAGTTCACGGATGATCGGCATTAAGTGTGGAACAACTGCCTCCAGATAATCAACCGGCCATTTCTCCAGTGCTTCTGCAAGGATGGTATGGTTGGTATATGCACAGGTGTTTGTCACAATCTCAATTGCCTTATCCATAGAGATTCCTCTTGCTGTCAGAAGACGGATCAACTCCGGAATTACCATAGAAGGATGTGTATCATTAATTTGGATCACTACATGTTTGTCGAGTTCTTCCAGTGCATATCCTTTTTCTTCACATTCCTTCAATATGAACTGTGCTCCATTACTAACCATGAAGTACTGCTGATAGATTCTGAGCAGTTCTCCCTGTTTGTCACTGTCATCCGGATAGAGGAACAGTGTCAGATTCTCACGGATATCATTTTTGTCAAATGCGATTCCATCTCCTACGATATTCTCATTTACAGATTCAATGTCGAATAAATGGAGCTTATTTGTTCCATTTTCATATCCGGTTACATCAATGTCATATAATTTAGAATGCAGGCTGAAATCTTTGAACGGTACATCGAATCCGATTTCTGTATCAGTAAGCCAGCTTGTATTCTGGATCCATGGGTTTGGAGTCTCTTTCTGTTTGTGATTTTCAAATACCTGTTTGAACAGTCCCAGATGATAGTTAAGCCCGATTCCGTCTCCTTCCAGACCAAGTGTTGCAATGGAATCCAGGAAGCAGGCTGCCAGTCTTCCAAGTCCTCCGTTACCCAGTGACGGTTCCGGCTCTACTTCTTCAATCTCACAGATATCCTTTCCATTTGCTGCGAGAAGTTCTCTTACTTCATCGTATACCCCAAGGTTGATCAGGTTATTGGATAACAGTTTTCCGATCAGGAATTCTGCTGATATATAATATACTTTCCTTCCGATTGCCGAAATATTTCTTCCTTTATCTGCCGCAGCTTCTTTTACTGTTGAAAGAAGTGCTGCGTAGATCTCTTCATTTGCCGCATCTTTGATTGATTTACCAAGTGTCTGCTGTAATTTTTCTGAGAAATTCATAATTAACCTCCTGAATCTGCGCTGCCGCATCATTATCCCGAATCTGTGTCTGATTCATTTCTATAAATTCTTTGTTTATCAGTTTCCGTTTGCTTTACACTGATATTATAATCAGATTATAACCATAATCTCTTGCATCATAGTAGTAAAAAGTAATACAATACTATCAAATAAACAACTTTTTGACAGTAGAAAGGACTCCAGTATCTGATTATGAACACACTCACCTACGAAAACCTCCACGAAGTAAAAAAACACGTCAGCACCCAGTTTCCATACAACACCTATCTATGCTCCATTCCATTGGACTTCACACAGGTTCCGCTTCACTGGCATAATGACGTGGAGATCATTGTAATAAAAAAAGGCTGTGGTATCATTTCCGTTGATACCGAGCCCAGAGCTGTGAAAGCCGGCGACATCATCCTGGTCCGCCCGGGGCAGCTTCACTCCATTTCCCAGCATGAAAAAGACAGTATGGAATATGAAAATATCCTGTTTCAGAGCAGTCTTTTATATTCTGCTGATTCCGATCCCCGGACAGTCGGATATTTCCAGCCGTATTTTACACTGGAATATAAACTTCCATGGCTCTTTGACGATACCTGTTCCTCTCATGAAGAACTTTCTTCCTGTATTGATGCAATCGATGACCTCTGCGCTAAGCGTCCGGACTATTATGAATTATCAGTAAAAGGACATCTCTTTCACTTCTTTTACCTGTTATTCTCCTCCCAGGGATCACCTGTCACTTTCAACCGCAGCAAATCTCTGGATAAGGTAAAACAGATTGTTTCCTACATTGAATCACATTATACAGAACCGATTACCGTTCAAAGCGCAGCAGACTATATGGGATTCTCCGAATCACATTTTATGAAATTCTTTAAGCAGCACCTGCACACAACGTTCACCAGTTATCTGAATAGCTACCGTCTTACCATTGCCGCCAGACTTCTGCTCACGGAAGATGACAGTATTCTGTCCATCTCGGAACGCACAGGATTCAATAACCTGTCTTATTTTAACCGTTTATTCAAAAAAGAATATCAGATGTCACCGAGAGAATACCGGAACCGTTAGTAAACAAAAAAAGAACAGCGTCTGAGATATTTCCCTCTCAGGTTCTGTTCTTTTTTTATTTTTATAAGATAAACTTACCTCTATCTTACTTATATGCTCTTATGCAAATCCTACTCAACCTCTTCCGGTTCCATACTTCTCATATGTTCCCCGTCTTTTTTGATCTCATATTTCTGATTATATTCATTCAGATAAGTTTTATATTCAGTGCTGTCGGAAGGATATACCTTCGAATCATGAATATGTGTATCCATATTTTCTTTATCGCTGTTCATAAGTGCAACCATCGCACTTGCACAGTGTGCCGCAATACGGTTAAAGCTGTTCAGGATATCTGTAAATACTGTTCCTTCTTCCAGACCGCATCCACCACTGCTCATACGCTCCACATGACGCATCTTCAGTTCATCACACAGTGTTGTAATGACCATACCAAGCGGTGCTACTCTCTGTGCCATCTCTTTATCATTCTCAAGGAACGCTTTGCATGTAAGATTGATCTCCTCACGTACCGCTTCCATGACAACATTCAGTTCATCCCAGGCATCTTCTGAGAACTGTGTCTTATTCTCATGCATATCACTGGACATATATGCAATATAAGAAGCATGATCTCCGATACGTTCAAAGTCATTGATCGTATGCAGATAAAGTGAAACCTGCCTTGTCTGTGCTGTGTTCATCTCATGCTTTGTAAGCTTGATCAGATAATCGCCCAGACGGCTTTCATACTTATCGATCAGATCTTCCTTTTTCTGAACCTTGTCGAACTTACTCTGCTGGTACTCATTCAGAAGATTCATTGCACGGTTAACATTCTTACGAAGCTTCTTCGCCATACCGCTCATTGCTCTGTGGCACTGACCGATCGCAAGTGCCGGATACGCAAGAAGACGCTCTTCCAGAAGATCAAAGTCTGCTTCATCTTCCAGTTCTTCTGCGCTGTCTTTTACCAGCCAGCATACCAGCTTCTCAAGTTTATTAATAAACGGAAACAGAATACATACCGTTACCAGACGGAACACGGTGTTCAACAGGGCAATCGATACTGGCGACATAATATTGTCCAGAAAATCAAAATGGACAAATGCATTGATCGTATAGAATCCGATCGACCAGATCAACATTCCGAAGGTATCATTTAATAAATACACAAGTGCGGTTCTCTTACCATTCTTATTTGCTCCGATCGCTGAGACCAGTACCGGACAGGATGCTCCTACACCGATACCAAGAATAATCGGAAATGCACTGGAAAATGTAAGGATTCCTGTTACCGATAAAGCCTGCAATACACCAACGGTAGCAGATGCGCTCTGCAGGACGGCCGTAAATGCAATACCTACCAGGATACCTGCGATTGGATTCGAGAACATCGTCAGCATATCAATAAATACTTTACTCTCTCTTAATGGTGTAACCGCACCACTCATTGTCTGCATGCCTGTCATCAGAATTGCAAAACCAAGCATGATATTACCGATGTTCTTGTGTGTCGTTCTTTTACAGATCATCCGCATGATCGTACCAATTACCGCCACGACAGCCGCTATCGTTGCAGAAGATAAAATCTTTGCAATACCATTCGATCCTTCAATATAGGAAAGACATAAGATCCATCCGGTGATACTGGTACCGATATTGGCTCCCATGATGATACCGATCGCCTGTTTCAGTTTCATCATACCGGAGTTAACAAAACCGATGACCATAACGGTTGTTGCGGAAGATGACTGAATGACACTGGTCACTCCTGTTCCAAGTGCTACTCCTTTGAGCGGTGTGTTTGTCATTTTGTAAAGGAATGCTTCCAGTTTATTACCGGCAACCTGTTTCAGCCCATCTCCCATAAGGGACATTCCGAACAGAAACAAAGCGACTCCACTTAACAATGACAATACCATAGAAAATATTTCCATAATTTTCTCCTTTGTTGTCAGCTTATTTTACGCTTACTTAACATTCTTTTAAAATATTCTTAACCTTTTCTTTTTTATTATGTCACGTTAAACGTTTGATTACAATCGTATATTTGTCAGAAATCACATTTTTTCACATCCCGTAGAAAAACGAATCCCGTCAATTCCTCTTTTTTCATCAATTTATCCAAAAATTACGTTCTGATTTTATAATTCTTACCTTGCACTCAGACTGAGAATAAGCTATCATTTTGTCTATATGGGTAAATGTTTATACGGAGGAATATATTTGTGAGAAAAAAGGAACAGGAACACCTGATACAGACCGTCTATCCGGGTTCTATTGCTGAAGAACTGGAAATCGAACCCGGCGATGTACTGTTAAAAATAAACGGACAGAAAATTGAGGATGTCTTTGATTATCGTTATCTGATGAAAGATGAATATGTCGAAGTCCTGATCCGCAAGCCTTCCGGGGAAGAATGGCTTTTGGAAATCGATAAAGAATACGACGATGAACTTGGAGTTGAATTCGAGAATGGACTGATGAGTGAATACCGCTCCTGCAGTAATAAATGTATGTTCTGCTTCATCGACCAGATGCCTCCGGGCATGCGTGAGACTCTGTATTTTAAGGATGATGACTCCCGTCTTTCATTTCTGCAGGGAAATTATATCACCATGACAAATATGAAGCAGGCAGATATTGACCGCATCATCCATATGCAGCTCGCACCGATCAATATCTCTGTACAGACAACCAATCCGGAGCTCCGCTGTAAGATGCTGCATAACCGGTTTGCCGGAGAAAAGCTAAAATTTCTGCAGGATCTGTATGAAGCACATATTGAGATGAACGGTCAGATTGTATTATGTAAAGGCGTAAATGACAAAGATGAATTAAAACGTTCTATTGAGGATCTTTCCAGCTATCTTCCTTTTATGAGAAGTGTATCCGTTGTACCTGCCGGACTTACAAAATACCGTGAAGGTCTCTATCCGCTGGAACTCTTTTCAAAAGAAGAAGCCGGTGAAGTCATTGATATGATTGAAAGCTATCAGCCAAAATTCTATGAAGAATATGGTCTGCACTTCATACAGGCAAGTGATGAATGGTATATTCTTGCCGAACGTGATTTTCCGGAAGAAGAACGCTATGATGGATATATCCAGCTGGAAAACGGAGTTGGCATGATGCGTCTTTTAAAGACAGAATTCCATGACGCTCTGGAAGCACTGAAGCAGAATGACAACTATGAGATCTGGAAAAATGAGACCTGCCGTACACTTACCATTGCAACAGGCAAGCTTGCCTACAGTACCCTTGCCGGATTCGCAGAGGAAATCATGAAAGCATTTCCATATATTAAGATCAATGTATTTGCGATCCGCAATGATTTCTTTGGCGAGACTGTTACCGTATCCGGTCTGATCACCGGTCAGGATCTCAAAGCCCAGCTTCTGGAAAAGAAAGCCTCCGGCACCGATCTTGGTGACACACTTCTTATCACATGCAATATGTTAAGAAGCGGAGAGCAGGTATTTCTGGATGATATGACGGTACAGGAACTGGAAGATGCATTAGATATGACTCTGGTCGCCGTAGAAAACCAGGGACAAGAACTTATCGAAGCCATGCTCAATCATCACTATACAATGCAGCGTGACAATGATACAGACAGCTTTGTATACGTAAAAGGTTATAACTCATAGCACAAACGCAACCGTACTTTCATTAGCAGGATTAAATTTTTCAGACAACACCAACAAAGAAAAAATACCACAGCTTTTTCAAAATTTGAAAGCTGCGGTATTTTTTCCATTATGCCGGATTTACATGAATCATAATATGCTTTGTATTCGGAAACTTCTTTTCTACATTGTCGTGCACATCCTCTGCAATTGCATGCGCATCTTTCAACGAAAGTGTTCCATCTACTGCAATCTCTGCATCGATATACACCTTGTTGCCGAACATTCTCGTTCTTAACAGATCCAGTCTTTCTACTCCCCGGCTCTTTCTGATATAGTCTGCCAGTTTCTCTTCATATTCTTCACTGCATGAAGTATCCAGCATCTTATCCAGTGCATCTTTGAAAATATCAAATGCTACTTTCAGGATAAAAATACAGATAACTACACTTGCCAGCGGATCCAGCACAGGAAATCCAAGCATTGCACCACCTATACCAATCAGTGAACCAACAGAAGAAAATGCATCTGATCTGTGATGCCATGCATCTGCCATGAATGCTGCGGAATCCAGAATCTTCGCATAATGTCTGGTATACCAGAACATCCCCTCTTTTGTAAGAATCGACACGATAGCTGCCACAAGTGCGATCGTTCCCGGTGCCTGCAAATGACTGTAATCACCGGCTATGATCGTCTTCACACCACTCATTCCAATACCAATACCAGTTGCAAGAAGAATGGCTGCAAGCACCATCGATGCTACACATTCCAGTCTGTCATGACCGTATGGATGTTCGCTGTCCGCCGATTTCTTAGATAATTTTACCCCGAGAAATGCAATGAATGTGGCAAACACATCCGATAATGAATGAACCGCATCGGATATCATGGCTCCCGAATGTCCGATAATTCCTGCCAGCAGTTTGAACGCTGTCAGAATGACATTTCCAAGAATTCCCACGGTTGATAAATGATTGATCATTTTCTGTTCATTTAATTGTTGTTTTTGACTTGTCATAAGATAACCTCCATTTTTAATAATGTCATGTCTCCTATGGCACCTAAGGTGAGACTACTGTTCCTCCGTATTCTATTTACAAGACTGCTTTTTTGCAAAAAAATACACCTGTGGAACTTTCTACTTACTGTCCCACAGATGTATGATATATCGTCTCATCTGCTGCCGGTAATCGACCGGCCCGGCATGCACATCATTTTCTTAACATCATCTTTTTGAAAATGAATGTAGCCTGATCAGTTTGTACTGTTATCCCTTATCCGTATTGGATATATTCAGTGCAAAGAGATTCTATATATAATATTCGATTTTCACGAAAAAGTCAACTGCTTTTTCTGGTTTTCATTCTCTTTATAACCTCTTAAGTTCTTCTTAAGATTTTTCCGATTTCTTTAAGGAATTTAACATACTTTAGACATATTTGTTTTTTATAATAAATTTAGATAGTTGAGAGAGACAAATTCAACTATCTCCCCCTCATAAAGTAGCACACCGGGAATCCGGTGCAACACTTTACTCTCATTCCTTTAGATAACTATAACGACAACGAACGCCACAGACTGGAAGGTTTGTGGCGTTTGTCGTTTCTTTTTTCTTTTGCAAAATATAATGCTTAAATCTATAACAAATCATCCTGAATATCTTCCTCCAGCATCCGTATCCCCGCAACACTGGTCACCGGCAGCGAGAACACGATCGTACGTTCTTTGCTGTCGAGACCGGCCTGCTCCATGATTGCTTTCATGATCTGATTCTTCTCTCTGCTCTTCGTTACGATCAGAATGACTTCTTTTTCTTCCACCAGTGACACCCCGAGATACTTTTTTGCAAGTTCCATCCCGGTTCCTTTTGCATGGATCACAGTTCCGCCTCCGGCCTTTGCTGACCTTGCCGCATCCATGACCGTGTCGATATATCCCTGATTTGCGATTGCTACCAGAAGTTCATAATCTGTATCTTTCATCGCTGTCTCCTCCTCTTTTTCAAATTCCTGTTCATTTACAAGAAACTGCAGTGTCTTTCTTCCGCCCACGCTGCTAAGCGGCACAATGAACGATACCCCTGTCCCCGGTACATCGATCAGCATCTTCGTGATCAGTCCCCGGCGCAGCTTTTTCCACGTCTCTCCTGTAACGATTGCAAGAAATAACAACTTTTCCGATTCTTCCAGGCCGAAATAATCCAGTACTTCACTCTGTGCCGTCCCTCTTCCGGTCGTTTCCAGAAATACGGGAAGTCCGTACTCTTTAAAAAATGTCCGGAAATCTTTTCTTTTGTTTCTGTTCGTGATGGTCACCATCATATATACCTTACTCATAAATTCTCCCTTACAGCTCTATAATATCCGCATCCCCATATGCCTCCAGCGGTAATACCTTAACAGGCTGCGCGAGCATCTCTTCTTTATCCTTCTTACGCTCCTGATACTGATACACTACGCCCAGTATCTGTATCGTAATAAGTGGTGTCATTGCTACCATTGCTACCACTCCAAATGCATCCGTTACCACATTCCCGCCAACCGCTTCACATGCTCCCTGTGCAAACGGAAGTAAGAAGGTTGCCGTCATCGGTCCGGATGCAACACCGCCGGAGTCAAATGCAATCGCCGTAAATATCTTCGGCACAAATAACGCCAAGATTAGTGCCAGTGCATACCCCGGTACCAGAAACCACAGGATCGAGATACCTGTCAGCACACGTATCATCGCCAATCCAAGGGAAAATGCAACGCCAAGCGACAGGCTATATTCCATTGCTTTTCCCGGTATTGCTCCGGAGGTCAGCTCTTCTACCTGCTCCATCAGCACATATACTGCCGGCTCTGCCTTTACGATAAAGTAACCGATCAGCATACCGATCGGGATGATCACCCAGCGGTAAGGAAGCCCTGCGATCACCTGTCCCAGATAATTACCTACCGGCATAAATCCTACATTTACCCCTGTCAGGAATAATACCAGTCCAATATATGTATACAGGATACCGACCAAAATTTTAATCAGCGTTTTCTTTTTTAATTTCAGGGATACCACCTGAAAGAATGTGAAGAACAGAATGATCGGAAGCAGTGAGCCACCGATTTCCTTCATATAATGTGGGATTCCGGACTCGAATAATTTCCATAATGCTACAGATGTCTCTGCATCCGGTATTACAGTCTCGGAATAGCTGCCACCTTGTGGATGATAGATAATACCAAGAAGCAGTACCGCCAGCACCGGGCCGATCGAACACAACGATACCAGACCGAAGCTGTCCGTCTCTGCGTATTTATCACTACGTACCGCAGAGAATCCGATTCCCAGTGCCATGATAAACGGTACCGTCATCGGTCCGGTTGTCACACCACCCGAATCAAATGCAATCGCCAGAAAATCCTTCGATACAAAAAAAGTCAGGATGAACACCACCGGATAAAAGATCAACAGCATATAGGACAGCGGTTTTGAAAATAACATACGCAATACAGCGGCCACCAGAAAAATTCCGACTCCCACGGCAACCGCCAGAATCAGTGTCATATTTGATACCGAAGGTACCTGCCCAGCCAGCACCTGCAGATCCGGTTCCGATATTGTGATGATAAATCCAAGTACAAAACACAACCCGATGATCACCGGCAACCTTTTTGACTGTGCGATCCGGGTTCCGATCCTCTCTCCCATCGGTGTCATCGACATCTCTGCCCCCAGTGTAAAGAACATCATTCCTACTATCAGAAGGATTGCTCCAATAATAAAAGCCATCAGAATGCCCGGCGGCACCGGTGCGATCGTAAAGCTTAAAATCAATACGATCACAATGATCGGCACCACCGCTTCCAATGACTCTTTTAATTTCTCCATTAATTTTGTCCAATATAATTTCAATAAATATTCATGCCTTTCTGTGTTAATTTTTCTACAGTTTTCTGACTATTCAATATATTCATTATATTATCACAAAATTTAAATCCTATCTATTTTTCTTTCGCTAAGATCTTGTTAAGATTCTTTATTCTATAACCATATCCTTTGCAAACAATGCTGCTCCCAGTGCTCCACAAAGCTGTGCCTTATCACTGATTACCAATGTTGTACCAAGCTTCTCTTCCAGTGTCTTCACCAGTCCCTGGTTCTTTGACACTCCTCCGGTCATCATATAGCGTTCCTCGCCGCCGACACGTTTTGCCAGTGCTGCTGTCTTGGATGCAACGGCTTTATTCAGTCCGTGTACGATATCATCAGTAGCCTTATTCTGTGCAATCAGTGATACGACTTCGGATTCTGCAAATACGGTACACATACTGGAGATCGTAATGTCTTCCTTATATGACAGACCTGCCTTTCCCATATCATCCAGGCTCATTTCCATCGTTCTTGCCATCATTTCCAGGAATCTTCCCGTTCCTGCAGCACATTTATCATTCATAACGAAATTGGCTACAGCCCCGTTCTCATCCAGGCGGATGACCTTGCTGTCCTGACCTCCGATATCAATAACAGTACGGACTTCCGGGTTCAGGAAATGTGCCCCTCTTGCATGACAGGTAATCTCTGTAATACTCTTATCTCCATCAGAAATGGCCGTTCTTCCGTATCCAGTTGTAACCATTGCATCGATGTCTTCTCTCTGAAGTCCCGCATCCTTCAGCGCTTCTTCCAGTGCACGCTCTGCTCCGATTGCTGCTCCCGCACCTGTCGGCAGGATGATACCTGTCACGATATTTTGGTCTTTATCAAGAATTACTACATCTGTACTTGTTGATCCGCTGTCTATTCCGGCAAAATATCCTTTTCCCATCTTCAGTTCCTTCCCTTCCAGTTGTTCCATATTCATGCTCTCTGCAAATGCTTCTAATCTTGTCAGAAGCTGCCCGCTGCTCTGCACCGTATAATCCGATTCGATCTTCAGAAGCGGCACGGTCACATTCTGCTTAATCTGTGCGTATTCAAAACTGTAAAAATCGCAGAATTTCACAGTATGATAAATGATGCCTTTTAATCCGGGATCGTTATATAATCTCTTTCTTCCGCTGTGATCCATCATTCGCATACATGGAATCTGTCCGAGAAGTTCTTTCGCATACCATGCCATCAGCTCATCGAATTCCAGATCTTTTGGCGGCTCTGCCTCGCCCACCGAACGGTTATTGACACAGGTATCATTTTCCACCGGATATGGCATACTTTTCTGTACCATATCAAAAAGTTCATTTCCCATACGTGCACCCAGCACACTGATATGCGGCTTTACGATGCGTTCCGGCTTCTTGAATGCCTGCCGGAACTTCTCTTCATCAAATCTAGTACCTTTATATTCTCCATATGCTTTCGCAAGACCTTTTAACTGCACTGCTGTACGTTCCCTGCTGCATTCTGCATCACAGTGAAGTACATCAATCATATATAAGAAATCCAGTTTCCCGCTGTCTTCCAGAATATCATACACACTCCGAATCGTGTCACAGCAGTTGACCAACACCAGTTCCTTTACTTTTCCACTCATAACAGCTTCCAGAAGGGCCTTGCCGAATCCACAGATATTCGGATGCGCTATCTGATCCGCATGGTCAAAGCCCTGCGGCATCTCATTCAGGTTCTGACATTCCCCGCCGAACGCTTCTAAGAGTTCGATTGGGGTATATTTACAGACATAATATGTTTTATTCATCGTGCGATTCCTCCTGTCTGTCCGTATTTTCATCCGTTTCTGTATTCAGCATCTCTAAGAATGCCCCGAGTCTAGTAGATGTCTGCCCTTCTCCGCCATGACTTCTGTCGCATCCATCGCCGTCCAGGATCAGAAGCGGGATTCCCTGTTCTTCGAATTTGCGCTTGGCAAGCTGTGCTGCTCCAAGGGTATGCTTACATCCCCAGTGTCCGAACCAAACAGCACCGTCTGCTCCTGTCTCCTTTGCATGACGGATTCCTGCTTCGATTCTTCTGATCGCGCTTCCATTTAATGCATGATATACCATACGTCTCGCCATTGCCTCATAAGGCTTCTCCGGATCAAAATCCGGCTCACAGACGTGACTCAGTTCACAGCCGACAATCTGTGCTTTTTCCTGAAAGCATAGCTCGTTCTTCACCGCATCAGACCAGAATGGGATCGTATGCATCCAGTAGATTTTCTTTCCTTTTTTTGCAGGAGCATTCTTTACATCTTTCAAAAGGCGGTCCACATAATCTTCTTCTTCTTTTGTGCCAAGCAAAAGATTGTTGGTCATTCCCACATAAAGAGGCGTAACCAAATCTGCCGGAACATATTTATCTGCACTTTCTTTCTCATACTGTGCAAACTTCTCCAGTGTCCGTTTGCTTCTTCTAAGCCGTTCTGTTAATGCCTCATCTGTAATCTTTTTACCCGTACATTCTTCTATAAACTCTTTCAGCTTCCGAAGCTGGTCTGACACATACTGTACATTGTCCTCATTCTGCTGCATCGGGACATCAATTGCAAAGATTGGCACTTCATACATTTTCGCCAACTTTTTAAACGTCAGAAGGTTTGCATCACAAGTCAGGTTCGTGTACACAATACATTTTGGTTTCGGAAGCACTTTCTTCTGCGCCGCTCCGATAAATGTCTTGTGATAACTGCAAAGTGTCTCGGATATGCCCGTATTCTCCGCCTGCTGTAAAAATGCTCTTTCTGACTTAGATGCAGAAAGATAGCAGGAAAATCCTTCCACATTATACGGATGGATTCCTGCCTCCTGCAACAGTTCGCAAGGAGTAAAGATACTGACTATTGCACTTTCCTGTGGTTTTTCCAAAGGCATAAGCATCGTATCCATCATAAGTCTTGCCAGATACCGGTCTGCCGGCATCAGTCTTTTGTCCGGGGCAAACCGGAACTTCAGATTCTGTGCCTTCCATCCGGTCTTTAAAAGCCATCTGGCTCTGTCCGGATTCTCATTACTCCATTTTTCTATATAATTTCCATATGTTTCTATGATCTTCATGTTCTCATCCTCGTCTTACCCTGTTGTCTGTTTCCCTTTTTCTTCCTTATTCAAGTATAAAAAACATTTAACATCATACTCTTCTTTTTTATAAAATGCAAATATACAGCAGCAATTTTCCGCAAATCTGCTGCTGTATATAGATATCAACGTATACTACCTTGTATTTTTTTGTTTTCTTTTTTCCTGTACAAGCACTAACACGAATCCGGCTATTCCAATCAGTGACAATACTTTTCCTGTTGTTGTTCCCGGTGCATGATAGATGATCTTCAATTCATGGTTACCACTTTCAATCTTACACCCCAGAAATGCCGTATTTACTTTTTGTATCTCTGTTTCTTTTCCGTCAATATAAATCTTAAAATGTTTATCATAAGGGATGGACGTAATAAACCATCCATCTTTCTTTACATGAATTGTCCCCTGGATCACGTTATCTTCTGTCTGCTTTTTGTCCACCTGGATTTCTGACTGATACAACAATTCTGACCGTTCCGGCAGACTGCCAAGATATGCCTGTACATGCCTTAATCGATATTTCCCTTTGCCAAATGTCACAGAAATATTATCTTCTCCGTCCTTTAACGGCACTGCATAGGTAAATATCTTATTTTCATTATAATATACATGATCTTTCGCGCTTAGTTTGTTACGGATTCCGTTGATCCAGACTGCCACGTCCTTATTCGGATGTGCGTTGTCCACCCGGACTCTTAAAAAAAGAATCTGTTTCTGCCCCTCTTGCTGCATCGTTTTCTGCTCCGCTCCACCTGTAGTTCTATTATTAGCCATTTTCAGACTAACCGGCGCATAGGCTGTCATTATGTTCTGATCTGAAGATTCCGTATGTTCTCCAACAACCGCATATTCCAAAAATGCCGTCTGATTATATGGAAATGCAAGTTTCTTATATTCCTCTTCCGTCATCACACGATCTGTTGCATACATGACCGGTGCTGCGTCTTTATTCTGATATATACCGGTTGTGCCGCATTTCTTAACCAGAGTATATCCTGGCACATCCGAATCTGATACGATATACCGCACTCCCATCATCCGTTGAAATACCGGATTTTTCGAGACAGACTGCATCATCCCATTGCGGAACGGTTCTTCCAGTCCGAATATCTTCTGACGGAATGTCTGATAGTCCGGATTGTATGCCGATGAATAGATGGAAGTAATATTCTGCTCCACATCCCAGATCCGGTTTAAATCTGCTGCATTTTCGTCATCACTTCCCATCTGTTCTGTACGGTAATATCCATCATCATCTTTCAATGCTTCTTTTACGGCCTGTCTGTTCTGTTCTCCTATAACATCCCGATACAGTTTGCGGCTGACATACCTGTCCGGCTTCATCTGATAAAAAGTGTTCATCGTGACCGCCAGACATATCACCGACGGCAGAGCCAGCATCAGAATCTCTTTCATTTCTTTGTAGTGTCTCTTTATCGCACAATACAGCACATAACAGATCAGAAACAGAATACTTTCTGCAAGCAGGACTTTCCATATACTTTCCCCTATGCCTTTTGAAACAAACTGATTTCTTGCCATATAAACGAATATCGTTGTGATGATATATGGAATCATTCCTGCAATAAAAGACAGTTCTCTTTTTCTGCACTTTTCCAGATAAATGGAAATCAGATAACAAAGCAATGGCAGAAACGGAATAAAGACTTTATCCCTGATATATAGTCCGCCATTCAATAAGTAAGCAAATACCGGAATCACAAGTACGATCACACATCCATATGTGAGTACCTTTTCATATACTTTCCGATACAACAATCCCGTGAGCAGAACTGTGATCACCAGTGTCGTAAGTCCGATTCCATAGATACTATAAGCAAATCGTTCTACTGTGATCTGCGGAATAAAAAAGGAAACAAACGATGTGTTCTGCTCTTTACTTCTCCCACCCGTCAATGCGAGTGCCGTCGGTACCAGAAAGAAACCACTCATGAGTACTGCCAGAATCATCGAACGCACGAAACACAATCCATCCCGCAAAAAGCTGCGAACTGTGACCCTGTTTCCTTCTCTCTGTTCAAAATAGCGGTGCAGTCCATAAAGAACCAATGACAGCATTCCGCCAATACTGAAATAAAAACTGGTCATGATCATCAGAAATACACTAACTGTAAAAAGACCACTTTTTTCTTGCTCAAAATACCGGTCTACACCTATGAGTGCCAGACATAAGAACGGCATATAATCCACAAACATGATCTGCCCGCTGTACTGACCGATCATCGGTCCTGCCAGCAGGAACATCAGTGACAGGATAAAAGCAGTGCCTGTATCCGTCTTTCTGCTTTTCAGCCAGTAATAAAACAGCAGTACCGAAGCAGTCAGACCTGTTATGCTGACCGCCATGATGTAATCCGACATTTTCACAAACGGAAGCAGATATGACGGCAGAATCAACGGACTATATAGTCCGTAATAAGCAAAATGATAAATATTCTGGCCGCCGCCCAGATTCGCCGCAAATTCGGGAAAGAACTTTCCGGTTGCATAAAACTGCTGCCGGAAATAATCCGGCAGCACACTATGCTGACTGAGCCAGTCTACCTTTGCTCCAAAGATTCCATATCTGCCCACAAACATCCGGCAAAAAAAGAGTGTTAAGCCTGTAAGCAACAGGTAAGGAATGTATCTCTTAACCTTGTCCATAACTCTTCCTCCGCAGATTTTGTGATAATGGCATCATCATGATCCGCTGTTCTTCTTTACTGGAATCCTTTAACAGGTATACAGGCCGGTTCTTTACTTCCAGATATGTCTTGGCAAGATACTGTCCCAGAATTCCGGTACACAGAAGCTGTACACCACCCACGCCAAACAAGATACAAACCATCGATGGCCATCCGGCCACCGGATCTCCCCAGATTAATGTACGGACTACGATCGCAACAATCATCAGGAATGATAATCCGCAGAACAAAACTCCCATATACGCTGCAATCGACAGCGGAACTACAGAAAATCCCGTGATTCCCTCCAACGAGTAAATGAATAATTTCTTTACATTCCATTTTGTTTCTCCGGCAGATCTTTCGATATTCTCATATTCCAGCCATTTGGTGCGGAATCCGACCCACCCGAAGATTCCTTTGGAAAAGCGGTTATATTCACTCATTTCCAGCACTGCATCTATCATCTTACGGTTCATCAGGCGGTAATCTCTGGCACCACTTACAATCTCTGTCTTGGAAATCTTATTGATTACGTTGTAAAACTCTTTAGATAAGAATGAACGGATCTTTGGTTCACCCATTCTTGTTGAACGTCTGGTTGCCACGCTGTCATATGATTCTTCTTTTAAAATTCTGTACATATCAGGCAGCAACGACGGCGGATCCTGCATATCTACATCCATGATTGCTGCATAATCACCGCTTGCGTTTTGAAGTCCTGCATAGATCGCAGCTTCTTTCCCAAAGTTTCTGGAAAAGGAAAGATACTGACATCTTCCGTCCTTTCTGTGTAAGTCTTTCATAATCTCATATGTTCTATCGGATGACCCGTCATCTACAAATAGCAGTTCAAAACTGGTCTGTTTTTTCATGCTGTCCATGACTTTTTTCATTTCTGCATAATAAATTGGCAATGCTTCTTCTTCATTGAAGCACGGGATGATAATACTGATCTTGTCCATAACAATAAGCCTCCTCATCTTTTTCTTGATGCTATTGTAGGCTTCGTTTCTTAAAGACATACGCAAATAATTCTTAAGATTTCTTAAAAACTTCTGTTATTTTTTAAAATATAAGTTCTATCTTCGTACCTTCACCCAGTTTACTGTCCACATGGATCTTCGCCCCATGAAGCATTGCTCCATGCTTTACGATAGACAGTCCAAGACCTGTTCCACCTGTTTCTTTAGAATGGCTTTTGTCTACACGATAAAAACGTTCAAAGATACGGTCCGTCTCATTCTCCGGGATTCCGATTCCGGTATCCGTAACGCAGACCTTCTTTCCTTGCAGGGTATTACCTACCCAAACGGTTAATTTTCCGCCTTCTTTGTTATACTTGATTGCATTTTCACAGATATTGTAAATCATCTCATCCAGGATCTGACGGATACCCACATACTCTACCGGTTCTCCCGTCACCTCTACATGCACTTTCCGCTTCGCTGCCTGTGGTGAAAGTCTGGTCAGAATCTCCCTCGTCAGCTTATAGAGATCTACTTCTTCTTTTTCCAGCTGCACATTGCCCTCATCCAGTTTTGATAACTTGATGATATCTTCTACCAAAGTGATCAGACGTCTTGCTTCATTATAGATTCTTTCCGCAAAACCTTTCATATCTTCCGGCTTTACCAGTCCGCTTTTCATGATTTCTGCGTAACCTGAAATTGACGTAAGCGGTGTCTTCAGTTCGTGAGATACATTTGCCGAGAATTCTTTTCTCATATTGGCAACTGCATCTTTTTCTTTATTCTGCTTGTCGATACTCTGTAAAAGAGGTGTTAATTCTTCGTACACGTCATTCTCCAATGGATTCTCAAGATCCAGTCTGTTGATCGGGCGGATCAGTCTCGTTATCTGCCATTTTACAAGGATTCCCGCAAATGCCAGCATGATCAATGCGATCAGCCCCATCGCCGGGAATACCTTCATTGCTGTCCGGAATGCAGTATCTACCGTCTTTGATACTCGCAAGATATCTCCATTTTCCAATTTCACTGCATAATAGAACATCTCTTTATTCAATGTATTCGATTCACGGATATCCTGACCACTTCCGTTTTTCAGCGCAGCTTTTACTTCCGGCCGGTTCTTGTGATTCTGAAGGGTTACATCATCTTCTTTTGAGTCATATTTCACCTTACCATCCGGATCGATCAGGGTAATTCTTGTGTCCACATGCACGTTATCCATCGTCTTCAGATAAGACTCCCCGGAAGTGTCGAGTGCTACGTTAATATAGTCCGCTTCCTGTCTTACCTCTCCTTCCATGATATGGATCGTCTGGCGGTATACAACCAGCGTGGTGATCGCATAAGCTATGAGCATCGTCAGGGTAATGACAAGAATCATGCTGCTTTGGATCTTTTTTCTCATACTTTGTTTCATATTATTACCTGCTCATACGGTATCCGACTCCGCGGACCGTCTCAATCTGTTCGCCTGCATCTCCAAGCTTCTGTCTTAAAGTTCTGACATGCACATCCACGGTTCTCGTCTCCCCGTCGAAATCATATCCCCAGATATCTTCCAGAAGCTGGTCTCTGGTAAGGACAATATTCGAATTCTTCATCAGGCGTTTCAATAATTCATACTCTTTCAGTGTCAGGTTCACCACTTCTCCGTGAACGGTCACTTCATGCTTCTTCGGATCCAGCCGGATCTCTCCGATCTCAAATGCATCCTCTCCGGATATGCTTCCATTTGCGCTGCGTCTTAATACAGCCTTGATACGTGAGATCAACTCCATCATGCCAAATGGTTTTGTAACATAATCATCCGCACCGGAATCCAATCCTTTTACCTTATCGTATTCTGCTCCCTTGGCTGTAACCATGATGACCGGAATCTCTCTCGTTTTCTTAGATGCTTTTAACTTACTCAAAAGCTCCATTCCGTCTTCTCCCGGCAGCATAATATCAAGCAAAACAAGCTCTGGCGTCTCTAATGCCAGAGCTTCAAGGAATGAACTTCCATCTTCGAATCCGCGCGCCTGAAACCCTGTGCTCTCCAGGGTATACACCACCAGTTCCCGTATGTTACTGTCATCTTCTACACAAAAAATCATTCCTCTTTCTCCTTCTTTATACTACAGAAGCCTTGTGGATTCCTGTGATAGAGAATTCCACCCACTCTGCGATATTTGTTGCATGGTCTGCGATACGTTCCAGATATTTTGCAACCATGATCAGATCAATCGCCTCTCCCCCCTGCTCTCCTTTATTTTCCGCAATAAAGTCGATCAGTGTTGTCTTCACTTCTTCAAAAAGTTCATCCACGATATCATCATCTTTTATAACTTTTCTGGAAAGTTCAAGGTCTTTTTCCACATATGCATTGACGCTGTCACGCACCATCTTTCCGGCCGCTTCTGACATTTTGATGATCTTTGGAATGTCCTGTGCTTCCGACTTCTCCTCTGTAATGATGATCTCTGCAATATCCGAAGCCTGATCGCCGATACGTTCCATATCTGTGATCATTTTCAATGCCGCTGAAATCTGTCTCAAATCTTTTGCCACAGGCTGCTGCTGGAGAAGCAGTTTCAAACAAAGTCTTTCAATATCTGTCTCTGCCTGATCGATCTCTTCATCTGCCTCGATCACCTTCTGTGCCTGTTCCATACTTCCTTCTTTTAATGCTGTTGTTGCTTTTCCGATTGCAACTTCACATAATTCACCCATACGTGTAAGCTGCTCATTAAGTAACTCCAGCTGCTGATCAAACCGATTACGCATATCCTAGCCAAACCTCCCTGTGATATAATCTTCCGTTCTCTTATCTGCCGGAATCGAAAATAATTTTTCTGTTTCATTATATTCAATGACTTCTCCCAACAGGAAGAATGCCGTATTATCAGACACACGTACCGCCTGCTGCATATTATGTGTTACCATAACGATAGTATAATCTTTTTTCAATTCCATCGCAAGGTCTTCTATCTTAGATGTCGAGATAGGATCCAGTGCCGATGTCGGTTCATCCATAAGGAGCACTTCCGGCTGCACCGCCAGTGCTCTTGCAATACAAAGTCTCTGCTGCTGGCCGCCTGACATTCCAAGTGCGCTGGTCTTTAATCTGTCCTTGCATTCATTCCAAATTGCCGCATCTCTTAAGGATTTTTCTACCAGGTCATCCAATTTTGCTTTTGAACGTATTCCGTGGGTTCTTGGTCCATAAGCAATATTATCATAGATACTCATTGGAAACGGATTCGGTTTCTGGAACACCATTCCAACTCTCTTTCTTAATAAATTCACATCGATATCACGGAAAATATCCTTGCCATCCAGAAGAATCTCTCCGTCAATCTTACATCCCTCTACCAGATCATTCATACGGTTGATTGATTTTAATAATGTAGACTTTCCACATCCGGATGGACCGATGAATGCTGTGATCTTATTCGCTTCTATCTCAAGATTCACATTTTTCAGAGCATGGAAATCACCGTAATGAAGTTCCATGTTCTTGATACTTATTTTACTCATGTATGATTCCTTCCTGTTTTTTTCTGATTTATCTCTGTACAGCTGCTATGCTTTTGTAATCCGTTTGGCGATCATGCCCGACAGGGTATTGATCACAACTACCAGAACCAGCAGTACTACAGCCGTCGCATAAGCCTGATTCATATAAAGGCCTTCACTTGACAGATTATACATGTGCACTGCCAGGGTTCTTCCTGAACTCAATACATTCTTCGGCACCTTTGCAACAGTACCTGCTGTATAGATCAGTGCCGCTGTCTCTCCGACGATTCGTCCGATCGCCAGGATCACACCTGCAAGGATTCCCGGTATCGCCGATGGAAGTACGATCCGAAATACTGTACGTAATTTTCCTGCTCCCAGCCCGAAACTTCCTTCTCTGTAAGAATCCGGTACGGATTTCAATGCTTCTTCTGTACTTCTCATGATCAGCGGTAATACCATGATCGCAAGAGTAAACGCTCCTGCCAGAATCGAAAATCCCCATTTACAGGTATTTACAAAGAACAGCATACCAAACAGTCCATATACGATAGATGGAATTCCCTGAAGCGTCTCTGTTGTAAGTCTGATTACTTCTACAAATTTATTCCCACGTTTTGCATATTCCACAAGGAAGATCGCTGCGAAGATCCCAAATGGAACTGCGATCAGAAGTGATAACAGGGTCATGATCACTGTGTTGATCAATGCCGGCATCAGCGAGGCATTTTCCGATGTATAATGAAGTGAGAAAATGGATGGTTTCAAATACGGAACACCATGCGCCAGCACATATACGATCAGAAATATAAGTACTGCAAATGTCATAATTGCAGAAAGCATGACAAGAAGCATTACGATCAGTGATCCAGGAGTTCTGGTATATGCTTTTAACTTATCTTTCCATGTTACTTCATTACTACTCATAATTCTTCCCCCTCTTCAAAAGTGCTACACAGAAGTTCAGAAGAAGGATAAATACGAAGAGAACTACGCCGGTTGCAATCAGTGCTTCTCTGTGAAGTCCGGATGCATATCCCATCTCAATTACGATATTTGCTGTCAGTGTTCTGACTCCTCTGAAGATTCCTTCCGGCATTCTCGGCTGATTACCAGCCACCATGATCACTGCCATCGTCTCTCCGATCGCACGCCCGATTCCAAGAACAATAGCTGCCACTACTCCGGATTTGGCTGCCGGTAAAACAACAGTAAAGATTGCTCTTTCATGTGTTCCGCCAAGTGCTACCGCACCTTCATAGTACTGTGTAGGAACTGCTCTAAGCGCAGATTCCGTAAGTCCGATGATCGTTGGTAAGATCATCATTCCCAGAAGAATGGATGCTGTGATCATACTGCTTCCGTTCCCCCCCTGATGAAGTGTTCTTCCGATTTCTCTTACCCACGGTACGAGAACTACAAGACCGAAAAATCCATAGACAACGGATGGGATTCCTGCCAGAAGTTCTGTTGCCATCTTCAGTGGTTTATAGATTACTTTCGGACAGTAGAATGCCATGAATACTGCTGTCAGGATTCCAATCGGTACACCGATGATAATTGCGCCGGCCGTTACATACAGACTTCCAATGATCATCGGAAAGATTCCGTATATGTCATTCTTTGGTTTCCATAATTCACCGGTCAGGAATTCCCCGAATCCGATTTTACTCATTGCAGGAATTCCATTTGCAAACAAGAAAATACAAATGAGTGCAACCGCCAGTACTGAAGCACAGGCGGCAACTGCAAACACTCCCTGCATGAATTTCTCTGTCCATGCTTTTGATTTCATATTATTTCACTACCTCATCCCATGTGGTTGCATCACCAGTGTAAATTGTCTTTACCTGATCACTGCTGAGTTCATCTGTTGTATTGTTTTTATTTACAATAACTGCAATACCGTCTGTAGCAATTACCTGGCTGTCCAGTTTATCTTTTTCTTCATCCTGTAATTCACGTGATGCCATTCCGATATCATAACTTCCATCGATTGCTGATGTCATACCTGTTGTAGAGTCTGTAGTCTGAAGCTCAATCTCTGCTCCTGTATTGACTTTCTTATATGCCTCGATCAGTTTTTCCATAACCGGTGATACGGAAGAGGATCCGCCGACAACTGCTTTTCCGGATGGCTTGCTTCCCGCATAAGCTTCTGCTGAATCGTCTCCGATATATCCGTTGTCTGAAATTACCTGCTGTCCTTCTTTACTCATGATATAAGCAATGAAGTCTTTTACCACTTCGTTATCTGCACCTTTCTTTGTTGCAATGTTAAATGGTCTGCAGATTTTATATTTTCCATCTTTGATGTTCTGCTCTGTAGCTTCTTCTCCGTCAATCTTTAAAGCTTTTACTGTATCATTTAATGATCCGAGTGATACATAACCGATTGCATAATCATCTCCGGCTACTGTTGTAAGCATTACGGATGTGCTGTTTGTGATCTGTGCATCATCTGTTGTCATATCAACTTTTTCGCCGTCTTTCTTTTCCTCAATCCCGAAAAGTTCGATGAATGCTCCTCTTGTTCCTGAACCATCTTCTCTTGAAACAATTGTGATATCATTTGAAGAATCCCAGTCGCTTTCACTCTTGCTGCTCTTGTCATCTGAGGAAGCACTGTCGGAGCTTCCACATCCGACTGCAAGTCCTGCTGTCATTGTTGCTACTGATAAAATTGCAATAAACTTTTTCAACTTCATAATCATACTCTCCTTAGATTCTCATCTTTTTTCATTCTGATTTTTTTCCTTGTCGTTTTCGACAATAGTTATCTTAAGGGACCTATGTTAAATCCAAAATCCGTGGATTGTTAAATATATGTAAAGTGTATGCAGAAATTTTATAGAAATGTAAAATCACTTTTTTCACAGCCGGATTTTATGACTGTGCGCTTTCAAATTGAATTTCTTAATTTTTCATGCTATAATTCCTCTACAGGACTGTCTGAAAATGCTTTTTCTGATATGTTCTTATTACTTATTTACAAAAACAAACAGAAAATTTACATTATAAAAAAGAAAGAGGATTATAATTCTATGTGGATTGCAGATCAATGGAAAGATTATGAAGTAATCGATTGTAGTAATGGTGAAAAATTAGAACGCTGGGGACAATACACTCTGGTCCGTCCGGATCCGCAGGTAATCTGGGATACTCCGAAGACAGAACGCGGCTGGAAACATATGAACGGTCACTATCACCGCAGTAAGAAAGGCGGTGGGGAATGGGAATTCTTCAGTCTCCCGGAACAATGGCAGATTCATTATAAAGACCTTACATTCAACCTGAAGCCTTTTAGTTTCAAACATACCGGTCTTTTTCCGGAACAGGCAACAAACTGGGACTGGTTCTCTGAGAAGATCAGAAATGCAGGAAGACCGATCAAAGTACTGAATCTCTTTGCTTACACAGGTGGTGCTACTCTCGCAGCCGCTGCTGCCGGAGCAAGTGTTACACATGTAGATGCTTCTAAAGGAATGGTTGCATGGGCAAAGGAAAATGCAGCCTCTTCCGGATTATCTGACAGACCGATCCGCTGGCTGGTCGATGACTGTGTAAAATTCGTAGAGCGTGAGATCCGCCGTGGCAATCAGTATGATGCCATCATCATGGACCCTCCGTCATACGGACGTGGACCTAAAGGTGAGATCTGGAAGATCGAGGATGCAATTCATCCGCTGATCAAGTTATGTACACAGATTCTGTCGGATGACCCATTATTCTTTCTGGTCAACTCCTATACAACAGGACTTGCACCGGCCGTTCTGACTTATATGCTTGGAACGGAGCTCAAGAAATGGAACGGACATGTGGATTCACAGGAGATCGGACTTCCTGTTACGCATTCCGGACTGGTGCTGCCTTGCGGGGCTTCTGGAAGATGGGAAGCGGTTTAATGCAATAGGAACTGAATTTCCTGGTCCCGAATAAAATATAGAAGCGCTTTCTGTGCTTAAAAGTTTCTAACCATGATCTCATATACACAGAAAACGCTTCTATATTTTTTTCAGTTCCGTTTTCGCTTGCTCTAATTGTTTCATTTTTATCTAGTTTGAAAGCCGCCAGGGACAGGAAAAAATCCACTTTTCCCGTCCTCTATTACATCTGCCAACGAATCGCAGACCCGGTATGTAAGTTTCCGTATCTCCTCCGTCGGCTGTACAAGATCCGGCACCATGATCACCTTCATTCCTGCCTGATGTGCTGACAGGATTCCTCCCGGAGCATCCTCAAACGCCATGCAATATTCCGGCGGTATTCCAAGACTTTCACTTGCTTTCTGATATATCTCCGGATCCGGCTTCGCTTTCTTAACCATATCTCCACAGACCACACTGTCAAAATACGAATCTATTCCGGCCCGGATCAGATTCCCCATGGCATACTCTCTGCTGGAAGATGTCGCTACCGCCATCTTATATCCTTGTACTTTTCCGTATGCCAGCAGTTCTTTTACACCTTTTTTCAGTGGAAGACCTTCTTTATCCACAATTTTCCAGAAGTTATCCCGTGTCAGTCTTCCAAATTCTTCAAATGGAAAGTCTTCCCGGATATATTTTCTGAAATATTCATTCCGGCCTGCGCGGTTCATTCCGAGTGTGTGATAGATGACGTCCCCCATATGCGGGATTCCCAATTCATCACCTGCGATCTCCCATGAGCGCTGTACAATACGCTCAGAATCGAACAACAGACCATCCATATCAAATATAAATGCTTTTATATCCATTTTAGAACTCAATGCCTCTTCCAAGTGCATCCTTCAGATAATCCGCAACTTCTTCTAATTTATGTATGGCTTCCATCTTCTCTTCAAACTCGTCCCCGACAGATTCTTTATTAATAAGTGCCTGTTGGATTTTCTTTACATCTTTGATCAAATTCTCTGTCATATCAAAAGCCCCCTTTTTATTATCTTGCAGGAAATTTACTTTCCGATAATCGATTTATCCTAATGTATATATTATGATTATAGCATAATTTTTTTACTATTCTCTGAAATTATGTTACATTTTAATTAATTTTTGCATATTATCATTTTTTTCAGATTTGTTCATGCATCATTCTGATAAATTCCTCCATCACACGTGTTTTGTACTTGTGTGTTTTGTAGTAAAAGAAGACTTTTCTCTTCGCTTCTTCTCCGTCTAATTTGTAATACACCAGGTTTTCAAATGTCGGGAGCTGGCTTACCAGGATATCACTGATGAATGTTGCTCCAAGCTGCGTAGACGAGGCCATATATGCTGTCGACTGCTGATTGAATTCCAGCACGATATTGGGCTTAAATCCGACGTTTCGGCACAGCCTGTCTCCTCTGGTTCTGGTATCATTTCCCTGAGTCAGCATAATAAACGGAAGATCCGCAAATCTCCCTAACGGAACTGCCGGATATTTCTGGCTCAGGTAATTTTTATTTTTGATATTCTTATAAGAAAGCTGATACATTCCCAGTTCTTCATTTACGGCAAAATGTTTTGGAACCGCAAGTAATATATTTTCTTCGCAATATAATTCTTTATTATATAGAATACTGTCATAGTGATAATTATCAATGACAAAATCCAGCGCATTACTGCCCAGCATTTCTTCCAGTTCGGCTGTATTCCCCTCTATCAGCTGAATATGTACATCCGGAAATTTCTGATTAAATTGGGTGATCAGAGACGGTACCACATATGCGGCAAACAGCGTACTTGCTCCTACTGCAAGATTCCCCGTCTTCAGACCCGCCAGGTCATTGATGTAATTCTCTACCCGCTGTTCGATCTGGGTGATCTCCTCCGCTGCCTCAATATATACTTTTCCGACCTCTGTAAGCTGAAGCGGTGTTGTACTTCTGTCAAATAACGGTTCCCCGATAATCTCTTCAATCTTTTTGATCCTTGCACTCAAAGACGGCTGACTGATGTACAGATTCTGTGCCGCTTTGGTAAAACTTCTTTCTTTATACACTTCATAAACATATTTTTTCCATACAAACATACACGTAACCTCCCATATCCTGCTATCATCTGTTTCCTCTTTTCACATGACAGCTATAGTCAGACTCTTATAATTGTTATAACACTATAAGTATTGGATTCTCTGTCCACACGAACGTATCATTATATTAATGAAACAATTATTCCAATATGAATTTGGGGTTTATTGGAATAAAGATAAAATAATAAAAAGCGGGGAATAAAATTATGAAGCCAATCGTACGCGCCGGGCGCATGAAACCAGTACACTCTGATATCCGTGGTCCATTATTTGTAGAAGCCATGAATCGCCAGAAACAGGGAATCGATATCTTAAAATTAAATACCGGGAATCCTGCAACCTTTGGCTTTGGTCTGCCTGACAGCATCAAAAACGCTCTGCTGGAACACATGCAGGACGGTGTCGGCTACTGTGACTTCAAAGGAATGCCTCAGGCAAGACAGGCAATCTGTGATTATGAGACCAGTAAAGGTATCAAAGGTATCACATCAGATGATGTATTCATCGGTAACGGTGTCAGCGAAGTGGTATCTTTCGCCTTAACACCTTTGTTAAATGATGGAGATGAGGTCTTAGTTCCTTCTCCAAGCTACTCCCTCTGGGGAAATTCCATATATCTTGAAGGTGGGAAACCGGTCTTCTATACCTGTGATGAAAAAGCCAACTGGTATCCTGATATCAAGGATATCCGGTCTAAGATCACAGATAAAACTAAAGCAATCGTTATCATCAATCCAAATAACCCGACCGGTGTACTCTATCCAAAGGAACTCCTTCTTGAGATCATCCAGATTGCAAGAGAATCCGGACTTCTGATCTTTGCAGATGAAATCTATGACCGTCTCGTTATGGATGGCAAACAGCACATCTCTCTTGCTTCACTGACAGAGGATGTTCCGGTCATTACATTAAACGGTCTGTCCAAATCACACTGTCTGTGCGGATACCGCTGCGGATGGATGGTCATCAGCGGTCCAAGAGAACTGACCGAGGATTACAGACAGGGCATCATCCAGTTAACATCTCTGCGTCTGTGCGCCAATACCATGGCACAGATCGTCATCCCTGCAGCTCTTGATGATATGGAGACACCTGCTTCTATGGTTCGGCCGGGCGGCAGAATCTATGAGCAGCGTGAAGCAACCGTTCGTGAACTTGAGAAGATCGACGGTCTGTCATTTATAAAAAATGACGCTGCATTCTATGTCTTCCCGAAACTGGACGTGAAGAAATTCAACATCACCAATGACAAGCAATTTGCTCATGATCTGCTGGATGCCACCAATATCCTGCTCGTTCCGGGCAGTGGATTCGACTGGAAAGATCCGGATCACTTCCGTATTGTCATGCTTCCGCAGGCAGATATCTTAAGTGATGCGATTCGCCGGATGGGAACATTCCTTGACGGATATAAGCAGAAATAATATGAGCAGCAGCCATCCTTAAATAGTACATAGATAAAATACATTCCCGGTAAAAATCCAATCTCTCTTTTTTCGTCGATGTTTCAGTTATCCGGGAATGTATTTTTATCTGCTTTTCACTGTATTCCAGGCTCCGACTACTTCATTTACGGTACTGACGGTCACAAATGCATGTTCATCTGTTTCGTGGATGAAAGATAATAATTTTCCATATTCATTCTTTTCTAATATCGTTACAACTTCTACATGCTCTGCATGATCCAGGCCTCCATATGCCGGATAAATCGTCGCACCTCTGCGTAATTCCCTTACAATATAACTCTGAATTTTTTCATGCTCCTTTGAAAGAATGGATACTTTCTTACGCACATGGAATCCATCACAGAACCGGTCTAATACCTGACCGTAGATCAACGTACCAACAAGACTTATTACCATTGTCTCTCGATCATATACAAAGATTGCTGCCATCGATATGAGCACACCTATGATCGTAATACTCTGTCCTATTTTAAATCCAAGATACTTATTGATCAACTTCGCAACAATATCAATTCCCCCGCTGGATGCATTCATGTTAAATAAGACGGCCTGTCCTGCACCAACCACGATCATGAAGCATACCAGATCGATCACGATATTCCCGGACAAGGATTCCACATGCGGAGTCAGTATCTCAAAAATCCTCAGATACATCGGAAGCATAAGTGATGCAAGAACGGTCTTCACACCGAATTCCCTGCCGATAAAAATATACCCTATGACCAACAGTACCATATTTAAGACAAATGTAATTGTCGATACCGGTAACGGAATGATCTTTACCAGAACAAGAACCAGTCCTGACAGACTTCCAAGCACCAGATTATTTGGCATCATTTCATAATATACAGCTGCCGACATTAAGAACATGCCGCCTAGCATCATAATAAATTCTTTTTTTGTTATCTTCATTTCATTCTTCCTTAATTCAATATTTCTGCACAAAGATGTACTCCTCTTTTTTTGTGCAAAGAGGAGTACATCTTTCCTTCCTATGACTGCTTCAGATGATATATTTTTCTACTCTTCTCCCTCAACCAGACTATTCAGCTTCTGGTTTGCAGCAAATAACAACACGGTAAATATCAGCATGATCGCACAAATTCCGATGAATACCGGCCAGAGTACACTTGCTTTTACCGAAGCATCTGCTCCGACTCCACGGGTAATTTCACATAATGCCATCACACCAAATGCCAGTCCGACAAACAGAAATCCAAGTCCTACTTTTTTGAACATATTCATATCTCCCTGTGGACGTTCTGCAAGCTTTAATATCTTTTGTCGACAATCGTCAATGATTGAATGTAATATATCATATTTTTGTATGTTTTTCAACATATTATTTGTATTTTATATCTCTTTTTGTATTTTATGCACAACATCTGTCATTTCAAAACCTGCTGCATACTAAAAAGATCGTTACAGGCATCTCCTTACAACACATGACAAAAAAAGAAATGCCTGTGTCATTACACCAACATTTCTCTTTTTCATCCATCATTCATTTTCCCGGAATCATGCTCTCCAAGATCCCTCTACGACTTCTTTATGAAATCAGAAAGTCCAGTGAAAACTTCGTGTCTGCTTCCGTCATTCCCTGTTCTTTTAAAAGTCTGTGGATCGTACTCATATAATGATCCGACAATACCCTGCAGATTTCTTCTTTCTTCCTGCTCTTGCATGCTTCCAGCAGTTCTTTATGTATCGGATATTGTCGTGTGATTACTGCTTTTTTGTCCGATGCCAGATTATACCCCGTTACGATATTCCCATAATTCAGACTTTTCCATGCCTTATACAAACTTTTCATTCCGGTCATTCTGATCAGACAGCTGTGGAACTTATTATCATATGAAAACAGCTGATCATATTCGTCCACATCCAGATTCTTCATGCGTTCCAGGATTTTTTCCATCTCCTGCAGCGTTTCTTCCGGTATCTTTCCTCCCAGAAGACGCACTGCCATAATCTCATAATTCGCACGCATCAGATAGATTTCAAATGATTCTTCGAATGTGATCTCTTTCACAGAACATCCGGCATTTCTTACATATTCTACCAAGCCTTCGTTCTCCAGTTCGCGCAGTGCCTCTCTGATCGGCGCACGACTGGTCTGGAATTCCTTTGCGAGTTCCTGTTCGACAATCTTCTGCCCCGGCTGCAATTCCCTGTTAATGATCCGTTTTCTTATAATATCTACAATACTTTCACGTAATGTCTTATATCCTAATTCTGTCATAACTTCTGTTATCCTGTCTTATTTTTCTAACTACTGGTTAATCTGATAATTTCCATCCGAATCAGCCTGTATATGCGATGCATAAAATGTCTCTACCGCTTTCACCATATACTCCGTGTCCTTTACACCGGCCGTCTCATAGGCCGAGTGCATGGCAAGCTGCGGTAATCCAATATCCACTGTATTCATGGACACCTGCGTCATCGCAATATTCCCCAATGTACTTCCCCCGGCTTCATCCGAACGATTAGCAAAATACTGTAATGGTACGCCTGCTTTTTCGCAGATCATCCTGAATACTGCCACACTGACCGCATCACTCGTATATTTCTGTCCGGCATGTGATTTGATCACAATGCCGTCATTCATATAGACGCAATTTGTCGCATCCGTCTTCTGCCTGTAATTCGGGTGTACCGCATGGGCATTGTCACAGCTCAGCATAAAGCTTCCTGCTACTGCACGGTAGAATTCCTCTTCGTTCTTTCCAAGTGCTTTGTTCATCCGCCACAATACATCATAAAGAAATGTAGATGCAGCTCCCTGTTTTGTTCCCGAACCCACTTCTTCGTTATCAAAACAGGCATAGACATTGATATTCTGTTCATTTTCCGCTGCCAGGAATCCTTTCATGGATGTAAATGCACACTGCAGATCATCCAGTCTCGGACACCCGATAAATTCACGGTTGCTTCCCCATCTGACCGCTCCCATACGGTTATACAAGAACAGATCCATGCCATAGATATCAGTATCTTTTAATCCCAATTCTTCTGCAACTAAGGATCTTACCTCTCCTTGTTCTTTCACGCTTCCCGATAATACCGGTAACATATCAATCTGTTTATTAACAGCTCTTCCTTCATTCACTTTCCGGTCCATATGAATTGCAAGACTCGGAATCATCAGAAGATCTCTGTCCACCTTCACGAGTCTGGTTTCGATTCCTTCCCCATTCTTAACCATAACTCTTCCGGCCAGTGACAATGGTCTGTCGAACCATGTCTGGCAGATCATACCGCCGTAACCTTCGGTATTCAGTACCGTATATTTCTTTGCGACCTCAATCTCCGCATTTTCTTTCAGTTTAAATGCCGGCGAATCACTGTGTGATGCTGTCACATGGAAACTGTAGTTGTCCAGTTCTTTTCCGGCTTTTACTGCAATGATACTGGAATTATTTCTTGTTACATAGTATCTTTTCCCAGGTTTGATCTTCCACTTTTCTGACTCTTTTAATTCTTCGAATCCTTCCTGCTTCAGGATCTCTTTTAACTCTGCAACCGCATGAAATGCTGTCGGTGCATGTTCTATAAATGTTGTCAGTTCTGATATGATATTTGTTTCCATTATATTCCTCTTCATCTTCCGTTTTGTTCCGTTCCTGTCTGACAAATGTAAACGGTTCTTTACTGTACTTCCCCATAATACATCAGATCGTCATTGCAAACAAGCACCAACCGCCAAAGAAATCCCTGTTTATTTTGCAAACATACCAACGATATCTTTTACCATCACAACAGCTTTATCCATTCCTTCTACTGTAATGTGCTCATATACCCCGTGGAATGCATATCCGCCTGTTCCAAGATTCGGACAAGGAAGTCCTTTGAAGCTTAATCTTGCACCATCCGTTCCCCCGCGTATTGGCGCAACATCCGGAACGATATCTGCATTCTCGGCCGCTTTCTTCGCATATTCAATGAGCTGCATACATGGTTTGATCTTTTCACGCATATTGTAATAAGATTCTACTATCTCAATTTCAACCGTTCCTGCTCCATACTTTTCATTCAGACTGCCTGCAATCTCCTGCATTTTTGCTGCTCTTGCATGGAATCCTTCTGTATCAAAGTCACGGATAAAGTACTTCATCTTTGTCTCTGTAACATTTCCATGAAAGCTTACCAGGTGATAGAATCCTTCGTACCCTTCCGTTGTCTCCGGTCTTTCTGATACCGGCAGCATCTGGTGGAATTCTGTTCCGATCGTCTGCGAATTCACCAGTACATCTTTTGCAGTTCCTGTATGTACACTGACACCATGGATCGTGATAAATGCTGTAGATGCATTGAAGTTCTCATACTGGATCTCACCTTCGGCGCTTCCATCTAAAGTATATCCGTAATCTGCTCCGAATCCTTCTACATCGAAATGCTTCGCTCCCCTTGCGATCTCTTCATCCGGTGTGAATCCGATACAAATTTTTCCATGTGGAGTTCCGTCTGTCAGGATCTCTTCTACAACAGTCAGTACTTCTGCAATTCCTGCTTTGTCATCTGCCCCAAGAAGTGTCGTTCCGTCCGTTGTGATCAAAGTCCGTCCTTTTAAATCTGCCAGATACGGGAATTCTTCTACTTTAATCATCTTTCCGCTTGTTCCAAGTACCACATCTTTCCCATCATAGTTCTCAATGATCTGCGGATGAATATTGTCTCCGGATGCATCCGGTGCTGTATCCATATGTGCGATCAGTCCCAATGCCGGTGCCTTCTCACATCCCGGTGTTGCCGGAACAGAACCATATACATATCCTTTCTTGTCCACTCTCGCATCCACGATTCCCAGTTCTTTCATCTCTTCTACCAGTAACTTTGCAAGTACCAGTTCTCTGTCTGCTGATGGAACAGTCTCACTGTTCTCATCGCTTGTTGTCCACACGGACACATACTTTAAAAATCTTTCGTAAGCTTTCATCTTACTTCCTCGCTTTCTGCATTTCATATTCTTATTGTAAATCATCCTTTGTTAAATGTATATTGGCGAATGTCGACAATATAATGTTCTTAATTTTGTTATATTTTTCTTTGAATTTATGTTAAAATTCTTCTAGATGTTATAATAACAACTAATTTATATCATATCAAAGTGAGGTACATACATATGAAATTAATGATTGCATCCGATATCCACGGCTCCGCTTACTACTGCCGTAAAATGCTCGAAGCTTACAAACGTGAAGATGCTGACCGTCTTCTCCTTCTCGGAGACATCCTTTATCACGGTCCACGCAATGACCTGCCAAAAGATTACAATCCAAAGGAAGTCATTGCCATGTTAAATCCTATGAAACAGGAGCTGCTCTGTGTCCGCGGTAACTGCGATACGGAAGTAGACCAGATGGTACTGGAATTCCCGATTCTTGCCGACTACTGCTTCCTTGAAATTGACGGGCGCACCATCTTCGCTTCTCACGGACATCATCACAATCCAAAGAATCCTCCGATGTTGAAAGAAGGAGATATTCTTCTGAATGGTCATACACACATTCCTGCAAATGAAGATATGGGGGATTTTATCTATATGAATCCAGGTTCTGTATCAATTCCTAAGGAAGGTTCTGCTCATGGATATATGATCTGCGAGGGCGGCGAATTCACCTGGAAGGATCTGGAAGGAAATATCGTTGGGATTTAATTTAGAAGGCATGACTACCCAGACCTGCATAAAAAGTAGGCATCAAATGCCTTAAGAACGGCAAGTGCGTAACGGTTGTGACAGCGGAAGGTTACAGTAATCAGCTGTCATTAGCGGATTTTCAAGGCTTTTGACAAGATTGTGTACCGTAGTGGAC
>NZ_JAOQJW010000023.1:0-63624 GCF_025567265.1 Dorea amylophila | reverse complement strand
TGATATGCTACCCTCATATAGGACAATGAAATATAAAAGTCCTATATGGGGGTATTTTCATGTTCAGAAAGAGTAAGATAGAACCAGTAGAAAAAGTAAAAATAGTCGAACGCTACCTTGCAGGAGAAATTGGCATACAGCAAGCAGGAAAAGAATTGGGAGTTGATCATCATAGTATTCGAAATTGGATTTCTATTTATCAGTATGATGGACCAACTGGATTATTCAATCAACCGAAAAACAAATCTTATTCAAAAGATTTAAAAATATCTGCTATAAATGATTATCTTAACGGAGAAGGATCTCTTCAGGATATTTGCACAAAATACGGAATTCGTTCACACAGACAGCTTTCCGATTGGATTAAGGTGTATAATTCTGGTGGAATATTAAAAACATCCACTGGAGGTGCTTACATGAAAAAGGCAAAGAACACTACACTTGATGAGAGATTAAAAATAGTAACAGATTGTCTTGCAAATGATAAGAATTATGGTGCAATGGCACTCAAATATGATTGTTCCTATCAACAAGTTCGCAATTGGGTAATACGATACGAAAAGATGGGTCAAGCGGGTCTGGAAGACAGACGTGGACGTCGTATAGCTTCTCTTCCAAGCAGAACACCTGAAGAAGAGCTACGTGACAAGATAGCTGAACTGGAAAGAAGAAATCTAGACTTACAAATGGAGAATGATCTGTTAAAAAAAGTCAGAGAACTGGAAAGGAGGGGTCGCTATCTTTAATCCATCGGTTAGCCGAATATGAAGCCATCCAAAAACTATCGTCTACTAAGCATTATCCCATAGATAGACTTTGTAAATATCTTAATGTTACACGTTCTGCGTATTACCGCTGGGGAAAATATCCGAAAAGTAATAATGAACTTCGAAACGAAAGACTATCCACTGAAATCCAAAGGATTCATCACCAGCATCCAGATATGGGATACCGAAGGATTCGTGATGAATTAGATGGACATAAAGGAATTCATGTGAATGATAAACGAGTACTTCGTATTTGTAGGAAATACGATATAAAATCAAATATTAAATGGAAACCTAAGAGTTGTACCAGAGGAGACAGAAATCCTGATCACATAGCAAAAAACTATTTACACCGTGAATTTCACGCCGAAAAACCGAATGAAAAGTGGCTTACAGATGTTTCTGAATTTAAATACTACAACGGAATAGAAGTTCATAAAGTTTATCTGAGTGCTATTTTAGATTTATATGATAGAAGGATTGTTTCCTTTAAAATCAGCGATCATAATGATAATCCATTAGTTATGGACACGTTTGATGAGGCTGTTCGTCAGGAGCCAGATGCACACCCATTAGTTCATTCTGATCGAGGCTTTCAATATACAAGCGCACAGTTTTATACTAGATTAAAAAAACATCATATGAAGCAGAGTATGTCTAGAGTTGCCCACTGTATTGACAATGGACCAATGGAAGGGTTTTGGGGAATTCTAAAACGAGAAATGTATTATAAACAGCGTTTTAATGACAGAAGCTCTTTGATTACTGCGATAGCTAATTACATAGATTACTACAACAACCAACGACTTCAAAGGAAACTGCATGTAATGACACCAATGAAATATCATGAGCAATATACAAAAGCAGCATAAAATATCGCCAGCCATAGCATGGCTGACGATACAAAAATTTATTATTTTTTATTGTCCTCTTGACGGGGAGCATACCAGTTTCCTGCATGTGGATATTTTTTTATATTATACCAAATTATTCTTCTCTGTCCAGAATGCCGGATCTCCATGCTTTGTCATCTGGTCACCTGTCTCTTATATTTCCTCTGTCTGCTCTTTTTCCAGTTGCTTTTTCTTCTTCCTTGCCTCTCTTAATTCTTTAAAAAATGATTTCATCATCTGGCTGCATTCTTCTTCCATGACTCCTGTCGTCAATTCCACCTGATGGTTAAATTCCGGCATATCCAAAAGATTTAAGATAGATCCCGCACAACCGGCTTTTGGATTCATACAACCGACTACCACCCTTGTCATCCGGGACTGTACGATTGCACCGGAACACATCTGGCAAGGCTCCAGTGTCACATACATCGTACAATCTTCCAATCTCCAGTCATTCATTTTCCTGCTTGCTTTTCTGATCGCAGCCAGTTCCGCATGTGCCAGGGTATTGTTGTCAATCGTTCTCCGGTTGTACCCTCTTCCTATGATCTTATCCTGATACACAATCACACACCCGATCGGTACTTCTCCGATCGCATAAGCTTTTTTCGCCTGTTTGATTGCTTCTTTCATATATTTTTCATCTGTACTTTGCATTTCCACACTCCATCTGATTATATTTTTCTTTGTATATCTGCGCAGTCTTCCGATCCGCGGACATCTCTGCACCAGTATCCGAATGTCTCTCTGTCATTCGTTTCTTCTTCCGTAAGCGCAAGTCCGGTCTCCTCAAACGGCAGAAATTCCGGAAACCCAAAACTTTCTGCTGCTTTTGCTTCCTGTGGATGATATACTCCAGGTACTCCTAATTTTAACTGACCATCACAGACTGTCAATATCAGGTGATGATAATTATAATATCCATGAACCAGAAAACTATTGTTCGCATGCTTCCATTCACATCTCGGAAGACATACCATATCTTTCCGTTGGATTTTTCTGACTTTGTATCTTTTCCCACATTCCTTTACTTCCTGTTCCTCTGAAGCCTCTGCATTACTCTTTTCTTTTTCATGCGTCTCTTCCTCCGCCATCTCCCACTTTTCCATCTGACAGATATTTACCGCATCGTCATTCCACACTGCAGCATAACAGTGCCCGCTTATGTCTTTTAAAATAATTCCGTTGACCAGACCATAATTTTCTTTCTCCCCCATATCTTCCGGTGTATAACACAATTGATAATTCAGTCCGGGAGACGGTGGCTCTGTCACTCCCATATTGATTCCGTTACATTTTTCATCCTGATTCCAGAACAAATATACTTCCAGTCCCTTTGCGTCTTCTTCCATCCGGAATCCTTTTCCGTGTACATGGATCACACACTGTTCCATATCCTGTTCTATTTTTACGAAGCCTACATTCCGCATCTTCTTCTCTTGTTCGTATTCATACAGATATCGGATAAACCGTCTCAAAATACCCACTCCTGTTTACGGCTATTTATCACAATCTATTCTGAAATATTCTCTTTTATGCCATAATCGCATTCAATTCCTGATACAACCTCTTCGCATAGCTGTCGGTCATTCCGCAGATATAGTCCGTAACCAGTAATAATCTCAGATACAACCGGTAAATGTCTGGCTGTCCCTCCGCATGATAGCGGTATGCTTTTTTGTAATTATTGGAAATAAACGAAACCAGCCGTTCTTCTATAGAATTCAGTTTCTGTGCCGGATCATCATATTTAATTATCGCACCCATGAAGCGGTCCATCAGATTGTCAAGCATCACTGCTTCCTTCACTTCCATCCGGTAGATTGTTTCTGACTTAAACACACATTTGCATGCAATCTCTCCAAGTAATTTTACAAGTCCTTCCGCCGGTGTATCTGCGAATAAATCCGTTTTATATACTCCATTCATAATCTCATCGTAATGAGAAGTAAATCCAGATGTTGCATATCCGATCAGAAATCCCTGTGCCTTTACGATCCAGTTTTTCACTGCATAATCTCCGGGGTTATCTACTCCATTTTTCTTTGCACGTTCATATAATTCCACCAGTTTATCTGCCGGCCGGAATCTATTCCATTCCGCCTGTTCCGGAACTGCCAGCTTCTTTTCTCTGTTTTGAAGCTTCCGCAATTCATCCCGCAGACTGTGATAAGTAATGAACCCTTTCACAAATGCATCTTCGATATCTGCCGTTTTATATGCAATATCATCTGCTGCCTCCAGAATAAATGTCAGAGGATGTCTGCAATTTCCCGCCCCTGTCTCCATCACGATATCTTCGAATAACTCCCGGTCCGCATAATAATACCCCATCTTTTTTTCACGGATATCCCCGGACTTTGGCCGGATCTGTGTAGATGCCACCGGATATTTTATAATTGTGTTTAAAAGCGCATAGGTAAGATTCATTCCATTTTCATCTACCAGGAAATGAAGCTTACTCACCAGCCTGAGCGCCTGTGCATTTCCTTCAAAATGATAAAAATCTTCCCTCATCTGTTCTTCCAGCAATTCTTCTATCGGTGTTCCGTGATATTTTAACACCGGAAGATTCCGTTCAAACCACTCTCTGATCGCAAACTCCCCATAATGTCCGAACGGAGGATTTCCAATGTCATGAATCAGTCCTGCACACTGAAGAATATTGCAAATATCTTCTTTCATCCCCGGAGTGAAACTTGTATCTTTCTTATGTGCCAGTATGCTTTCGCCGATATTCTGTCCCAGCGATTTTGCCAGCGATGATACCTCCATAGAATGGGTCAGCCTGGTCCGAATAAAATCACTTTTATCTAATGGAAATACCTGTGTCTTGTCCTGAAGTCTCCGAAATGATGCACTTCCAATGATCCTGTGGTAATCCTTTTCAAATTCGCTTCTCAGATCGGTATCGGCGGAACGTACATCCTGATGTCTGCCCGGCCTTTGTCTCTTTGTCGATAAAAGTCTTGTCCACTCCATTTTACATCCTCCTTTTTGTCAAAAAGTGTCCAGCCGGATCTCCGGCTGAACACCTTATTTACAGCATTACTTTCTTAAGTTCATTTTCCATTAATCCAGATAGATCGGCGGCTCATAATCTTTGCCAAGTAACGCTTTCTTACGCTCCTGATATCCGAGAAACGCCCACTCCGTCATATCTGTCCACTGATGACTTCCACGGTCATATACCTGCACATAGCCGATCCGGTTCGGATGCATTCTTACACTGTTCGATTCATATTCATGTCCGGTGTAAGGGTTAAGTTCCCCTTTCTCAAGATCCTCTTCCGTTGATGTAAATAAATCCTCTTCATTCTCCTGTGCATACCTGTTCTGATGTCCTGCATCATAGTTCGTATTTAACTGTTCTGCATTTTCATAAGCAGCCGTTTCTGTCTCTGCGGCATATGTCTCTGCTTCCTCAGGTTCATCTGGAAGAAACTCTTCTGCAAGTTCGCCTGATTCTCCATCTTCTGAATAATCAAATTCATGATATTGGATTTCCGGTTTTTCTTTCTCTTTTTCTTCTTTCACCGGTTCTTCATGCTTTTTATGGATTCCGAAAAATGCTCTCCATCCATGTGCCTTCTTCTCTGTCTCAATCTTCTTTGGTTCCGGTTCTTCTACTTCCGGCTCTTCTACTTCCGGCTCTTCCTCATACTCCGGCTCTTCCTCATACTCCGGCTCTTCCTCATACTCCGGCTCTTCCTCATACTCCGGCTCTTCCTCATACTCCGGCTCTTCCTCATACTCCGGCTCTTCCTCATACTCCGGCTCTTCCTCATACTCCGGCTCTTCCTCATACTCCGGCTCTGCTTCTACTTCCGCCTCTGCTGCATATTCCGGCTCTGCTTCTACTTCCGCCTCTGCTTCTTCATATACCGGCTCTTCTGCATACTCCGGCTCTGCTTCTTCATATACTGGCTCTTCTGCATACTCCGGCTCTGCTGCATACTCCGGCTCTGCTTCTTCATATACTGGCTCTGCTTCCACTTCCGCCTCTGCTTCTACTTCCGGCTCTGCTTCTACTTCCGCCTCTGCTTCTACTTCCGCCTCTTCTGCTTTCTCATTCACAAAGAAGTCAAAAATCGTCTCCTGGACATATTCCGGATTCTCTTCTACAACTTTCTTTGCTTTTTTCTTGCTTTTCTTCTTCTCAATCGCATCTAATTCTTTATGAATATCGACCAGTTCTCCAATCGTAATATCCCTTTCTTCCGCTCTTGTAGGTGCCTCTTTCTGTTCCGGTTCTGCAGCTTTCTGTTCTTTCACCGGTTTCTCTGTGCGGTCTTCATGTTCTTCTAATATATCTAAATAGAACGGGCATTCCAGAATCTTTGCGATCATACGCATATCCTGCTCCTGGAAATTATCTCTTCCGAGACGTTGTGTCAGGTTCTGGCGCGACATCTTTTTTCCTGTCTGTTTTTCTATCTTTTCTGCAAGTTCTTTGATGGTCATTCCTTTACGGCTCAGAATGATCTTGACCTGTTCTCCAAATGTTAATTCCAACATCGTCTTCCTCCTTAATTATTCTTACGCTCCCATACTCTCCTCATGTGTTTTTTTATGGTTTTGTAAACAATTTTCTATCTTGATAAATCTTTATTTTTCCCTTTTATATTCTAACAAATCACCGAAATCACGTCAACTACGCAACTCATCAATTTTCCCTGAATTTCCGGTTAAAAATGAAGTTTTTCGTTCCATTCCCTCACCACATTTTCATCGATTTTTACTATTTTTCTGTCATAAGAAAGAATTCCATTTACCTCTTCTTCTATATCCGATAATTGCGTATAGACCGTCGCACTTAACCCCCTGCTGATATTCGGGATAACGAGTTTTTTTATCAATTTTTCATACGCTCTGCTGAGATCTTTTTTTCTTTTAAATATCTTATATCCGTAAATATCTTTTTCATACATACTGTGCTTCGGAATCTGAAGCGAGTATCCCCCGAATTCGGTAAGCGCTGTCACCCGCTTTTCCGGTGTGATATTCAACGGGAAGAAATAATCATGAATACTTTTGATATCCCCACATCCCTGATCAAACCATCCGCTTGCAGAATCAATCAATCTGGTATGATCTTCTGCCAGAGCAATGTCTGTCATCTTCCTCGTCTTGAATTGTCCCCAGCCCTCATTAAATATCACCCATGTCACAACGGACGGATGATTATATAACCGCCGGATCGTTTCTTTCATTTCACTTTCAAACTGTTTCTGTCCGGTCGGATCCTGACGTCCCATCAGATGCAGCCTTGTATCCTTTGCACGGATATGCGTTCCTTCCATAGCTGTTGCCAGCCAGGTAACATACCAGCTCTTATATTCACGTCCTCCATTCACCATATCCTGCCATACCAGCATGCCAATCCGGTCACAATGATAATACCATCTCTGCGGTTCTATCTTGATATGCTTCCGGATCATATTAAACCCCAGATCCTTCATCTTCTGGATATCATAGATCATCGCTTCATCACACGGTGGTGTATACAAGCCGTCCGGCCAGTATCCCTGATCCAGAACTCCTTTTTGAAAATATGGTTTGTTGTTCAAAAAGATTCTCGGGATTCCGTTTTTGTCATTCTTCACTTCTATCTTACGCATGGCAAAATAACTCTCTACCGAATCATTCCCCATCTTTATATGCACATCATATAAAAACGGATCCTCCGGACTCCAGTTTCTCATATGCGGAATTCTCACCATACATGGTCTCCCTGTCCTGCCGGCAGTTTTTAACGGCCACATCGTTCTTGCCGTTACCGTCACATCATAGTCGATATCTTTTCTTCCGGCGGCATCTTCCAGCTGTATCATAACGGAAGACTGATCATAAAGCGGTGTGATCTTCAGATCTTTGATGTGATACTCCGGAACCTTTTCCATCCATACCGTTTGCCAGATTCCACTTTGCGCCGTATAGAACATCCCGCCATTTTCTAATTTCTGTTTTCCCCTGCTGTAATAATATGTATCGGAATAATCTTTTACTTTTATTGTCAGTATATTTCTTTCTTCTTGCAATGCATCCGTAACATCGAATGAAAACGGAAGATATCCGCCCACATGTTTTCCTTGTTTCTTTCCATTTACATAGACAACTGCACACTGATCCACAGCTCCGAAATGAAGCAGCCAGCGGCTTCCTGCTTCTGGTCTTATCTCTTCCGGAAGACTCCTTTTATACCATAAAAATTCATCCGGCTTTAACTGTCTTCCGACTCCCGACAGTGCTGCCTCCGGTGAAAACGGGACCAATATGTCTCCGTTCATTTTCTTTGGAAATCCTTTTGTGTCTTTTATTGCATATTTCCACACACCGTTCAGATTCACATAACTTTTCCGGCGCATCAATGGTCTTGGATATTCCCCTAATACATTCTTTTCATTTATATTGTCTGCCCATTTCGTCTTTAACTGTCTCATGTTCATACACCCCTTTTTAAGCAAGTCTGACTTCTTGTAATCTCCCCCCGATTTCATCATCTGTCGTAATCACTGCGGCTCTTGCATCCCCCTGCTTCAGTTCATATTCCCTGCACAGGTAGATCCCGGGATATTCATCCGGCTGCTTTCTCATATATGGTATGCCATCCGGCCTCCAGGCAAATTCATATGTCCTCATATCCAGTCCCATGCCCCTCCTGGTGGCTTTCATAAAGCTTTCTTTCAATACCCAGAAACGGTAGAACCATTCTGCCTGTTCTTTTTCATCCGTACCTGCACGGATGATCTTACATTCTGATGGACAGAAATAGCGTTCAGCTACTGACATCCTTAATTCTCCTGTCATCTCCACATCACATCCGACCTGCACGCCTTCCCGGTCACTGCAGGCGCACAATACATACTTTCCCGAATGCGACAGATTGAATACAGCATCTTCCGGAAGTCCGGTCATCTCTTGTATCTTCTCCCATAAGATCCATGCACCAACACTCCTTGCACGGTCTGCCACATTCCGCAGCTTATCCGCTTTTTCCTTTCTCCACTTTGGCACCCTGTTATAATATGCACGATATATTTCTTCTATTAATAGTGGTGTAATATCTGCTGCCCATACATTTACCATTTTCCCACTCCCTTTTTACTATACAATTTTAGTCTAACACACTTTTAAAAAAATGAAAGAATTTATCCAATAAAAGTATTGACAATCAAATTCCATTGCGTTAATATATCATTAGTTTTACGCTTTAAGCGTTTAAAGTTTTGCAGTGCGAATATTTTACAGTGCGACCACAACAGATTCACACGAGAAAGAAAATATCACACAGGCACAATGATCATACATATTGGAGGATATTAATTATGATTATCGTATTAAAACCACATACTACAAAAGATGATGTTTCTCGTGTTGAGAACATGGTCAAAAAGAAAGGTCTTGACACACATATTGTACAAGGCAAGGAGATGACAGTGATCGGCTGTATCGGTGACACAGCCAAAGTTGATTCCAAATTATTCGAGATTGATTCTGCAGTTGATAAAGTTATGCATGTACAGGAACCGTACAAATTAGCTAACCGTGCATTCCATCCGGAAGATTCCATTATCAATGTATCCGGCGTAAAAGTCGGCGGAGACAATCTTGCAATGATCGCCGGTCCTTGTTCCGTAGAATCATACGAACAGGTTCTTGAAATTGCCCGGGCAGCAAAAGCTTCCGGAGCCAACTTACTCCGCGGAGGTGCATTCAAGCCAAGAACAAGCCCTTATTCATTCCAGGGACTCGGGCTTGAAGGTCTTGATATCTTAACCGCAGTTAAAGAAGAGACCGGTCTTCCGATCGTAACTGAACTGATGTCCGACAAATACCTTGATGTATTTAACGAAAAAGTAGATCTTATCCAGATCGGTGCACGTAATATGCAGAACTTCGACCTGTTAAAAGAATTGGGGCAGCTTGATCGTCCAATCCTCTTAAAAAGGGGTCTGAATGCTACTTACGAAGAATGGATCATGTCAGCAGAATACATCATGGCATCCGGTAATGAAAATGTCATCCTCTGCGAACGTGGAATCCGTACTTTCGAAAGCTATACAAGAAATACTCTGGATCTTCAGAGTATACCTGTACTTCGTAAACTGACACATCTTCCAATCATCGTTGACCCAAGTCATGCAGGTGGAAAATGGTGGTTAGTAGATTCCATGGCAATGGCTGCTATAGCCGCCGGAGCAGACGGACTGATGATAGAAGTACACAACGATCCCGAATCTGCACTCTGCGACGGAGCACAGTCATTAAAACCTAATAAATACGACGAATTACTCAAACAGGTTGCACAGATTGCAAATGTAGTCGGAAAATCCATCTAATGTATGCAGCCTCATAGTTTACAGGAGCTTTAAAATGAAACTTACAGTTAATCTGGAAAAAGACAGTTATCCTATTTATATTGAAAATAATATATTGTCCCAAGCAGGGAACTATATCCGTAAGATGTATCACGGCAAACGCATTATGATCATTTCGGACGATAATGTATTTCCTCTATACGGAGATACACTGATCCGTACACTGGATTCAGATTATGAATGCCATCATCTGGTACTCCCTCACGGAGAAGCCACCAAGGATTTCCAGACACTTCCGACAGTCTACAAAGCCATGCTGGAAGCAAAGATTTCCAGAAGTGATCTGGTCATTGCTCTTGGCGGCGGTGTCATCGGTGATCTTGCAGGATTTGCCGCTTCCAGTTATCTAAGAGGTGTAAGACTGGTACAGATCCCAACTTCACTGTTGGCGCAGGTTGATTCTTCTGTCGGTGGAAAAGTCGCAGTAGACCTTCCGGAAGGCAAGAATCTGGTCGGCGCATTCTATCAGCCTTCACTGGTGCTGATCGATCCACTGGTACTTAACACGCTGAAGGAACGATTTATCAACGATGGTATGGGAGAGGTTATCAAATACGGCTGCATCAAAGATGCGGATTTATTTAGTACCTTGGAATCACACAGTTCTTTTGAAGATTTAAAAGAAGAACTGCCTGCCATCATCACACGCTGTGTAGATATCAAACGAATGGTTGTAGAAAATGATCAGTTTGACACAGGTGAGCGTATGTTACTGAATTTCGGACACACACTGGCTCACACCATTGAACAACATTTCCATTATCAGCGGGAAAGTCATGGCGAAGCCGTTGCCATTGGCATGTATCAGATTACCATGATTGCCGAGGAAAAAGGATTAACACCAAAAGGAACTGCAGACCGTATCCAGCAGGTTTTAAAAACCTACGGACTTCCTTTTGAATGCGGTCTCACTCTTGGGACATTAACCGAAGCGATCGCCTTAGACAAGAAGAATCTGAACGGTAATCTCAACGTCATACTACTTCATGAAATCGGTAACAGCTACATCGAAGCTACAGACATTCAGTTCTTTGCTGAAACAGCAAGGCTTGTATAAATATAATTTTGGAGGATATATGTCATGGGTAAATTAGAAGGAAAAATCGCAATCGTAACAGGATCAGGAAAAGGAATCGGACGTGACGCAGCACTTGCTATCGCTGCTGAAGGTGCCACTGTCGTAACAGTAGCAAGAACACAGTCTGATCTTGATGAAACAGTAAAAATGATCGAAGATGCCGGCGGAACAGCAATCTCACTTTCCAGAGACCTTACAGACGGAGAACAGGTTGCCGACATGGTCAAAACTGTTGTTGATAAATACGGAAGAATTGATATTCTCGTTAACAATGCAGGCGGATACCCAAAAGAGATCTACAAAAATATCGAACATCAGGCAATTAAGATCTGGGAATGGTCAGAAGAACAGTGGGATCAGATCATCAAAACAAACTTGAGAATCCCATTCCTTGTAACTAAAAATGTTGTACCTGTAATGATAAAACAAGGAAAAGGAGATATCGTAAATGTATCTTCAAGAATGGGTCGTATTGCATCTCAGATGGGTGCATACGCTGTTGCAAAAGGCGGTATCGTAACCATGACCAAGACAACTGCTATCCAGACCAAAGAATACGGAATCAAATGCAATGCCGTATCTCCTGGAATCGTGGACACACCGGGACAGAGAGTCTACAACCACTCTGTAGGACAGGACGGCTGCCCGATGGGAAGCTCAAAAGATGTTGCAAAAGCAATCATCTACCTTTTGGCAGATTCACCGGCAGTTATGACCGGACAGTCTGTCGACCTGTTCACAACAGTATAAAACCCAATGAATACCAAGACTACAAGAGACACTGTCATCACTGGCAGTGTCTCTTGTAATCCTTTTTTAACACCAATTCATTTATTTCCCTGGCTGTCCATAATAAGCATTTGCTCCATGTTTTCTGAAGTAATGCTTATCCTGTAATTCCTGTGGTGCAGGTTTTACGTCCGGGTTGATCATTTCGCATCTTGCTGCCATCTTGGCAACTTCCTCTAATACTACTGCGTTATGAACTGCTTCGTGAGCATCCTTGCCCCATGTAAATGGTCCGTGATTCTTGCAGAGTACTGCAGGTGTTGCAACATAATCCAGATCATCTTCATCGAATCTGTCTGCGATCAGGACACCTGTATTTTTCTCATAAGCTTCGTCAATTTCTTCTTTTGTAAGATTTCTTACACATGGTACTGTTCCGTACAGATAATCTGCATGTGTAGTTCCATAACAAGGAATTCCTCTTCCTGCCTGAGCCCAGCTTGTTGCCCATGGAGAATGTGTATGCACAACGCCGCCAATATTCGGGAATCTGTTGTACAGTTCTACGTGTGTCGCTGTATCAGAAGATGGATTTAAGTCTCCTTCTACTTTGTTTCCCTGAAGATCAACAACAACCATGTCTTCCGGTGTTAATTTGTCATAATCAACTCCGCTTGGTTTGATGACAAAAAGTCCTTTTTCACGGTCAATCCCGCTTACATTTCCCCATGTAAATGTTACCAGATCATATTTTGGAAGAAGCATGTTTGCTTCATATACTTCTTTTTTCAATTCTTCCAGCATTTTTCTTATCTCCTTTACCTCTTCTATATCATAACAGATACGGGGACATCACCGTGTCCCCTCTACTTTTACACAATATGACAGCTTTTACAGATCAGCACAAGCTCTACGCTCTACGTCAAGTCCCTTCTTATATGTCTCCATAAATGCTTCGTATCCTGCTACGCCTTCCGGATCCGGATCAATTCTGCTTCCGGCATTGCTTCCGAATACTTTATTCTTCAGATAATCTTCCAGTTTCTCACCTTCTGCACGTTTTACCATGTACTCAGCCAGAATAGCCATTCCCCATGGTCCGCCTTCTCCTGCTGTCTCCATAACTACGACCGGTGTGTTGATCGCATCAGCCAAAATCTTCTGTCCGACACCTTTTGTCTTGAAGAGTCCTCCATGACCGAGAACAGTATCGATCTCTACACCTTCGTCTTTTGTTAAAATGTCCATTCCGACTTTGATAACACCAAGTGCTGTGTACAGATGAGACCTCATGAAGTTCGCCAGAGTGAATTTTGTCTCCGGTGTTCTTACTACCATCGGACGTCCTTTTTCTACATTTGTGATAGGCTCTCCTGCATAGTTGCCGTAAGAAAGGATTCCGCCGCAGTCAGCATCGCCTTCCAGTGCTTTATTGTAAAGTGTTCCATACATCTGGTTCATATCCACGTCTGCTCCGATAGAATCTGCGAATTCTTTGAACAGATTTACCCATGCATTCAGGTCTGTGGTTCCGTTATTGGAATGCACCATAGCAACCAGACTTCCGTCAGGTGTTGTAACCATGTCAATCTCTGTATGCAAATCTTTCAGAGGCTTCTCAAGGACAACCATAGAGAAGAATGAAGTACCTGCGGAAATGTTGCTTGTACGCTGTGCTACGCTGTTTGTAGCTACCATACCTGTTCCTGCATCTCCTTCCGGAGGACAAAGTGGAATTCCTGCTTCCAGATTTCCTGTAGGGTCAAGTTTCTTTGCTCCTTCTTCTGTCAGGATACCGGCTGCGTCTCCTGCTACCAGAACTTTAGGAAGGATCTCTTTTACTTTCCATGGATAGTTCTCACCTTCGATGAGTTTATCGAACTTTTGGATCATCTCTTCATCGTAATCTTTTGTATTCATATCAATTGGGAACATTCCGGATGCATCACCTACACCAAGAACCTTCTCACCTGTCATCTGCCAGTGGATATATCCCGCAAGCGTTGTCATAAATGCAATATCTTTTACATGCTCTTCTTTATCCAGGATACACTGATACAGATGCGCAATACTCCATCTCAGTGGTATGTTGTACTGGAACAAATCTACCAGCACTTCAGAAGCCTTTCCTGTATTGCTGTTTCTCCATGTCTGGAATGGTGCAAGAAGCTTTCCTTCTTTGTCAAATGCCATATATCCGTGCATCATGGCACTGAATCCGATCGCTCCGAGTTTTTTAATTGTTACTCCGTACTCTTTCTGTACATTTTCTGCCATGTCACGGTAACTGTCCTGAAGACCTGTCCAGATATCATCCAGAGAGTAAGTCCACAGTCCGTTCTCGTAACGGTTCTCCCATGTGTGGCTTCCGGATGCAATTGGATTGTGCTCCTCATCGATCAGTACCGCTTTAATTCTTGTAGAACCGAATTCGATTCCCAGAAACGCTTTTCCGCTCTCAATGATTTCTTTTATGTTACTCATTGTACGCTTCCTCCTAATATTATTTTTATAAGTTTTCTTTTTATATACTACCCATTATACTATTTTTGCAGGGAAATATCTATTTGATATCCCCTGCAAAATGAAATGTTACTGCTTATGTGATAATTTCAATTATTTCCGGAATGCAACACTGTTCCACAGGAGTTCGTTCTTGAACTGTCTGATTGTTGTATCCTTATCAATGTATACAGCTTCGATTCCCATGCTTGCTGCCCAGTCACCCATCTGCTCTGCTGTTAAGTCATAAGAGAATGCTGTATGATGAGCTCCTCCTGCCAGAATCCATGCTTCTGTTCCAACCTTTAAGTTCGGCTGTGGTGTCCAGAATGCTGTTGCTACAGGGAGTTTTGGCATTGGTTTCTCTGTCTTCTTGCAGTCTACATCGTTGATGATCAGACGGAATCTGTCTCCGAGGTCAATCAGAGATGTTGCGACAGCCGGTCCGGTCTTAGATGTGAATACAAGTCTTGCCGGATCTTCTCTGTCACCCATGCTGAGTGGCTGTTCTTTAATGCTGATCTTTCCATCTGCGATTGTCGGGCAAACCTCAAGCATATGAGCTTCCAGAACGCCTTCTTTTCCTGGTACAAGGTTGTATGTATAGTCTTCCATGAATGAAGTTCCCTTAGCATCCTTCATTCCCTGAGTCATGATCTTCATAACACGTACCATAGCAGCTGTCTTCCAGTCACCTTCTGCTCCAAATCCATAACCTTTTTCCATCAGTCTCTGGATTGCAAGTCCCGGAAGCTGTTTCAGTCCACCAAGATCTCCGAAGTGTGTTACGATTGCCTGATAGTTCTTCTCGTCCAAAAATCTTTCAAATCCAAGTTCGATTCCAGCCTGCACTGCTACATGCTCACGGAATTCTTTCTCATCTCTTCCTTCCAGAAGGATATCATATTTGTCATAATACTCTTCTACTAATGTATCAATATCTGCCTGAGATACAGCATTTACAGCTTCAACGATCTCATTTACAGGATAAGCATCTACTTCCCATCCGAATTTAATCTGAGCTTCTACTTTGTCACCTTCTGTAACAGCAACGTTTCTCATATTGTCAGCTACACGCATAACTCTGATGTGGCTGCTTTCTACAACACCAACTGCTGTACGCATCCATGATCCGATCTGTTTCTGAACGTCTTCATCTTCCCAATATCCTGCAACAACTTTACGTTCCATATTCAAGCGGCTGAAAATGTGTCCATATTCTCTGTCACCATGTGCTGCCTGGTTCTCATTCATGAAATCCATGTCGATAGTGTCATATGGAATTTCACGGTTGAACTGTGTATGTAAGTGAAGTAATGGTTTTCTGTACTCCTGTAATCCTAAGATCCATGATTTTGCAGGAGAGAATGTATGCATCCATGTGATAACACCGGCACAGTTCTCATCTGTATTCGCTTCGTTGAATGTCTTTCTGATTACTTCATTTGTAATCATGGTTGGTTTCCATACGACTTCATATGGAAGGTTTCCTGATTTATTTAACGCATCTACGATAATCTTTGAATGCTCTGCTACGTGTGCAAGACACTCATCTCCATAAAGATCCTGTGATCCTGTACAGAACCAAAACTGATAATTTTTTGTTTTTAACATATTTTTTACTCCTTTTCATTCAAATTTTCTGTTTCGTCTACAGCTTTATTATGTCTCTATTATAAAAATACAAACTTACTTTCTCAATCTCTAAACTCTGCACTTTTGGAAAAATTGTTACCTATTCCGACCTCTGTTATGGTATAATCATACTAGATGTCAAGGAGGTATTTGTATGAATTTATCCGATTTTTGCCGCCGGATCACAGGACCTGATGCCCGGCTTCTTCCGGAAAACCATAAATTAGGCGCAAGACTTATCTGTCCGGAATATTCCAAGTCCGTCCAGGAAGTTAAGACTTATCCGTTACTCAGTCAGGACCGCAGTTTCCTGTTATGCTGGAACTTTGATTCTCCTGGTAATCTGTATGCAACAATGATGCCCTCCCCGGAGAATTTCTGTTACCATTATTCTTATTCGGATGGAGAATATACGCAGCTTCACACGCATGATTATCTGGAGCTTTCTTACGTTGTAGATGGGGAATTTCATCAGCGGATACTGAATAAAGATGTCGTATTCCAAAAAGGAGAACTCTGCCTGATCGACAAGAACTGCCTGCATCAGGACTGTCTGACAGACCAGTCGGGAGTGGTTCTTTTTCTTGGAATCGCCAATGATATGTTTACGGAGATCATGAACGAGAACAGCACCCCGCAGAAGATTCTTTCTTTCCTGCAGTCTGCCTTATTAAAGCAAAAGGATGTCCAGCAATTCCTGCATTTCCGTCCATCAGCCGGAGCAAGTGAAGCTTTGGACGACAGTCTTTTATTGCTTTTGAAAGAATCTTATTCGCCGGACAGCGGATCACGATACATCACAAAAGGTCTGTTATTCCGCATATTCAGGATCTTAAGTACGCAGTATGATTTTTCTCTTTCCAAAGAGCAGAAGCAGACGATGAACTGGATCGTATTCGAAGAGATCTCAGATTATATCCGGGCACATTTTAAAGATATCACCATTCAGGATCTGGTAAATGAATTCCACTATCAGGAAGATTACTTCAACCGCCTGATCAAGCGTAAGACCGGGCTCACCTATTCCGCTTATCTCCAGCAGATCCGTCTCGAGCGTGCAGAGCATCTGCTTGTATCGACCGATAAGAGTATTGAGGAAATTGCTGATTCTGTAGGATATCATAACAAGGGATATTTTTATAAATTATTCCAGGAAAAATATGAAGAGACACCTGCAAGCTACAGGCGGCATACAAGATAAATCACCGCAAAAAAAGCTGTCGTTTTCACGAATACATTTTCGTAAAACGACAGCTCTTTTTATCATAGCTTTTATTAATTTCTCAGATCAGATATCCCCGCGTCTGTTTCTGGACGCTTTCAGTCTTGTCATTGCACGGGCCATAGAAGCCTGTGACAGATAATACTCCTGAATGCTCTGCTTCTGACGAAGCTGCTCTTCGGCTCGTTCCTTTGCTTCCTCTGCACGCTTCACATCGATGTCTTCCGGACGCTCTGCCGTATTGACCAGTACAGAAGCACGGTTATTCACGATCTCTGCAAATCCTTTGGATACAACTGCTGTTACCCACTCACCGTCCGGCTTACGGAAACGCAGTTCTCCGATCTCCACTGCAATGACCATGTTCTCATGATGAGCCAGAATACCTTTTTCCCCGTCTATAGTCGGAATCACCAGATATTCACATTTGCCATCGTAGAAGACCTTATCCGTGGATATAATTTTCAATGAAAATGTGCTCATACTAAGCCACTCCTTCTGCCTTCGCCTTCGCGATCACGTCTTCGATCGTACCCACATTGAAGAATGCATTTTCCGGATATTCATCCATCTCTCCGTCAATGATCGCTTTGAATCCACGAACAGTCTCTTTCAGTGGAACATATTTTCCAGGAACACCGGTAAATGTCTCAGCCACTGAGAATGGCTGTGACAGGAATTTCTGGATCTTTCTTGCACGGGCTACTGTCAGCTTATCCTCCTCGGATAATTCTTCCATACCAAGGATTGCAATGATGTCCTGTAATTCTTTGTATTTCTGAAGGATCTCCTGTACCTTACGTGCTACCTGGTAATGTTCTTCACCTACAACTGCAGGCTCCAGGATACGGGATGTCGAATCCAGTGGATCTACAGCCGGGTAGATACCCTGTTCAACGATCTTTCTGGAAAGTACGGTTGTTGCATCCAAATGTGAGAATGTTGTTGCAGGAGCCGGGTCCGTCAAGTCATCAGCTGGTACATATACGGCCTGCACGGATGTTACAGATCCGTTCTTTGTAGAAGCGATACGTTCCTGAAGGGCACCCATTTCGTTTGCCAGTGTCGGCTGATAACCTACGGCTGACGGCATACGTCCGAGAAGTGCGGATACTTCCGAACCAGCCTGTACGAAACGGAAGATATTATCGATGAAGAGAAGCACATTCTGATGCTCTACATCACGGAAATATTCTGCCATTGTAAGTCCTGTCTCAGCGACACGCATACGAGATCCAGGTGGTTCATTCATCTGTCCGAATACCAAAGCTGTCTTATCAAGTACACCTGATTCTCTCATCTCTGTCCATAAGTCATTACCTTCACGGGAACGCTCTCCGACACCGGTGAAGATGGAATATCCACCATGTTCTGTTGCGATGTTATGGATCAGCTCCTGGATCAGTACGGTCTTACCTACACCGGCACCACCGAACAGACCGATCTTACCACCTTTCGCATAAGGTGTCAGAAGGTCAATGACCTTGATCCCTGTCTCTAATACTTCGACAGCCGGGCTCTGTTCTTCAAAGCTTGGTGCTTTTCTGTGGATAACCCATTCTTCGCTGTCTTTAATTGGTTCTCCGTTATCGATCGTCTCTCCAAGTACATTGAACAGACGTCCCAGAGTCTTCTCACCTACCGGCACTTTGATACCAGCTCCGGTAGCGGTAACTTCCATTCCCTTCTGCAGACCTTCACTGGAAGCCAGCATGATACAACGTGCAATGTTGTTACCTACATGCTGGGCAACTTCCATGACACAGCGTTTTCCGCCATTGTCTACTTCCAGGGCATCTTTGATAAATGGAAGTTCTTCTCTATTATTAAATTCTACGTCTACAACAGGCCCCATTACCTGTACGATTCTTCCTTTTGTCATATTACTGCTGCCCACTTTCTTTTTTATTATTTCGTGGTTATTATTTGTTCTGTATACAGTTCCGCCATTTGCGAACTTTGTATCTTACTTCCGTTTCTGCGCATTGGCTCCGCCGATGATCTCTGTCAGTTCCTGTGTGATATCTGCCTGGCGGACACGGTTGTAAGTAATATTTAATTCGTTCAGCATATCTGTTGCACTGTCTGTTGCATTCTGCATTGCCTGCATTCTGGCATTATGCTCACTGCAGTAGGCCTCTACCAGGCATCCATATACGATACCGTTGATGTAGTTCGGAACAATGTTCGCCATCACACTGTGTGTAGATGGCCAGAATACCATATCTTCCTGATACAGTCCGGTTCCGACAAGAGCCGGCATATCTTCCGGAAGGAAGGTCGTCTTCTTCATAGGAAGGAGCTTCTGTTCCTCAGTCTCCGCTGTCATAGCATTGATCATACGTGTGTATATGATGTGAATCTCGTCCAAATCTCCATTTCTAAACTGTTCTACCATTTCCGAAGAAATGACTCTCGATCTGTGTAATGTCGGATTCTGGACGGTATAACGGAACTGGGTATCCATCTCAATTCCTTCCCTCTTGGCAAAGTACTGTCTTCCGGCTTCTCCAAGTACGAATAATTTATGCTTTCCCGGTTTCTTTAACAGTTCTTCAGTTGCCTTGATCACGTTATGATTATATGCCCCGGCAAGTCCTTTATCAGCAGTTACAACGATATAGCCAATCTTTCTTTCCTCAGCCGGGATACTCTCACGGCCATCAAAGAACTGGCTGTGCATATCCGGCACATGCCGCAAAATTCTGGCGATCTCTGCCTGCATGGCATAGAAGAAAGGTTCTGTGTCAGCAAGCTTTTTCTTGGCCTGTTTCATCTTCGAAGAAGAGATCAGATACATGGCATTTGTGATCTTTCTCGTCTCTTCGATGCTGGCCATTCTTTCCTTAATCTCTTTTGCATTTGCCATAGCTACACCCGCTTATCTTCTTTCCTTGAATTCCTTTGCTGCTGCAAGAATCTGCTCTTTCAGTTCATCATCCAGAACTTTCTTCTCATCGATTGCTTTGCCGATTTCTTTATGTTCTCTGTCGAAGAATGCAAGCATATCCATCTGGAATTCTTTGATCTTCTTTGTGTCAATATCAAGCATCATTTTATTCGTAGCGACACAAAGTGTAATCACCTGCTCATGAAGACTTAACGGACGTCCCAGAGGCTGTTTTAACAGTTCTGTCAGACAGCTTCCGTATTTCAGCTGATTCTTTGTTGCATCGTCAAGGTCTGAACTGAACTGGGTAAATGATTCCATCTCTCTTGCCTGTGCCAGGTCGATACGGACACTACCACTGGCTTTCTTCATTGCCTTTGTCTGTGCGGCTCCACCTACACGGGATACAGAAAGACCAACGTTAACGGCCGGACGCATACCTGCATTGAACAGGTCACTCTCTAAGAAGATCTGTCCGTCTGTGATAGAGATAACATTCGTAGGAATGTATGCAGATACATCTCCTGCCTGTGTCTCAATGATCGGAAGTGCTGTGATAGAACCACCGCCTGCTTCCTCGCTTAATCGGCTGCTTCGTTCAAGCAGTCTTGAATGTAAGTAGAATACATCACCAGGATAAGCTTCTCGTCCAGGTGAACGTCCAAGTAACAGAGAAATGGCACGGTAAGCTACTGCATGTTTAGAAAGATCATCATATACGATCAATACATCTTTTCCCTGATACATGAAATACTCTGCAAGTGCTGTTGCCGAATACGGTACAATATACTGAAGTGGCGCACACTCACTGGCTGTTGAGCAGAATACTGTGGTGTAATCCAGTGCGTCATGTGCTTTTAAATCATTTACAAGTCTTGCTACCGTTGATGCTTTCTGTCCGATGGCTACATAGATACAGATGACATCTTTTCCTTTCTGGTTGATGATCGTATCGGTTGCAATAGATGTCTTACCGGTCTGCCTGTCACCGATGATCAACTCTCTCTGTCCGCGTCCGATTGGGAACATGGAATCAATAGAAAGGATACCTGTTTCAAGTGGAACGCTTACCGACTTACGTTCAACGATTCCAGGTGCCTCATTCTCTACCGGACGGTATCCGTCTGCTTTGATCTCACCTTTTCCATCGATCGGTGCTCCAAGAGCATCTACGATCCTTCCGATATAACCCTCTCCTACCGGAATACCTGCTTTTTTACCTGTACGGCACACTTTTGTGCCCTGTTTGATCTCTGAATCATCTCCGAACAGGATACAACTGATCTCGTTTTCCTTGATGTCCTGTACCATGCCCTTAAGACCTGTCTCCAATGTGACGATCTCGCCATACATTGCGTGGTCGATTCCGTATACGGAGGCGATTCCATCACCAACAGAGATGACAGTACCAACTTCCTGATCTCTGCTTATTACGTCATAATTCTTTATCTCTTCTTTTAATATAGAGATAATTTCATCTGAGCTGATTGCACTCAATTCCTTCACCTCCATGTTAATTTGTTAATTTCCGCTGTAAACGGTTCAGACGGCCCTGCACACTGTAGTCATATTCTTTTCCGTCAACCTGCAGGATAAATCCGCCGATCAGTGCCTTGTCTTCTGCCATAACCCATTTAATGTCTCCGGCACCGTATTTCTTCTTGATAAAGTCACCTATCTGCTTCTTTTGTTCTTCACTTGGAAGCGCTGTATAACGAAGATAGACTGTCTTAACTCCTGCTGCCTGATTCTGTAATTCTTCGTATGCCGCAAAGATCTGTTCTGCGATCGTCATCTTTTCATGATCGCAGACAACCTTCAGAAATGTTCTCATTTCTTCTGAAAATACTTTATCAATGATATTGTGTTTTGTCTCTTTTGTGATCACTGGATTAACCAGTGCTGCTTTCAATTCCTGTGATTTTTCGAAAATATTCCCTGCCTCCAGGACAGCTTCTTTCGAAATACCAAGTTCATTCAGAACTTTCGCATACCGGAGGGCTGCCACCTGGCAGAATACCGGCTCTGCTTCTTTTCTATTCTTCGCTGTCATGGGAATCACCTGCATCTTTCAAAAACTGGTCATATGCATCCACGCCGCTTATGTTGTCAGCATTCTCAAGTAATATCTTCTTCGCAGCATCCATTGCCAGCCCTGCAACCTGTGCCTTCATATCATCAAAGGCCTGTTCTCTTTCCTGATTCAGGCTTTCTCTTGCTGTCTTCATAACCTTGTCTGCTTTCTCGTTAGCCTCGTTCAGGATCTGGTTGTATTCCTGTTTTGCATCCAGTTTCGCCTGTTCGATCATCTTTGTGGATTCTTCTTTTGCTCCATTCAATGCATCTTCATACTGTTTCTTCAGAGCATGCGCTTTGTCCTGCTCCTCATTCGCGTGGCCGATTCCGTCTGCAATCATCTTTTCCCGCTTTTCCATAATGTCCATGACCGGGCGAAACAGGAACTTTCTGAGAATCAGATACAGAACGATCAGGTTGATGATCGTCAGCACTAGATTAAAATCTATTCTCAGCATATATCTCTACCTGCCTTTCCCTTCTTTTAATCTGTTATCGTCAGCAAACATTATTTCAAAAGAAGGACGATCAGAAGTGCGATAATGAAACCGTAGATAGCGGTTGCCTCTGCAAGTGCACAACCAAGGATCAGGGATGTTCTGATCTTTCCGTCTGCTTCCGGCTGTCTTGCGATAGCGTCTACTGCTTTGCTTGTTGCGATTCCGATACCAACACCGGCTCCGATACCTGTAAGTACTGCGATACCTGCTCCAATTGCGATAATTGTTCCACTCATAATTTGTTCTCCTTTTCTTGTCTTACGTTTTCTTATACTAAATGTTGTAAATGTCTGATTCGCCTTATTCCATCTCTTCTGTCATAAATAATGCAGTTAAGAATACGAATACATATGCCTGTAATAATCCGTCAAATATATCAAAATAAAAACTAAACGGTATCGGCACAATTAAAGGAACGACCTGTTTGATCAGTTCCATGACTACAAACCCGCCTAACATATTACCAAACAGTCGCATACAAAGCGACAGTGGGCGGATTACGATCTCCAGTATCATGATTGGTGCTACGATCGGCACTGGCTTTGCAAAATGTTTGCACCAGTGAACCAGACCATTTCTATGGATACCGGACCACTCGATCACGAACATACTCATAACGGCAAGTGCGATTGTTATGTTCATGTCCTTTGTCGGAGGCTTAAATCCTAACAGCCCGATGACATTTGATATTGCAAGATAAAGCGCTACCGTCATCAGATATGGAATATATCCCCTGTTTTCTTTTCCTATAATACCTTCAAAGAAATCCTGTGCCCAGCCAATTACTGATTCCAGCATAAGCTGTACCTTTCCCGGTTTCTCTACGCTTAGATTCCTTACGAATACTATACTTAGAATAGTAAGAACCGCCATAATGATCCAAGTTACAACAACACCTTCGTCAACAGCGATTCCTCCAAATACCGGGATGGTAAATACGGTTTCACAGTTAAGTTCTTCTACAAGGCTTTCAACAAGCTTTTCCGTACTATCCCCTTCCTTCATAATTTTTTTGCTAGTTTACTGCTATTTTTTGAAAATGTCAATTGTTTTGTCCGCTGTCTATTTTGCATAATTTTTCATTATTTTTTTGTGTATTTTTACTTTTATTTCTCTTAATTTTTTTATTTTTCTCATCAAATTTCCACGCCGAAATGGTAGTTCCAATTTCCATTTATTTTTTCACAAGGAAAATGCACAATTTTTATTTTTCAATTCCCTTCTTTTTCTACAAAACAGCGATTTCTTCGATTTTCTTCTTGAAAAAATCCTCTCGTTTTCTTTGTGAAATACGACATTTTTTCAAGATTGTCTATTGTTTTGGGCACAAAAAAAGTGTAACCGCTTTTATACTGTTACACTTCTTACTTTTCATTATTTTGTTGTATATCTCAATTTTATATGTACGCTCATTCAAAATTGATATATCCGCCCTGATCTTACTCTGTGATCAGACGGTACTGTAAATTCTCATATAGAATTTTGTTTCCTTCCATAATATCAGCCGGAAGTAGTGCTCTTGCCATCACCTTGTTTTCTTCCTGATCCTGTGCAAGCGCATCCACACGTCTCAGTTCCGCATAGTCACCATCAATCTTCTCAACTACATAAATACATGTCAACATATTTTTTGCCTCCTTTTTAGTCTTATCATCCTGTCTTTTGTATAAGTTATTTTAATTATACTATTTTTTTAAGGAAAAGTAAATTTTTCTGTATTGATTATTGGCAAGATTTATAATAATATATACTTATATAATATCGTTATACATTACAATTCAAAGGAGCCCAGCAATGAACGAAGTAGATTTTTCAAAAGTCGGATTAAAAATGAAACAATTAAGAAGTGAACGCGGTATCACTCAGGAACAGGTAGCAAAAGATCTGAACTGTACTGTTCCTTTCGTCAGCAATGTCGAGAACAATCGTGCTAAGCTTAACTTAAGAGTTCTTCTTTATTACTCAAAGCTTTGTAACGTATCCGTGGACACAATTCTGGATGCGGGAAGAGATCTTCCTCCTCTGGATGAAAAAGAGCGCCAGTTAAATGACGAAGTGCTCAATGTATTCCGTGGTTTTTCAGTTTCGGAAAAAGAAAAGATCATCAAGATGTTACGCATCTGGCAGGAGAAATAATCTCCTGCTTTTTTATTTCCTGCATAGCAATAACACATCTTCATGATCTTTCTTCTATATATAATATTTTTCATTGCATGATACTTTATATTCTCATCACTAGTATCAATAATCTTCAAGTACAACTTTTCCTTGTTTCTTACTTTCTTTCACATTAATAATCCTCTGATTCTGGCTTCCCCGGAACACCAGTGTCACATCCTTTAATGCTTCCTTAAACTCCCCGTCTACCAGCACATCGATATAAGACAGCATTTCGTCAGTCACATTCGTATGCACACAGCCTCCCGGGATCATATCGCGATCAAAAAGATACCCACTGTAACACCAGATATCTTTCTTTGGATATGTTTCTCTTACTTTCTTTAAAAGCTTTACCAGTTCCACCTGATTCTCCGGCTCGAACGGTTCCCCTCCGAGCAAAGTGAATCCTTGAATGAAGTTAGAATCCAGCGAATTCAATATTTCCGCTTCCGTCTCTTCTGTGTATGGCTGTCCATAGTTGAAATTCCAGGTCTCCTCATTAAAACATCCCTTGCAGTGATGCCTGCAGCCGGATACAAACAGGCTGACTCTGACGCCCGGTCCGTCTGCGATGTCGCATTCTTTTATATTTCCGTAATTCATGATTTGTAAAGTCTCCTTTTATTCCTCTCTGGAATGTATTACCTCAATAATCGGATATTCTACATTCTCTTCCATTCTCACGTATTGATAATTTTCACCTATCGCCCACATGAATTCGTCATTTTCCAGTGTTTTCCATGCTTCCTGCTGCTCCGGATAATGGAAGGCAAACTCCAGTTTCAGCATTTTCAGCTCATCTCTCAGCCTGTACACATCTATGAAGCCCTCTCTTGGAGTATATGAGAAATAGGTAGTCGTGTACACGGGATTTTCTTCCCTGTCATCCCATCCTACAAGTACACTACTGACTTGATCATCTTCGTCTTCAATAACCTCCATTAGTTTATACTTGCGGTGCCCACACTCTTTTTCCTCCATGAAATCAATCACAAATCTTATCCCATAAAAACTGGTCCGGATTCCATTCGGTGGATTTTTCGTCGTTTCATATATGGTTTCTGTATCTAGTTGTTTTTCCTGCTGTATTTTGCGGATTTTTTCTTCTTTTTCCCGTTCTTTTTCTCTTTTCAGTTCTTCTAAGATACGGTTCAATGCAGTAATAACAAATCCTGTATAGGTATAAACATATATTTTTTCTACTCTTCCACCTTTAAATACCAGTTCTACCTCTGATTTATCTCTCGGGCTCGGTCTGGCACTATCCAGTTCTTCATATTTTATCGGCATGGCTATCGGTCCCTGTTTCCTATTCTTGTTAAACATAGATCCATAGATTCCTTCTGTACTGAAAAGAATCCCCTTCTTACCGCTTCCAAGTATGGTATTATCACATATAGCTGCAACTTCTATCATCTTACATCCCGGTGCATAACTTGCAAATGCTGCCCATAATGTCCCTTCTTTAGCATCCTTTCCAAGAATCACTGCAAGTGGCACCGCATTATAAAAATAGTCTTTTTTTAATTCCTTATCGGTTATGCTGGTCACGATATCACCAATCATTTTTTTCTTATCCATTCTTATATTTCCCCTTGCGTCATTTGCTATTTATTAATTATATACTATTTTGATTCATGTTTAAACACGAAGAATAGACAAATTAGAAAAGGAGCATATCTTTCGATATACTCCTGCTATAATCTTTATCAACATCACAAGTTAATATAACCTGGACATATCTTCATTTATGTTACAGATGCAATACTCTGTCCTTGATTTCCTGCGTACGTCCCTGATTCCAAAACTGTGTTCCGATATATCCACAGGTTCTTCTTGCCACGAATAACTTATCCTGATTCTGGTTACCACAATTCGGGCATTCCCAGATCAGCTTTCCTGTTTCATCTTCCTTGATCTGGATCTCTCCGTCATAACCACAGCATTCACAGTAATCACTCTTTGTATTCAGCTCTGCATACATAATATTATTGTAAATATACTGCATAACCGAAAGTACCGCCGGAATATTATTCTGCATATTCGGTACTTCGATGTAACTGATCGCTCCTCCCGGTGAAAGCTTCTGGAAATCTGCTTCGAATTTTAGTTTCTTGAATGCATCGATCTTCTCTGATACATGTACATGATAGCTGTTCGTAATATAATTCTTATCTGTTACACCCTTGATGATTCCAAAACGCTTCTGCAGACATTTTGCAAATTTGTATGTGGTAGATTCCATCGGTGTTCCGTATACAGAATAGCTGATGTTCTCTGCTTTTTTCCACTCTTCACATTTATCATTTAACTTCTGCATTACCTGCATTGCAAATGGTCTTGCTGCGGGATCGGTATGTGATTTGCCAAGCATACGTACACACATCTCATAAAGTCCTGCATATCCAAGCGAAATAGTGGAGTAACCATTAAATAATAATTTATCGATCGTCTCACCCTTCTTCAGTCTTGCAAGTGCACCGTTCTGCCACAGAATCGGAGCAACATCGGAAACCGTTCCCTGGAGACGTTCATGTCTGCATCTCAGTGCTCTGTGACATAATTCCAGACGCTCATCCAGGATCTTCCAGAATTTCTCCATATCTCCTTCTGATGAACATGCAACATCAACTAAGTTGATCGTTACAACTCCCTGGTTAAAACGTCCATAGAACTTATGGCTTCCGTCCGGATTTCTCTGGCTGTCTTCTACAGTAAGGAATGAACGGCAGCCCATACAAGGATATACTTCTCCATTCTTCATCTCTTTCATGATTTTGGCTGAGATGTAGTCCGGTACCATACGTTTTGCGGTACATTTTGCTGCCAGTTCTGTCAGATGCCAGTATTTGGAATCTTCTGTAATATTATCCTCATCCAGTACATAGATCAGTTTCGGGAATGCCGGTGTGATCCATACACCTTTTTCATTCTTTACTCCCTGCATTCTCTGAATCATCACTTCTTCGATGATCATAGCCAGGTCATCACGGGTTCTGCCTTCTTCTACCTCATCTAGATACATGAACATCGTCACAAATGGTGCCTGACCGTTACATGTCATTAATGTGATAAGCTGATACTGAATTGTCTGGATACCACTCTTTACTTCTTCTCTTAAACGGCGCTCTGTCACCTTATTGATAATTGTCTCATCTAAAGCTTCTCCGCATTCTTCACGCTCTGCGATTACATTTCTGCGGATCTTCTTACGGCTGATATCGACAAACGGTGCCAGATGTGCCAGTGTAAATGACTGTCCGCCGTACTGGTTACTTGCTACCTGTGCAACGATCTGTGTCGTCACATTACATGCTGTAAAGAAGCTGTGCGGCTTCTCGATCATGGTCTCACTAATGACAGTTCCATTCTGAAGCATATCCTGAAGATTGATCAGGTCACAGTTATGCTCTTTCTGTGCGAAATAGTCGGAATCATGGAAATGAATGATTCCCGCTTCATGCGCACGTACAACCTCTTCCGGAAGAAGGACACGTCTTGACAAGTCCTTACTTACTTCTCCGGCCATATAATCACGCTGTGTAGAGTTGATCACAGGATTCTTGTTAGAGTTCTCCTGATTCACCTCTTCATTCATATGCTCCAGAAGTGCAAGAATTCCGTTATCTGTTGTATTCGTCTTTCTCATCAGTTCTCTTTTATAACGATAGCGCACATATTTCTGTGCGACTTCATAGCCGCGCAGTTCCATAATTCCGGTCTCTACCATATCCTGTATATCTTCTACATTGACAGCATGAGTGGATTCCTCAATTTTCTTTGCAACGTTGTCCGCCACTGCCATAATCTGATATTCATTCATCCGATGCAGTTTATCGACGTCCTTGTTTGCACCTTTGATCGCATTAATGATCTTCTCCAGGTCGAAGGCTACCTCTTCGCCGTTTCTCTTAATTACGTTCGTCTTTATTTCTGCGTTCATGTTTATCCCTCTCTTGTTTTTATTGCCGATGTAGTATGTGCTCACCCTCAAATACTACTAAATATTGTTTTTTCAACATCATTTCCGCACAAGATATTGTGCAAGTAATATGATACTCTATAACAGGCGAAAATGAAAGAGGTAATTTTGTTAAAATAAATGTTTGAAATGTGGTCTAAATTTTGGTGATATTTTTTTACGAAATCTGTTGCACTTTTAATTTTGTGACGGGTAAAGTGTGGCGCATAGTTAAGAATACTTAAGACGCATTCCCTGTATTGATTTTTGCATTCAAAGATACTGACAATATGAAGTTGTTGTGCCGATATTTCTTCATTTATAAAATTAATCTCTGTCAATCTTAATCCATATAACAAATTATCATTTTTTGTTGTTTCGTAACATTTGTTACAAACCATTTTCTATAAAAGCTATATACTCTAATCACAACATAAGTTGTACAACACCAGTTAACACCAACTAAGTTTTAATAAAAAGGAGATTTTAACTATGAAAAAATATGTATGTGAACCATGTGGCTACGAATATGACCCAGCTGTAGGAGACCCGGATAACGGAATCGCACCGGGCACAGCCTTTGAAGATCTTCCGGATGACTGGGTATGTCCAATCTGCGGATTAGGAAAAGAAGTATTTGTTGCAGAAGATTAATTACTCTTCCGACTGCAGTCTTTCATAATCCGTGATTTCGATTACCTTACGGTCCACAAGACGGATGATACCTTCATCCTGCAAAGTAAGCAGCATGCGCGACAGAGATGGTCTTGTAGTATTCAGATATACTGCCAGATCTTCCCTGTTCATATGCAAACGGACCCGATAGTCCGGATCACAGTTTTCCAACAGGTACGCCGCTACACGCTGACGTAAGTTTCCACTGGTAAGAACCTCTATCTGACGGTTACATTTCTCTGCTTTTTCCGCAAAAAGCTGAAGCATATTGAAGACAACCTTACTGTGATGTACACAGTTTCTTTCGCATCTTCCGCCAAAGAAATTCTGTGAAACCTCCAGAACCGACACTTCATTTTTTGCTTTTGCATAACCGGAGTAAGCAGACTGGCGCAGAAACATTTCTACTTCGCCAAACTCCTCACCCACCATAACGTAACTGCTCCGGGTAATCTTACCATTCAGGTTGATACTGCCAAGCTCAACCATTCCTTCCAATATGAAATATAATTTTAACGGCACATCACCCTGGCGGAAAATATAGGTATCTTTCGGATATTTCTTTACTACAGCCTGTGAACAGACAAGACTTTTTTCCAGTTCTTCTTCTGTCAGGTTCTGAAATATCTGTAACTGTTGTAACTTCATAATCCAATCCTTTTCTCTGCTGATAAACATTTTCTACGATTCATTATAGACTATGCGGGACGAGGATTCAATGTGTACCAAAGACAGGAGGTTTCTCTATGAATATTACATTTGACGATAACTTAATTACAGGCAACAAGACCATCGATTCCCAGCATCAGGAACTGATCGACCGTATCCGGCAGTTCGTTGCAGCATGCGAATCCGGTGACAGTAAGATCAAAGCAATCAAAATGTTAGATTACCTTGATGAATATACAAATTTTCATTTTCAGGAAGAAGAGGAACTTCAGAAAAAGGTATCTTATCCGGAGATTTCCAGTCACCATGCAAAGCATGAAGAATTCAAAACATCTATTCAGGAATTATACGATTATCTGAATGAAAATGAAGGGCCTGATGATCAGTTTATCGAACAGGTAAAGCGCAATGTTGTAGACTGGCTGTTCCAACATATCAAGACTTTTGACCGGTCTGTAGCGGAATATATTCATTTGAAAGATAATTCCAATCGATTATAGTGATTCATAAAAATGCACAAAACGGACATGTTCTCATAACAATGTCCGTTTTTGTGATATACTTAATTTATTATATTTACAAAGGATTGGGTACTTATGAATCAGAAACTTACCAAATACGCCTGGCTGCTGCCATTCATCTCCGGCATCTGCTGGGGTGCTGCCGGAATCTTTGTCCGTACACTGGAACACGATGGGCTCGACAACTTTTCCATCATTAGTTTCCGGATGTTGCTTGCAGCTCTGATCACTGGCATATGGATTCTATTCTATAACCGACATTTATTTTATGTACATCGGCGTGACTTCTGGCTTTTTATCGGAAGTGGCATGATCGGCATGACCGCCCTCAGTGTCTTTTATAATATTTCCGTTACGAAAGGATCTCTTGCACTTTCTGCCGTGTTACTTGCCATGTCTCCGGTCTTTGTTCTGTTTCTGGCTGCTATATTCTTCCATGAACCGATAACCAGACACAAACTGACCTGTGTAACACTCGCACTCATTGGCTGTGTACTGGTAAGCGGAGTACTGGAAAGCAATGGGCTTTCCTGGAGCATAACAGGAATTCTCTGCGGAATTCTGGCAAGCTTTTTCTATGCTGTATATGGAATCATAAGCAAAAAAGTCACACAAAAAGGATATCATTTCCTGACGATTACTTTTTACGGCACACTCTTTTCCGGCATGACAATGCTGCCTTTCAGTAATATACACTCTTTAAGCAGTATGATTGTCTCAGGGCAAAGGACCACCTTTTTTATCCTGATTATTCATGCGCTGGTATCATCCGTCCTGCCTTATGCACTATATTCTTTATCCATGCGCTATATGGAGGCCGGCAAGGCATCGATTCTCGCTTCCAGCGAACCTGCCGCCGCCATGTTATTCGGAGCGGTACTCTATGCCGAAACACCAGGTATTCTTTCCATCTGTGGACTTTGTTTTACAATTACTGCTGTAATATTATTAAATTATGAAAGGAATTGAACATATGGTACACCTGAACGACAATGCTATTGCCTATATGAATAAACGCGGATTCCGCAACATCATACTTTCCATCGAAACAATCACCAGTTGATGTGCCCCTCCGCGTCTGGAGATATCGGTAGGATTTACCGATAAAGAAAAAGAGGACATGCTCGCACAGGGGTATGTCTGCGAGACCAGTCCTCTTGGAAATGTCTATTATCTGCCTGATGGGGTTACTGTAAACGGGGATATCAGCATCCATTATATGGAATATCCCTGGATTACATGCTTTGAGGTAAGCGGTCTGGCTGTTTCACGTTCCTGAGACAGCCAGGCTATGTATTACTCTTTTGCTTCCTCCATTTTTTGTATTTCTTGTTCTGATTGTTTTATCTGTTCATCCAACTGTCTTATCTGCCTATCGCTTTCTTTTATCTGTTCCTCCAACTGTCCTATCTGCCTATCGCTTTCTTTTATCTGTTCCTCCAGTTGTCTTATTTGCTTATCACTTTCTTTTATTTGTTTATTCCGTTGTCTTATCTGTTCATCCAGTTGTCTTGACTGCTCATCTTTCTGTTTTATCTGCTCATCTAGTTGTTTTATCTGCTCATCTAGTTGTTTTATCTGCTCATCTTTCTCTTCTATCTGCCTCCGCATATCTTCAATCATGAATTCTACTGTATTTCGATCTAATTCTAACAATTCTTCCGAAAACATCTACATCACCTCTTTCAACTGACTAGTTATTTTTATAAGTATCTAAAACAATTCTTTTGACATTTTTCATGCTATTTTTTATCCAATAGCTGCTGTAATCGTTGTATTTCTTTCCTCATTTCTAACATCTCCTTATCCTTCTGACTCAACTGCTCTCTCTGGCAGTCTATCTCCTTCTGCATATCATCAATCATCAGCTTTACTGTATTCCGATCTAATTCCAGCAATTCTTTCGAAAACATCTGCATCACCTCTTCGATATTCCGGCAGACATCATAAGCCTGTTCATACATTTCTTTAAAATCCGGATATTTCTCTATAATATCTATAATCGTCTCCGGATCATCCATGCAGAAAAATGCAAGCCATGCTTCCAGCCGGTTTTCTATTTTTACACTTCTATTTTCATTTTGCTGATTCTTTTTGAATATGTCAAGAGGTATGAACAGATATTCTTGTAATAAATTTATATTTACTCCTGTATCAGATTTTTGCATAAAACGATGGATATAATTATTGGAAAATTTCTGGAATTCTGTTGGACTTTTTTCAAATAACACGATCGTATACACCTGCTTGATATCTCTGTAAGAGAATCGTTTTCCTTTGATTCCTCTCACTCTCTTATACTGCCGAAGCAACAGATCTGCTGAGTAACAGGCACTTCTTTCTCCCGGAAAATAGTATCCGATTTTCTGAATTTCCAGGTTCGCAATACTTCCATCTTCCAGTTGTACTACCATATCTGTAATAAGAAGCGTAGATTCATCTGCTAATCTTGTTCCGTCATTTGGTAATACGTCTACAATTCTCACTCTTTGTCCGAGAAGTAACGTGAGTAATTCATTTACTCTCTCCGGTGTATTCTCCGGATTCAGAATTTCTTTTATCATGAAATCATACATGATTTTTATACCTTTCACTCCGGTACAAAAATCCAGAAATTCATTTTGATTTTCCTCTGTCCACTCATAAAATAAATTTTTTAATCTGCTTTTACTTTCAATCTCATTCAACACCTCCTCCCTTGTCCGAATCATCGGGAAATACTGTTGAAGTTTGTTTGTCATAGGCACGTCCTCCTAAATAGATTATAAAATTTTCGTGTTCTCTCAAGTCGGAAATATGTTTCAGACATTTTTAGGTGTGAAACGGTCGAAACTTGATGCCTTTTGGCCTAGAAATACTTAAGAGTTTGTAGAAGTCACTCTTTGAAGTGCATTCAGAATAGCATATTGTTTATATGATTACAAGATTAATTTTCGTAAAAAAAGCGGCAGAATTATCTTCCGCCGCATAGCCCATATCACCATCTATATATTATCTCATCTTAAAACTTCTCCATCTCCCCAATGATCGTTCTGTAAAATTCTTCTTCCGTGCCCTCTTTTCTCACATCATTCATCACATATCCGTCTTTCAGAAATATCACTCTCTTACACCGGCTTGCCATCTGTGGATCATGCGTTACCATCAGAAGGGTCTTCCCTAACTCCTCATTGATTTTCCGGAATTCCTCCGCAACAACTTTTCCGGATTTTGAGTCGAGGTTTCCCGTCGGCTCATCTGCAAATATGATACTCGGATCATTGATCAGCGCCCTGCAGATTGCCACTCTCTGCCGCTCACCGCCGGACAGTTCATAAGGATTCTTTTCCTGAAGATGTTCAATCCCAAACTGCTTTTCCAATGTTTCCGCTTTCTCTTCACATTCTTTCTGTTCCTTTTTATCCAGCAATACCGGAAGCATGATATTTTCTTTTACCGAAAGACTGTCCATCAGATTAAAATCCTGGAATACAAATCCGATCTTTCTACGTCTGATATCCGTAAGTTCTTCTTTCCACAGCTCATTCGTATTCGCACCGTCAAAGATCACATCTCCGTCCGTCTGCTGATCCATAAATCCCAGGATCTTCAGAAGTGTTGTCTTTCCACAGCCGGATTTTCCCATAATTCCGACGTACTCTCCCTGTTCTACATCAAAGTTAATGCCTTTCAGTACCGAAATCGCATCCGCATCATCAATCTCCCCACCGGCTTTTGGAAATTTCTTGATCAGGTTATTTACCTTTAATATTTCTTTCATGCTTTCCTTCTACCTTTCTTATTGTATACTGCTCAATCACCTTTACACCGATGCCCTGCACTACAAGATATATAACTGCAAAGATCAACAGATATCGCAGATAATGTACACAGTCAGCCTTCGTATATTCCCGCATGTTCCATATCTCCCCGGTTAACACCGGCACCATAACAACCGCAACTGCTGCCGGGATCCAGAAAAAGATTCCCGTCTCTGTCCGGATCAGCTTTTCTCTTTCTTTCGAGCTCATTCCAATACAGGTTAAGAAATGATTCCGCTTCTTCTTGTCCGTCATCTCAGATTCATATTTCAAGTAAATGACCAGAACGCTTCCCAGCAGAAATGCTCCCATGATAAATATATCTACTACCGTTGTCATAAAGCGTTCGCTTTCAATCTGTTCCATCGTTGTACGTTTGGAATAGCAGGATAATACATCCTTGTCAAATCTTTCATCCTCTTTATGTACCTTCCGAAAAGCCTGGAGCTCTTTTTCTATCTTCTGATAATCTACATTTTTCACATTCAAAAGGACAAGCTTTGTCGGCCAGTGATGGATCGTCACTCCTTCTTCTGCTTCACCCTCCTCAACCGGATCTCCGGTGATCCAATTATATTTCTTCCAGTCGTCCTGAACCTTTTCAAAATATTCATCCGAAAATACAACCAGATTCTCCTCACTTCCCTGCCGGAATGCACCTGTCAGGATATCCATCTTTTCCCCCTTTACAGTTCGTGTCGGATAGATCTTTTCCCGATCAAGAAATCCATAAGATTCTATCGGCTGTCCGATGTGCAGGTACGGCTCTTTTCTCGAATTCAGGTAATCCAGTGGATGTGCCTTCGTACTCTTGTCCTGTTGGTAAATAATATAGATTTCCTTTCCGTCAGCAGATAGATTCATTTTTTCACTTTTCTTTCCAAGCGCCTTATTCAGTTCTTTATACGTCGTCTCCGAGATGCCTATATGCTGTCCCTGCGGCATGATCACTGCTCTGGCATCATCCAGCTTTTCCGAATTATCCACATTCGTCACGCGTACCATCGGATACTCCTGGAATTTCACGTCATATTTTTCCTGCAGCTGTTTCCAGAATGTCTCATCCGCTTCCGTTGCCATACATACAAAATCATACGGGAACAGTCCTTCCGGCTTTTGCGCGATCTTCGCTGAGATCATATCTTTTCCAAATAAGAACAATATCAGTACCGGTATAAGACTGATCACGTACACATAACGGAATGTACTCTTGAAACGGTAATAAAACGAATTATATGGGATCAACTTTGCATAATAACTCTTTTTATGCTTCCGCACTTTCAGGAACAATCCAAATCCAAACTTTTCCGCCAGATAAATGCCCAGGAAGATAAATAAAAGTATCCGTAACCCTTCGACATTCTTCCGCATTCCGAAATTCACGATTCCAAATACCACAATGACCAGGCCAATTGTAAGCCACAGACCGATCCGTTTTTCCGGCATCTTCTCCTTTTCCACATCGCCCAGCTGCATTTTTTTTAGTTCCCTGTACAGGAAGAAATCCCGCAGGATCATCAGTCCAATCCCGGATATTCCGATCAGGATAAGACTTGCGATCAAATATGTGAATCCTGTAATCTTCGCCGGCTGTGCTCCCACTCCGGATCTTGCCATGAAGATTCTGCGGATGATACACAGGATCACACTTCCGATGCAGGCTCCCCCGATCAGCATTCCCAGAATTCCAGCCACAATCTCTGCTCCAAGCACTTCATAAAGTGTAGACTTCCGCATTCCCAGAGTCGAAAATATACTGTAATTTCTCATCCGTTTTCTGAAATATGACAACAGATTCGTGATCATCAGCATCAGCGATGCGATCAGACTCACGATCAGGAATTCCAGCAGAATTGCCGTGATTCCATGCCCCGTCAGTATATTTCCTTCTTTATTAAATGGTGCCAGCATCTGTGCCATTCCGACTCCGGAAAATATCAGCGTCGCCGGAAGCAGGTTCATACTTACGTAAACAATAAAATCTCTTTTTGAACTTTTAAAATTCTTCCACAGGGCCGTATAGAATCCTTTCGGATACTTCCCCGAAAATTCCAGATGCTTTTTCTTTTCTTCTTTGTAATTTTTCTCTCTGGCTTTAACTTCTTCCTGTATCTTTTTCTCTTCCTGCCACGAATCAATCAGCTTCGCACCGATCAAATTGATCACCAGAAGCACTACCAGTAAAAATGGATACACCTGTGACAGCGGATCTGAAAATACTGCCCCATCTGCCCCAAGAAATGATATCATACATCCTGCGATCAGTGACATGATATCCAGAAGCAGTTTATGGTGATTGCTTAAAGCCAGTATCAGATTCACAATTCCTATCACCTGGATTACCAGTACCATTACCAGTTCACAGATGAATAGCATCAGTATCTGAACCATCATCTGTTCATCTGCACCGTCCAGTACTCCCAGAGGCTTCAGACTTTTCTTTATGTAACTCATCCCATCGCCCGAAGCAGCCAATTTTATCAGATATCCCGGCACATTGCATTTCCATGTCCCCATGTTCATCCACGGAAATAATAGCACTGCCTGGATGATCACCTGCATGATCAGCGTGAATATCTTCATTCGCTTTTCCGTCTTATTCATAACTTTTGCCTCTCATTTTTCATACACGCTTATTATCCGAGATCTAACGTCTCTCTTCATATACGCTTACTATCCAAGATCTAACGTCTCTCTCTTTATACCTGCGCCACCACCGGCTTAAATCCCTCCATTCCGACAACCATCACCGGTGCTCCTGCCGGGATCTCCGTTCCTTTCTCAGATCCCTGTACTCTTACTTTCATATGATGTCCACACAGATATCCTTTTCCCTTCCAGTTGATTCTGGTATCTGCCGTTCCAATCTCCCATAAAAGTCTGGTCTCTCTTCTGCTCTGCAAAAGATTCATAAATCCTCTCAGTACCATATTCAGCAGACATGCTATCAATACACAGCAGAGGATTCCTGCATATCCCTTCACCGGGAAACTCGGAACAAAACATAATGCCGAGATAAAAAGTACCAGCCCGCTGTTTGCAACGTAACATCCCTGCCCCCAGTCTCTTCCGACTGCATAGAATAAAGCTTTGCCCGTGTATTTCTCCCAGAAGCTCAATCCGATTCCATAGACAGCTAATCCGATTCCGATATTCCGGTGTATAACTGCCGGGATTTTATTCAGGCCAAGCGCATCATTCCACAACCATAAAAATGCGTTCGGATCTCTTGCGATAAGATAAGAAATGCACACACATACAATCGGTATACATCCCAGTGCCAGCATCCACAGAAACATATTGGAATCAAACACTTTATGATAGATCTTATCCATTGCTTCACCTGCTTCCTGCGGATCGCCCATCTGGCGGACTGCTTCTTCCTCTGCTTCAACTTCCGTCATCCCTGATTCCATTAATGCGGCTTTGCAGTCTTCTATATGCGCTTCATATTCATTTACAATCTCTTTTCTTACAGACGAATCGGTAATCTTCTTTCCAAGTTCTTTCAGATATTCTCTTTCCTTCATATCTAACACCCTCCTTTTCTGCCACCTTCACTGCCTTACCTGTGCTATACGGAATACTGGATCATGCTCGTAACTGCATTGGCATAAGCATTCCATTCTTCGATCATTTTCTCCAGATATTTCTTCCCGTTAGGTGTGATCCGGTAATACTTTCTGAGTTTCCCGTTCGCCTCCTGGTTATAACTTTCCAAATATCCGGACTGTACCATGCTGTGAAGCAGCGGATACAATGTTCCTACCTTTAATTCGAATACATTGTCCGATCTCTTTGAGAGTGTATCGATCATTTCATATCCGTACATATCCTTTTCTGAGATCAATTTGAGAATTAACATTGCGGTATTTCCTGAGACCATATTTTTGTTTACTTTCATAGTGATTGCTCCTTTCTTATATTTGCTTTCATTATATATCGGCTTTCGATAGTTGAGTGTAAAAAAATTTGCTTTCTTCTTGTTTTTAGTATATATCGCAGTTCGATATATGTCAATATGCAAAACATAAAAAGAACCAGAAATGCACGCCTGCATTCCCAGTTCTCTTAACTTCTTCTCTCCTACAACAGCTCCGCAAACAACCGCAGGAACAACTGTCCCAGCCGCAAGGTCGCACTCCGGCCGGACTTATACTTCTCCGTCACTTCCCTGCACTGTTCCAATGTCTGCTCCATATCCCGCCGGATATCCAGCACCGCATCACAATCTGCCATAAAACACCCATTTTCAAAATGATGATAAAGGCTCCGGTAATCCAGATTGATCGTGCCGCAAGTCGCCATGCAATCATCTGCCACGCTCATCTTCGCATGACAGAACCCCGGTGTCCACTCATAGATCCTTACACCATCCTGTACCAGATTGTGATAGAACGATCTGGTGATACTGTAGATCAGCTTCTTATCCGGGATTCCCGGTGTGATGATCCGCACATCTACGCCACGCCTGGCCGCCAGCGAAAGTGCATGTGTCATCTCATCCGTGATGATCAGATAAGGAGTCATGAACCAGCAGTATCTATCCGCTTTGTTGACGATACTGATATAGACATCCTCTCCAACCTGGATTCCGTCTAACGGGCAGTCCGCATACGGCTGGATATATCCCGTCTGCTTTGCCTGATACGGATGCTGTACCAGATATTTTTTCTGTGCCTCTATATCCAGAACATCCACATCGGCCGGGGTCTTCCCGGACGATTCCCACATCTCCAGAAATGCTGCCGTAAGCGAAGCCACCGCATCTCCTTCCAGCCGGATTCCCGTATCCTTCCATTCCCCGTATGGATGTGTATAGTTAAAATACTCATTTGCCAGGTTATAACCGCCTGTGTACCCAACCTTTCCGTCAATCACCGTAATCTTTCTGTGGTCACGGTTATTCAGGAACATATTAAGTCCCGGAAGCAGCGGATTGAATACCCGGCAGGCAATTCCTTTCGCTTCCAGTTTTCTCGCAAAGCTCAGATTTACGAATCCGATCGAGCCCATGTCATCATAGAACACCCGGACCTCTACTCCTGCTTTCACCCGTTCTTCCAGCACCGTCTGTATCCTGCTCCATGCATATTCATCCTCAATTGCATGATACTCCATGAAAATGAATTGCTCCGCCTTTGCAAGATCCGTAAGCTGCGCCTCCAGTCCTTTGACCGCTTCATCAAAATAAGTCACATCCGTATTCTGATACACCGGATAACACGCATTTCTTTCTATATAATTAGAAACATTTCCCGCCTTCGGATCTGACACATTCAGACGTTCCAGCACTTCCTTATTTTCCGGCAAAAGTGGCAGAAGCTTCTCATCAATCCTTTTGTAACGCATCCGCATCTTCCGGGTTCCACCGTTCATACCGATCATAAAATAAAGTGCTACTCCAAGGATCGGAAATGTCAGGATCAGGATGATCCACGGTGTCTTCATCGAGGAAGTCTCATTTCTTCCATATATTTTCAGAACCAGTATGACGGCAAATATTCTGGTCAGATTGTCTATGAATACCGCGTATTCATTCAGTCCCTTAAATATCCCAATCAGGAACACTACTTCCAGTAATATCGAAAGCACTGTGAACGCCAGCCGCTTCACACCATTCTGTGTCTTTTTCTTTCCTTCCAGTGTATGACTGCTCATCTTCTCACTCTTTTCTTCTATCGTAAATTATGATTATACTAACACGAACATGTTCCCGTCACAAGCTTTATCCGGTATTTTGTAAAATCCTCTCCGGAAATAATTTGCATAATTCTTTCCTTTCCACCTTTGCTTTCTCTAATAATTTCCGTGTTATCCCCCTAAAGCCCCTATTTTCAAGCAAAAAAATCACCGTCCCCAGAGCTCTAAGCCTCTAAAAACAGTGATTTGATAGTGCGCGATCAGGGGTTCGAACCCTGGACACCCTGATTAAGAGTCAGGTGCTCTACCAACTGAGCTAATCGCGCATTTTCAATTTTCTGTGTCACACTTTCCGTAACGACAAGATTAATTATATAATAAGGTTTTAAAAAATGCAAGTACTTTTTTTATTTTTTTCATATTTTTTTCACAGCTCTCATATATTGATATGGGGGTTGAATTTATGAACCATATTATCCATTATGTTACAACCAATTTCAAAAAAATCTTTCATACTGTCTGCACAGAGATTATCTCCTGCATTCAAGGCACAGCTCTGCATTTTGTCCTGGTCGCTGCCTTTCTCGGAACACTGAATCATTTCCTGTATTTTTTATCCGGGCAGTCTCCAATCATTGCACTTTTCTGCCCGGTTAATGAATCCGTGTGGGAACATTTGAAACTTTTATATTTTCCTTTTTTATTCGTAAGCATATGGGAATATCTGTCTCTGCATCCGGTTGTTTTACCGTTCTTTTACTGTCGGTATCTGGGTGTGCTTCTCGGAATGTTTTTTACTGTTTCTGTTTTTTACACATATTCCGGGATTCTCGGCCGGAATTTCCTGATCTTAGACATCCTGCTTTTTTATTCCAGTGTAATATTTTCATTTGGAATGTCTGAATATATTTCCGGCAAGACCCGTTCTCCTCACGAGACAGAACCTGGCTTTGTAGTCTCACTCTGGTTGATAACATCATTTTTCTTCTTTGTATTTACATGTTTTCCGCCAGATCTTCCGTTATTCTATTCAGCATAAGTACAACAACCATCAACACATTTCCCTGCATATATAATTAATTATTCACACCATGATGTGCAACATAGCTGTTAAGATCCAATGCTTTGAACACATATCCCTGTGACTGATAATATTCAATAATTTTCGGCAGCGCTTCCACAGTTGTATCTTTTGTCTCGGAATCATGTGACAGCAGGATGATATTATTGTCATGGAAACTGGTTGCCTGATCCACAAGCTGTTCCGTTGTTCTCACGGCCCCGTCTCCCGAACTTCCATTCCAGTCATAATATTGATATCCTCTTGCCTGAACCTCCTGCGTAAGCGTTGTCATAATTCCCTTCGTGTAACTTGCAGATATGGTATTCGAAGATCCTCCCGGAAATCTGATAAAACACGGAACATAGCCGATCTCTTCTTTTACAAGCTGTCCAATCTGGTCAAGATCCTGAAAATATGCATCAACAGATGCATACACCTTTGCGTAATCATGAGAATATGTATGCATTCCGATCGTATGTCCCTTATCATAAGCCTTTTTGATCATATCTTTATATTCCGGCATGGCTCCTGTAACAAAAAACGTTGCTTTCGCATTGTATTTATCCAAAATGTCCAGCACCGCCTGCGTATTCTTAGACGGTCCGTCATCCAACGTCAGATAGACAACTTTTTCATCCGATTGTTCTGTTGTACCCACTTTTCTTCCTGGTTGAACTGCAAATTCACTTCTGTCATCTGCCTGATCTTTTTGGCCTTGATTTTCTTTATTGGATGCATCAGTTTCATTCTCATTGATCGTAAGTTTTTTTGCAGTTGCTTTTTTCTTTGATACTGCCTTTTTACTTTCCGTCTCGGCCGTTGTCATCGTTTTACCGGCATTCTTTTTTATAACATGCCCGCCGATTCCCACACCTATGATCACTGCTGCTATGCAGACTGCTGCAATCAGAATCTTTCTCTGTGCACGATCTTTTCGTCTTCTATTTTTTAACTTTTTCCTGCTCATACTTTTTTCCTCTTTAATTTTCAACTTTATTCTCACTTTTAAGTAATTGCTTTTTCTTTTTTACTATCATACCGCTTTTTTCCTTTTTATCAAGCCTTTTCTCGAGACTTTTTCACTACAATGTAGTATTGTAATAAATAGATTATCACTTACAAATGTCGAAAGGAGTTTTTAATATGAATGAAAATGAAAATAAAGTCTGTCCTGTCAGCTGCAAAATCGAACATCACGCCATGATGTTCGCATTTCTCGCCAAACATGCAATTGAATTATGCGGTGAAGCCGGAAAAGACGCAATCCTTGCCGGAATGACTACCTATGGAAATGAACGGGGTGCCCGCATGGCGGCAAATGCTCTCGCACACGGTGATGAACTGACTACAATGACCAATCAGGCATACGGTGAATGGAAACCAGATTACGCCGGACAAATGGACTTCGGAACACTTCGCACCGAACCGACACTTCAGACTTACATTGCCAAATGTGCCTGGTGTGAAGCATGGAAAAAGCATAATATTACCGAATACGGGAAATATTATTGCGTCAATGTAGACAATGCCGTTTACCAGGGATTCCGTTCCGACTTCGTCTGTACCCCGACTGCCACATCTATGAGCTGGGGCGGTGATCGTTGCGAATTCGACTGGGGACATCCGCTCTCACAGGAAGAGGTAAAAGAACTGGCGGAGAAAAAGGCCGAGCTTGGAACTTCCTGTATGAAAGATTTTAATTTCCATACGGCACATTTGAAATATACCGTCAGTCAGGCCCTGATCCATAATCTTTGTGAAAAAGGAGAAGCGGCAGTGAAACTTGCACTTACTGATTATGTAGATACATTTGGGCAGGAATATCTGGATGTATTGGACGGGCTTTATCCGGTTGAATAGTTTTTACTTTTCATATAAGAAAACTATGAAATCTATTTACATCCTGTTTTCCTGTGCTAAAATGATAGATAAACACCCGATTCTATGAGGAGGTATCTATATTTTGAATACACTAACAACTGAACATACACCTGACAATATCATTGCCAGCTGGCTCGACGATCATCAGGAAGAACTGGTGAATACCGCTGATTACATTTTCCATCACCCGGAACTTGCATATCAGGAGACACTTTCTTCCAAATGCCTGGCAGATTATCTGGAAAGCCAGGGATTTAAAATAACATGGAAAACAGCCGGTATCGACACCGCATTTACTGCAGTCTGGGGAGGTGGAAAACCAATCCTCGGATTTCTGGCCGAGTACGATGCTCTGGCAGGTGTCGGACACGCCTGCGGGCACAACCTGCTTGGAACAGCCGTTGCCGCAGCGGCATGTGCATTAAAAGCCGATATGGACGCAACCGGTGCAGCCGGAACGATCTGCGTCTATGGCTGCCCGGCCGAAGAGATCATGTCCGGCAAGATCGTGATGAACGATCAGGGAGTCTTTGATGACCTCGATGTTGCTATTACCTGGCATCCATTCGACCGCAACCGTGTCAGCAACGATATCTGGCAGGCACAGGACATTAAGAACTACACATTCCACGGACTTAGTTCCCATGCTGCCAAAGCACCGGAAAAAGGCCGCAGCGCCCTGGATGCCGCCGAACTCATGAATGTAGGCGTCAATTATCTCCGTGAACACGTACCGGGAGATGTCCGTATGCATTATGCCTACATTGATAACGGTCTTCCGGCAAATGTTGTTCCGGATATCGCAAAGACAAATTATTTCATCCGCTCCTACTTACGTTCCCGCACCGAAGATGCAAGCGAACGTGTAGACAACTGCGCCAGAGGTGCCGCTCTTATGACAGACACCACCGTCGATATCGAACTGGTCGCAAGCTGCAGTGAGATGAAAGTTAACCGGGTACTGACAGAATTATATTACGATGCTATGACCAGAGTTCCGACACCGGCTTATACACCGGAAGAGCTGGATTTTGCAAAGCAGATCACAAAAGAAGCCGGACTCATCAATGACGGGACACTATTCTCCGGCCTGGAACCGCTTGAAGATGAACCGGTTCCGATCGCTATCGGCACGGACGCTTCACAGGTCAGCCACACCGTCCCGTTGATCACCTTAAGTGCCGCTACAATGTGTAAAGGTACCCCGCTTCATCACTGGGTTGCTGCCAAACAGGCCGGTATGACTATCGGACAGAAAGGTATGTTCTACGTTGCGAGATGTATGGCAGAAGGAACGAAATTATTGATGGAAACTCCGGGAAGTATCGAAAAAGCATGGGAACTGCACAAGCTGACTCCTTAAAGCTCCTGTCATTGCATACTGTACACTTTTTAAATATCTGCTCTAAAACATCTCATGACCAAACTAGGAGGAATTATTATGATCACAAAAAAATCGGAATTATCGGATGTGGCAATATGGGCGGTGCCATTCTCTATGGCGCACTCGACATCCGGGTGAATTAAAAGACATGGTCACATCCCCTGGCGGAACAACCATCGAAGGCTGCGAGGCTCTTGAAAAAGCCGGCATGCGTGGTGCTGTAATCGAATGCATTAATGTAAGTACAGAAAAATCCCGTTCATTATAATTGTTGTCATTCTATGTCGATTCATGTATTGGAATTATCAGACAAAAGAGGAGTTATCCACAGTTTCCCGTGGATAACTCCTCTTTTGTTGGGGATAAGTGGAATTACTTTGCAAAATTTGTCGTTACATTTTCATCCTCTTTATCACCTTCAACCGTGTAAATTCTTCTCTTTCCTTCTCCTCCAGCGCATTACTGATCGTATGCACCAGATTCGTATACATCGGTATCGTAATATTCTTAAGCGCATTCGCCCGCTTCTGTGTCTTCTTGATATTTGCGGCCAGACGGTACGCCGAGTTCTCCACCTCAGCCAGCTTGATCGTAAGTTCCTTCACTTCCCGGAAAGCTTCTCTTGCAATATCCACCGACTCATGTGTCGTGCTGAACGAATACGTCAGATCATTCTGCTTCGCATCATACTTGATGTGCGGGATCTCCGTTCCCATGATGCTTCTGGTCTGCATCTTCAGCGAATCCTCGATTGGAACAGTAAATGCCAGTTCCTGGACTTTACTGATCCCGTGTTCGATATTGGCACGCTGCAGGCAGGCATATGCTTTTGTAAAGGTTGCATCGATCTCTTCCTGAATGTCTTTCGCCTCATCGATCAGTCCCATCAGCTCTTTCAGAAGAATATTCCGCTTTTTATCCATCAAGTCATACCCCTGACGTGCAAGCATCAGAGAATTCTTTGCAAGCATCAGATTTCCTTTGGTAGGAAATTCTCTCGGATCCATATGCATCCCTCCTACTCTTCTGTCTCCAATGTCTCTTTCGTATCCTTCCAATACTTCTCAACCAGCTTCGTATCAATACGGTCCAGTTCTTCCTTCGGCAGAAGTCCAAGCAGTTCCCAGCCAAGATCCAGCGTCTCCATCATCGTCCGGTTCTCCGCCGGTCCCTGGCCAATATAGCGTCTCTCGAATTCTTCACCGAACTTCAGATACTGTTTATCGATTGGTGACAATTCATCTTCTCCGATAACCGAAGCCAGATTTCTCGCCTCTCCAACCTTTGCATAGGCAGAGAATAACTGGTTCGCAAGATCCTGATGATCTTCCCTGGTATATCCTTTTCCGATGCCGTCCTTCATCAGTCGTGACAGCGATGGCAGGATACTGATCGGCGGATAGACTGCCTGCCCGTGCAGATTACGGTCCAGTACGATCTGTCCTTCTGTGATATATCCGGTAAGGTCAGGGATCGGATGTGTAATATCATCGTTCGGCATGGTCAGGATCGGAAGCTGTGTTACGGAACCATTTGCCCCGTCCACAATACCGGCACGTTCATAGATCGTTGCCAGTTCACTGTATAAATATCCCGGATATCCTTTTCTTGACGGAATCTCGCCACGGGAAGAAGACACTTCACGCATGGCTTCCGCAAAAGAAGTCATATCCGTCAGGATAACCAGAATGTGCATATTTTTCTCAAATGCCAGATACTCTGCTACCGTCAATGCTACCTTCGGCGTGATCAGACGCTCCACCACCGGATCATTCGCCAGATTCAGGAACATACACACATGGTCTGCCACACCGCTTTCCTCAAATGTCTTACGGAAGAATTCTGCCACGTCATGCTTGACTCCCATCGCACCGAATACAACCGCAAACTGTTCATCCGAATTGTCTCCAAGTGAAGCCTGCTTTACGATCTGTGCCGCGAGCTGGTCATGCGGCAATCCGTTTCCCGAGAATATCGGAAGCTTCTGCCCGCGGATCAGTGTCGTCAGACCGTCAATCGCCGAGATTCCGGTACGGATATAGTTTCGTGGATACTCCCGTCTGACAGGATTCAACGGAAGTCCGTTTACATCCCTTTTTTCTGCATCTGCAATCGGACCAAGTCCATCGATCGCTTCCCCGATTCCGTTAAATGTACGTCCCAGCATTTCCTCCGATACAGTAACTTCCATCGGATGTCCCGTAAGTCTTGTATGGGTATTATCCAGTGACATATTTTCTGTCCCTTCAAATACCTGGATCACAGCCTTGTCTTCATCCAGCTCCACGATACGCCCCATTTTCCTCGTATTATGATCTACAATAAATTCTACGATCTCATCGTAAAATGCATTTTCCACGCCTTCCAGCACGACGAGAGGGCCATTTATACTGCTCAGTCCAAGATATTCTATTGCCATCTTACGTCCCTCCCTTTACGCATTCTTCTCGATGACGCGGTTATAGAAGTCATCAATGTCTAATTTATACAGATCCAGTAACTGCAGGTTGTCATTCGGCACATCATACTTGATCGCAATGACCTTTTCAAATATACCTTCCGCCTTCAGTACCGACATCGGCATTCCCATTGCCACCAGTTTCCTACTGGTCTTATACAGATACAGGATCACGTCCATCATCTTGAACTGCTTCTCCAGCGATACGCACGTATCATCCTTATGAAATGCATTCTGCTGCAGGAATCCCAGACGGATCACCTTTGCAATCTCCAGAATCAGTTTCTGATCATCCGGAAGCACATCCCCGCCGATCAGTTTTACAATCTCCATCAGACTGCTCTCCTGGTTCAGGATCGCCATCAGACGGTTCCTGTAATCAACAAATTTCGGCGACACATGATCCGAATACCAGCCGCTTAAGTCATTCAGATATTCACTGTAACTCGTCAGCCAGTGGATCGCAGGGAAATGTCTCGCATACGCCAGGGATTTATCCAGTCCCCAGAAGCAGCGCACGAAACGCTTCGTATTCTGCGTAACCGGCTCGGAGAAATCTCCCCCCTGCGGAGACACCGCTCCGATGATAGAGACAGATCCGGTTGCACCATTTAATGTCTGCATCATGCCGGCTCTTTCATAGAATGCCGACAGTCTCGATGCCAGATATGCCGGGAACCCTTCCTCCGCCGGCATCTCTTCCAATCGTCCGGACAACTCACGCAGTGCCTCTGCCCATCGGGATGTCGAGTCCGCCATGATCGCCACATCATAACCCATGTCACGGTAATATTCCGCCAGTGTAAGTCCGGTGTAAATGGATGCCTCACGGGCAGCCACCGGCATGTTCGAGGTATTGGCGATCAGCGTCGTTCTGTCCATCAAAGGATTTCCTGATTTCGGATCGACCAGTTCTGAAAACTCTTCCAAAACCTGCGTCATCTCATTTCCACGCTCGCCACATCCAATATATATGATAATATCCGCATCCGACCATTTTGCGATCTGATGCTGGGTCATCGTCTTACCCGTTCCGAATCCTCCCGGAATCGCAGCCGTTCCACCTTTTGCAATCGGGAACATCGTATCCAGAATTCGCTGTCCTGTTACCAGCGGTACACTTGCCGGGAATCTCCGGCTCACCGGTCTCGGTACACGGATCGGCCAGTGCTGTGTCATCGAAAGTTCCCGTTTTTCTCCATTGAACAGTTCAATCGTAACCAGCGTCTCATCAATCGTATATTCACCATCCGGAACCACAGATATAACAGTTCCTTCCACTCCCGGAGGAACCATACATTTGTGCACGATAGCCCGCGTCTCCGGCACTTCCGCAATGATCGTTCCCCCCTGTACCATATCGCCTTCCGCCACTGTGATATGCGTCTCCCAGAGCTTCTGGCGGTCCAGTGCATCCACACTGACACCACGGGTGATAAATGCCCCGCCCTTGTCAGCGATCCGCTCCAGCGGTCTCTCAATACCGTCAAAGATATTATTCAGGATACCGGGTGCCAGCGTAACCGACACTGCCGCTCCCGTACCTTCCACAAGTTCTCCCGGATGCAGTCCGGAAGTCTCCTCATACACCTGTACCGTCGTCCGGTCCTTATCCAGGGAAATAACTTCGCCAACCAGCTTTTCCTCTCCCACATGGACCATTTCCGACATCTTAAAATCCGTCTTCCCTTTCAGGTAAATGACCGGGCCGTTGATGCCATATATCTTTTCTGTCTTTCCGCTACTCACCCTTTACACCTCCCCGGAACCGGAATTTCTGGTATTCATTTTCCAGTGCCCCTTTGAATGCATAATCCACCAGAACATTCTTCTCAGGCACAACCGCACGCACACCGCCGATGAAATCCACTTTGCTGATCGTCAGCGTCATTCCCGTGCGCTCCTCCAGATATGTCTTCTTATCTGCATCGGACGGATTGATATAGATCGTCATCGCCATCCCGGATGCAAACTGTGCTGCTTTCTCTATATAACGGATCAGAACCTCTTTATACTCTTCTGTTCTCATAAATGCCAGAAGCTTTAACTGTACTTCTTCGAACAGTTCTGTCTTAAGTTCTGTCTGTATCTTACCCATCTCACGTTTTAATTCAAGCTGCGCCTTTGACATCGCCATATTCAGCTGCTGTTTTGCAGTCACACTCTCCGCACGCACTCTCGTCTCCGACTGCCGTCTGGCTTCGATCTGGTGCTGCTCGAACACACTTCTCAGCGCATCCTCATGCTGCTTTATGATCGCATTTGCCTCCGCTCTTGCCTCTTCCATCGCTGCCGTGCGGATATGCGTGATCTTTTCTTCGTTTGTCAAATGTGCCACCTTCTTCCTGTCTATAATTTCAACCCTATCGCTTCATTTACATACGACGTGATAAAATCTTTCTTACGTCCGGTCCCGTGTCTGTCAGGAATCTCGATCAGAAGCGGCATTGTCCGCTCCAGCTTGATCTCGTCAATCAGGTCCGGGAATTCTCTTCCGAATTTCTCCGTCAACAGAATCACACCTACATCTTTATCCTCCATGGCATTCTCGATCGCACACCGGAGTTCTTCTCTTTCATGTACCACGATTCCGTCTACCCCTGCGAGACGCATTCCTGTCAGAGTATCGATATTATCACTGATCAGATACATCTTCATCTTACAATTTACCCAAGATCATGAAGGAGATGATTAGTCCGTACAGACACACACCTTCTGCAAGACCTACGAAGATCAGTGACTTACCAAGTGCACTGGAATCTTCACTAATTGCACCCAGAGCCGCACTTGCTGCACTTGCAACGGCGATACCACCGCCGACGCAGGAAAGACCGGTTGAAAGTGCTGCTGCCAGGTATCCGAATCCTGTTGCGTTCGACGCCGTATTGCCGGCTGCTTCCGCTGCCTGTACCGGATCTCCCGCAAAAAGCATGATCCCTGCGATCAGAACAGTGCTGAAGAAAAAGAATATATTTGTGCCGATAGCCCTCTTATAACGCTTCTTCGTCCTCTGTCCGATCAGAAAATATCCAAATGGAATTACAATACTCAGCAACAATGTTACAACGAATAATACTCTAACTGTCAGGCTCATATTTTTGTCCTCCTGTAAATATATCTTTGAATTTTATTACTTTCTGTCACTCTGACTGTGGAACGGCTTAAATTCCCGTCCGGTTCCTTTATAGAAACGGCTGAACATCTCATAGTATTCCAGACGCAGTACCTGGATACCGACGACCAGCCCTTCCAGTCCACACACCAGCACATTTCCAAGCACGAACACGATCCAGTTCGTATGCCCCGCACTTGCGCCCGATAACATCAGCACAACCTCCATCATCGCCGCATGGCTGACGGCAAATGCACCGATACGCACATAAGAAATGGTATTGGAAAAATAACTCAGCATCGTCTCGAACAGTTCGAAAAACGCCTGCACGAAGAACATCACCTTTCCCTCTTCCATCTTCTTATGCTGCTTTGTCACCAGATTGCCCAACGGTTCCTTGAATACGAACAAGAGCACCGGAACCCCCAGGAAAATTACCATCATGATATTACCCGGAACCTTATGTCCCGTCATATAAAGCACGATCGTCAGCACCAGGAATCCATAGAACACCAGCCCTGCGATTCCGTTGTGGGAAAATAACATATTTTCCAGATCATGACTCTTAACTGCGTTGATCACGTTAAAGATCATCACCAGGATATTCAGTCCCATACCAAATGCAATAGCTACCACGAATACCGTATTGAGCTGTCCGATAAACGGCAGGTTCGTCATCGCATCCACAGGTCTTAACCAGCGTGCTTGTATCACATCTTCAAATCCGAAGATACTTCCGAACATGAATCCAAAAAATGTCGAGAACAGTCCCGCAATGGATATGATCCCTGCCAGGTTGATCTTCTTGATCAGATACAAAAGCCCGCCGAATACGAACAGACATAAGCCCTGCCCGACATCCCCGAACATCGCACCGAAGATAAATGTATACGTCAGTGCCACAAACATCGTCGGATCCATCTCATCATTTGCCGGAAGTCCGTACATCCGGATGAACATCTCGAACGGCTTGAAGAACCTTGGATTCTTAAGCTTCGTCGGCGGCTCTCCGAAAAACTTCTCCTTATCTTCTTCTACAACAACGAATACCTTATCATCGTTCTTTGATTCCGCGAGGAATTTGTTCACATCATCTTCGCCCATCCATCCGCACAGGATGTAATAGTCTTCTTTATTATCTCCCTCTTCGATCCTTGCCGCCAGCTTGCGGACATCAAAGTTCGTAGCCAGTTCTTCCAGACGCCTTTTCGCACCACGGAGCTTTGCGGCATTCTTCGCCATCAGCTCCCTGATCTGTTTTTCTATCTCTGCAATCTCTTTTTGCTTTTCTTCGATTGCCTTTTCAAGCTCTTCACAGGCCTGCGCCGGCGTTCCTATGTATTCGGATGGAATTACAATCCTTTCAAAATGTAAGGAATTGAATACCGAATCCACCTTACTGGAATCCGCATTCGATACGAAATAACATCCGTATACATAATTTTCATTCCTCGTACCTTCGATAAATACCGCATTCAGATCATCAAATAAATATTTTTCCAGACGTTTGTAATAATTCACATCTACCCGTCCGAACCGGACTTTCATATATTTATACTTTAATGATTTCTGCATATCCAATTCCAGTGTCCGGAACGGCTCCATGATCAGAAGCTTTTCTTTGTATTCATCTACCTGCTTCTTCGTTAACTCTTTCTTCTCCAGCAGATCCAGATAGTCATGATTGACATCCCGGATCAGGTTCAGCATATCCTCCTGATTCATCGATACATCGATCCTCTGGTCTTCATCCGCTAACAGTGCGCTGAACTGTTCTGCCTTCGCAAGCGGCTCTTTGTATGGATTGACTTCCACAAAAGGCTGCAGGTTGTCGGTCGTCTTAAGCTCCGCCGCCGCATTTTCAAGCTGCATCTCGTATTTGGACAGATACACCTCGCAGACACGGTCGATGTCATTCTTCGGTCCGCTGATGCTTAAGAACTTCATCTTAACAATCATTGATTCACACCTCCTAAGTATCCTAATGTCTCTCCCTTTGTCAAACCGTAACGGATACACTCAAGGGCTGTCGTTAGTTTATAGATTTCTTCTTCTTTCAGAAACAGATACGTATTGATGATTGCGATCGAATACGGATCATTCCTTTTATCGGTCAGGTACAATTTCCGCAGACAGTCACGGTACATCTGTTCCAGTGTCTTATCTGCCTGCATATAATCATACTTTCCCGCATAGTACGTTTTTCCCACTTCGGTTTCGAACTGTTCCAGCGTCGGAGTCTCTACCAGGCTCTTGAACTCTTCCACACGAACCCGGTAATGAATCGGGATCGTCATCGAATAAATGTCCGGCGGAAGCATATGATAATACTTCTTCGCACGGTAGATCCACTGTAGATTCAGAAGGTCGATCTTCGTCCCGTAATCTTTTAAAAATATCTTCTGTTCATGTCCTTTCAGAACCCTTTTTCCCTTTTTCCACATAGTGGAAAAATAATACAGATCCAGTGCCAGATCATAATCAAAAAGCGTTCCCGCTCCGGAATCTTTAATTCTGGCAAGTGCATCATAATACTCCGTATCCCGTAAGTTATCCACAAGCTCATCAATATTTTTCGAAGTTATCAACCGGTCAATGGAAATCTGTGAATATCTGTCAAAAAACTCTTTCTTATATTCCAGGTCAAACGGCTTGTCATAATGATTGAACACAATTCTCAGACAATAATTGATCAGATCAATCTCATAACGTTTCCAGTATAATTTTAAGAATGTCTTCTGTTTCATTCCGGCAAAACGGAAGAGTCTCGAATAATCATCGAACAGAGACTGATACAGGATCTTCTCCACATTTCCCCTGTGATACAGCGAAATGTCCATCCGGTTCACATAAGGTGCATATGCCGTCTTGTCTTTCAGATATTCAATTGCTTCCGTTACTGTCCCAAGTCCGGCAATTGTGTCATAATCCTCCGCTGTCAAAAGCTTTGCCGACATTGCACGTACCTTTGTCGTAATCCCACTGTAAGCCATCACATTTCCCATACACTACACCTCGATCATATGTCTTACGATTTCCTCTGCATAAATCTCGTGATTTTCTTCATATTCCTGCTTCAGCGCATCAATTGCAGTCTGGTTCTTCTTCCGTTCCCGGTCCAGGACCTTCTCTACTTCCTGCTGCGACTTTTCTTTTATCTTCTCCAGTTTTTTCTGTGTCTCTTCTTCCAGATCCCGGTCAAATTGATCTCTTTCTTCCTGTATCTGTCTTTCAATTTCACTCTTCTGCTGTCTGGCATGCTCTACGATCGTCTCCGCCGTCGTCTCTACTTCAGCCAATTTTTCAATTACAGAGTTCATAAGCCGCCCTCCTTTTTGCACATTTCACAACAAATAATTGTTATTTTTTTATCCATGTTATAATAATACACCTATTTTTTTAAATTACCACATTTTTTTTGTATATATTGTATTATTTCTTCTCAATTCTTCTGACAATTTCTGCTTCCATTGACTTTTTCCTGCACAGACGCTAAACTAAGAACGATTTGCAAATCCAGTGATTATAAGGAGGAATACACGTATGCGTCTTAGAAATATACCACGTGCAGAGAGCGTTCTCGAAGCCTGCAAAGAAGTTGTGAAAGATCCGGAAAGCTTACGCGGAGACTGGAACCAGACGTTTAAAAAAGAGCAGCCCCTGCATATCGAGATTGGCATGGGAAAAGGTCAGTTTCTTCTGACCCTGGCAGCCAAAAACCCACAGATCAACTACATCGGCATCGAGCGTTATTCCAGCGTTCTGTTGCGTGCCGTTGAGAAATTTCAGGAACTGGAAGCAGAGGGGAAAGCTCCTGCCAACATCCGGTTCATCTGTATGGATGCAAATGACCTGCCAACCGTATTCGCCCCGGCAGAAGTATCACGTATCTACCTGAACTTCTCCGATCCGTGGCCGAAAGCCCGCCATGCAAGAAGAAGACTGACTTCCAATGAATTCTTCAAGCTTTATGACCAGGTCCTGACCGCAGATGGAACGGTAGAATTCAAGACCGACAACCGGCCGCTCTTTGACTTTTCAGTAGAAGAACTTGAAACTTCCGAACTTTTCGTTCTGGATCAGCTATCCTATGATCTTCATAACGACAGTACGATGAATCAGGGCAATATTATGACTGAATATGAAGCCAAGTTCTCTTCTATGGGCAATCCGATCTGTAAACTGATCGCAAAGCGCAGATAACATGCTGCAATATCCGGACTTATATACCAATCCTGTCTGCCTGCACTTCTTCCCTTTCCTTTCATATATTAATAGAAAGCATATCTTATGCTCCTGTTTCTTATGGGAAAGGGTGGAAGCTTATGTTACATCTGACGACACAGAACTTTGATATCTGCCGGATGAACCACTGGCAGTTTTCTTCCGATACACCGGCAAAGGCTGGACCGGAGCATCCCACACTGGCTGTAGTCATGTTCTACGCTGTCTGGTGTGGAAAATGTGCAATGATGCGCCCTGTCATAGAAGATCTGGAAAAGAAATATCAGAAGAAATATTTCGGCAGCATCTGCTTTTTTGAAGTAGAGACCTCTGAATCCGCACTTCTTGCTGCGCAATATCAGACCGATCTTCTTCCGTCATTTCTCATTTTCAAAGACCGAGAACTGATTGCCACCATGCAGGGAATGATACCGCAAAAGGAGCTGGACTCACGCCTGCAGAAGTTGTTGACTGTGCAGATGCGGACGCAATCTACAGAAAATCTTTAGAAATAGTTAATTTATATTTTCTAGGAAAACACACTGTTTTATGTTATATTAAAAAAGTAACAGGGATAAAAATATTTAATAAAAAGGGGGCATGGTGAACACACCACGCATTATGAAAAAATTTAAAAGAGCATTACCAGTTGCCATGGCAATCGTACTTGGATCTACTGCGGCACCACTGGTTGTAAGAGCAGATTCATCCAAAGTCGTAACACTTGGCGCCAATCTGACTGATTCACAGAAGAATTCTATGTATGAGTATTTCGGAACTTCATCTGACAAAGCAGAAGTCATCGAAGTTACCAATGCAGATGAAAGAAAATATCTGGAAGGAGTCGCTCCCGACGAACAAATCGGTACCCGTACCTACAGCTGTTCTTATGTAGAACCGACCACAAGCGGCGGAATCCAGGTAAAGGTTTCCAACTTAACTTATGTTACAAGCTCTATGATCTCCAGTACGCTTCTGACATCCGGTGTTGAAAACTGTAATGTCGTTGCCGCTTCTCCGATCGAAGTATCCGGAACCGGTGCACTGACAGGTATCATGATGGCTTATGAGAAAGCCACCGGAACAACTCTGAATGACGATCAGAAAGCAGCTGCGACCGATGAACTTGTCACCACAGGAGATCTGGCCAATAACATCGGCCAGGACAAAGCGGAAAGTGTCATGAACGATGTAAAAAAAGATGTGATCGAGGGCGGATTAACGGATGCAGATGACATTCAGAATGCAGTTGAAAACGCTGCCAAGGATAACAACGTCACGCTGACACAGGAACAGATCGACAAGATCTCCGATCTGATGAAAAACATTTCCCAGTATGACTATGATGTCAAAGCTCTGAAGAATACATTAGATAACATTGACGGAAAGAGTGGCGGATTCTTCTCCAACCTCTGGAGTTCTATCAAAGGTATCTTCGGCGGCGATGACAGTTCCGATGGCGGAATCATTAACGGCACGGATGACAGCGCACTCGGTGATGATGTCGTAACTAACAGTACACTGGATTCTTCCGACAATTCTTCCAACAGCACAGACAGTTCAGATGCCGCTTCGGATGATACTTCGGATGACAACAGTGATGACAGCGGATTCTGGGGCAAGATCAAGAAGTTCTTCAAAGATCTGTTCGGTGGAAGCAATTCTAAGAAAGACGACACAGACAAGAGTAACGATGATGCCATTACAGAAGATAACTCTGATAACACTGATGAGCCGTCTGGCGACACACAGAACGATTCTCTGAACAACGATGCTGATTCTTCAGATGACGGCACAACAGACAACTCTGCTGATGATTCTTCATCGAATGACAGTACAGATAACCAGTCTGATAACCAGAGCAACACACAAAACAGCAGTGAATCCGATGCCTCTGGTTCCGATACTTCTGATTCCTCAGCCGACAGTTCTTCCAACTAAATACAGTCATTAATAAAGATGTCTAGTAAAACGAAAAATGCCGGGAAGTTTCAACACTTCCCGGCATTTTTATCCGCAGGCATCAAAGTTTTTTGCCACTGACTTCATATAATTAAAACTCGAATACAGCAACTCCGTAAGGCGGCAATTTGTATGCGAATGAATACGGTCTTCCATCACATTCTTTCTTCTCCGCTTTGTATATCTTCTTACGATCTGCTCCGGTTCCGCCGTATTTCTCCTCATCACTGTTCAGGATCAGTTTATACTGTTTCTTTCTCGGCACTCCGACTCTGTAATCATCTCTTGCCATCGGCGTAAAGTTGCAGACGAACAACAGATTCTTCTTTGCACCTTTCGAATGTCTCATAAAGCTGTAGATACTTCTGTATCCGTCATCCGCATTGATCCATTCGAATCCTTCCCAGCTCTGATCCATCTCATACATTGCCTTATGCCTCTTATACAGGTGTAAAAGGTCTTTTACCCACATCTTCATCTGCTGATGTTCCGGTTCGGCCAGCAGGAACCAGTCCAGTTCCCGTTCTTCACTCCATTCACGAAGCTGTGCAAATTCCTGTCCCATAAACAGAAGTTTCTTTCCTGCGTGTCCCATCATAAATGCATATCCGGCTTTCAGATTCGCATATTTATCAAATCCAAGTCCCGGCATCTTATTCAACATCGAACACTTGAGATGTACCACCTCATCATGCGACAATACCAGAATATAATTCTCACTGTATGCATAACTCATGGCAAATGTCATCAGATGATGGTTATCCTTTCGGAAATATGGATCCAGTTTCATATATTCTGTGAAGTCATGCATCCATCCCATATTCCACTTCAGACTGAATCCCAATCCACCTTCTTCTACATCTCCGGTAACCTGCGGCCATGCCGTAGATTCCTCTGCGATCATAAGTGCTCCCGGGTTTCTTCCAAGTACAACAGAATTCAGATGTCTGAAGAAATCGATCGCCTCCAAATTCTTATTCTCGCCATATTTGTTTGCAACCCATTCTCCGTCCTTCCGTCCGTAATCCAGATACAGCATCGAAGCAACCGCATCCACACGCAATCCGTCTATATGGAACTTCTCAACCCAGAATAACGCATTTGAGATCAGGAAGTTCCTTACTTCATTCTTTCCAAAATCAAATACTTTCGTTCCCCAGTCCGGATGTTCTCCCAATCTTGGATCTGCATATTCGTACGTCGGTGTTCCGTCAAAATCTGCCAGTCCGTGTGCATCCTTCGGGAAATGTGCCGGTACCCAGTCGAGAATGATACCGATTTTATTTCTATGCAGATAATTGATCATCCATGCAAAATCTTCCGGCGACCCATATCTGGATGTCGGTGCATAGTATCCGGTCACCTGATATCCCCAGGATCCGTCAAACGGATGCTCGGCAATTCCCATCAGTTCCACGTGTGTGTAACCCATTTCTTTTATGTATTTGGTAATTGCCCTGGCAAATTCTCTATATGTATAGAATCCTTCATCTTCCCTTCCCGGGTGACGCATCCAGGAACCAATGTGTGCCTCATAGACAGACATTGGCTCGTGCTTATGATTCCAGGTCTTTCTACGTGTCATCCACTCTGTATCTGTCCATTTGATATTCTCAATATCTGTGACCCTGGATGCTGTTCCCGGTCTTAACTCCGCATAATTGGCATATGGATCTGCCTTAAATATCTGTTCTCCCGAATAAGTCTCGATACAATATTTATACATCTGATCCTTCTTCACACCTGGTATAAAACAGGTATAGATCCCGAGCGGCTCTTCCCTCTTCATCGGATTTGCCTCTGTGTCCCATTCATTGAACTCTCCGACTACAGATACCGCCTGCGCATGCGGTGCCCACACTGCAAAATACACACCTTTTTGTTTTCCGTTCTGTACCAGATGTGCGCCCAGCTTCTCATAAATCTCATAATGATTGCCCTGTCCGAAAAGGTATTGATCCAATTCACCTATTTCATATGGTTTTTTCTTTTTTTCAGCCATAATTACCCCTCGCATTCTGCTGCATATTTATAAGAACATTATACTTTACAAACAGGCAAAAAGAAAGAGCTTTGACCGTTTAGTTTGTCAAAACTCTTTCAAAATCCGACCTGTAAATCCTGTTCTCGACAGCTTCTTACAGGTATTCGTTTTTGTTAAATTCTAAAGTCTTCTTCTTTCAGAATAATTCTGTCAGAATCGTCGGTTCCCTTGCCGAATACTCTTCGTGCAAGATGTTTTACATTTGCTTTCTGTGAATGTGAGATTGCTTCATCCATGATCTCTTTTACTTCAGCAACTGATACTGCATGATCTTCTCTCTGCATTACATCGATACGGCTGTACAGTGCAAGGATTCCCATCTCATCCAATTTGTATCCATTCTCTTTCGCATATGTCTGACCGAATGTTACCAGCTCATCATTGATGAATACCGGAAGCTCCAGCTTAGAACTGAACTTCTTCTTGAATTCCGGATTTGCTGTCATCAGACGCTCCAGAGGTTTTCTCTGATCTTCCAGTACAAAGAGCAATTCTCCTGTCTTCTTCTCCATCAGATAATTTAACTCTTTTACAGTTCTCGCATTCAATTTTCCTGCATGCTCGATGATGATCGCTCCGCCGCGCAGCTTCTGAATAATATTCGTAAGCTCTTTCTTATTAAGAGATTCACCTGTAACGATTGCTACTTTACCCTGTTTCAGACTTCTCTGTTTCTGAATTGCTTTTACAATATCAACCGCAAGGACTGTCTTACCAGATCCTTTTCTACCAATCACAAGAAGGTTACCTGTCTTGGATGTTCCTTCTCTCTGTGCCCTTCTGTCGTTATCAAGTACTTCAACGATCTGTTCGCTCATTCCTCTCACCGGTACAAAATATGAGAACAACTTCTTCTGTTCTTCTGTAAGTCCAGCTTTCAGACCGATCTCACTCGTAGCACTCAGATCATATCTTCCGGTTACAACAAATCCTGTATCGAACGGAACACCGCCTTTAGATTTCTTGATTCTTGCCTGAATCTCTTCCTCTGATGGCTCTTCGATTTCTAACTCTTCATCCGCTTCTTCGTCGTCTTCAATCTCTAAGTCTTCGTCATCAAAATCTGTCTCTTCATCATCTACATCTGCAAAATCATCGTCGAAGTCTTCTTCTTCGTCCTCTACATCCGCAAAATCAGCATCGAAGTCTTCTTCTTCAAAATCGGCTTCTTCAAAGTCTTCATCCTCAAAGTCTTCATCCTCAAAGTCTTCCTCTTCGAAATCAGCCTCTTCAAAGTCTTCCTCTTCGAAATCAGCTTCTTCTTCGTCCTCTTCTTCGAAGTCTTCATCCTCGAAATCAGCTTCTTCAAAGTCTTCATCCTCAAAGTCTTCCTCTTCAAAATCAGCTTCTTCAAAGTCCTCATCTTCAAAGTCTTCATCCTCAAAGTCTTCCTCTTCGAAATCAGCCTCTTCAAAGTCTTCATCCTCAAAGTCTTCCTCTTCGAAATCAGCTTCTTCAAAATCTTCATCACCGAAATCGGCTTCTTCAAAACTGCTTCCGCTCATATCGATTCCGCTAAGTTCTTCTTCGATTCCTTCAATGAAGTCTTCTTCCGTTTCCGAACCATCTTCAAAATCCTCTTCATAGAGTTCTTCTTCCGACTCTTCATTTCCCATTTCTTCCATCAGACGTACAATATCATCCGGAATTCTCTGCGTCTTGCTTATCGGTTCTGCCTCTTCCTCGGCCGCCTTTCTTGCTGCTTCTTCCTCGGCCTTTCTTCTTGCCTCTTCTTCGGCCGCTTTTCTTGCTGCTTCTTCCTCGGCTTTTCTTCTTGCTTCTTCTTCGGCCGCTTTTCTTGCTGCTTCTTCCTCAGCTTTTCTTCTTGCTTCTTCTTCGGCTGCCTTTCTTGCTGCTTCTTCCTCAGCTTTTCTTCTTGCTTCTTCTTCGGCTGCCTTTCTTGCTGCTTCTTCCTCGGCTTTTCTTCTTGCCTCTTCTTCGGCCGCCTTTCTTGCTGCCTCTTCTTCCTCGGCTTTTCTTCTTGCCTCAGCTTCCGCCGCTTTTCTCTCAACTTCTCTGCGTTCTTCTTCCTGGCGGATACGAGCCTGTTCTCTTTCTTTCTGAAGACGCTCTTCATCTTTTGCTTTCTGCTTCTCGATTGCTGCTTCGTGGTCTTTCTGTTTTTCTTCCCATTTCTGAAGAATATCATCGATCATCATCTGACCATTCGCCAGAATCTCATCTTCACGCTCCTTCATTGCTTCTTCTTCAATTGTAATGCCATTGGCAACCGCCATGCCCTGCGCTAAAGCTTCCTCCAAAGTAGCTCCCGTCACAACCTGTTTGATCGTTGATCCATGTTCTTCCGCAGCCTCTTCCGGTTCAGTATATACCGGTTCTTCTTCCACGACTTCTTCTGCAGCTTCTTCTACAATTTCTTCCTGCGGAATCTCTTCTTGTACAACAGTTTCCTGCATCGGCACTTCCTGTGGAATCTCTTCCTGTACAACAGTTTCCTGCATCGGTACTTCCTGCGGAGGAATTTCCTGAACTTCAGATTCATCAACTCTTTCTGTCACTGGCTCTCTGACCGGCTCTTCTTGTACGTCAACAGTCTCTTCTGTACTTTCATTATATTCATTCTCGTCATCCACTTCTTCCAGTGTTGATTCCGGTTGTTTCTCCGGTTCCGGTTTCTTCTTAACCGCTCCCGGACGGCTGTCATATTTCTCCTGCTGAAGTGGTGTCAGTGGCTTATACTTCATCTTCAGTTCCATTGCAAGGTATACATATTTTCCTTCACTGAACCACAAGATCAGATCATCACATTCTTCCAGACATTCTGCTGTCATTCCGGCTTCATCATACAATTTGGCAAGTTCATATGCCCACTTTTCAATATATTCCGCTTTTTTAAATTCTTCCAGTGCTGTAATCTGATCTGTCAGCGATGCCCCCTGTGTTCTCAGAATCTTATATTTTAAAATATACTGATTCGGATCTTTTGGTGCCAGCTTTACGAATTCTTCATAACAATCCGTTGCTTCTCTGATATCTTTAATCTTCAATGCCAGTGTGCCTAAACGATATACAATTTTTCTGCTTCCCGGTGCTCTGTCAAATGCCAGGAACAGTATATCTCTCCCCTTCTTAAACTCACCGTTATATTCATAAATCTCACTGACTGTATTGAGCATTGACGCATTCTTTACTCTTCGCCAGTCTATACCATCAGCAATTTCCTTTGCCTGCTGGTACTCCTTCTTTTCCAGATGATCAAGCATTTGCTCGGTCTTCACCCTATATTCATATTTATCCAATATTTCTCACCTCAAATGTTTATTTTAAAAAAGCGTATTTCCCTACAATTTTACTTATATAAGTTTATCATATGACCTGTTTATTGTCAAAATATCCCGCCAAATATGTTAAAAAAATATTACAAAAATTACAATTTTTTTATCCCTGTAAAATGTCTGCCGGCTGCTCTCTGATATCAACATAAAAAACAGCCATCATATTCTTTCCTATGATGGCTGTTACATATTCAATTTTATCATATTTAATTTTTATATCGGAGAATGATTTTTAATTTTTATTTCTTATTCCCTGTCGCCTTTGTATGCTTTCCAATGATCTTTTACTCATCTTCTTTGCACATTCATTCAAATCTACTATTCATGTTTCTTTACACATATTAATAATATCTTTAAATATGTGGTATTCTGTTCAATATGTCTGCAGTTCTTTTTATCGTCCGGTGTATATTTTCTCCGTCTGTTCTATTTTTCCGAATCTCCTCTACCGGCCTTTTATCTATTATAATAAAGGCTTATTCTCTGGGAACTTCTACCTGCCATACCACTAACATATTGATTCGATGATTCTACTGTGTCCATTGGATTAAGCCTCCTTTTCATAAATTTCCAATCAACGATATCTCACCGACATATGAAATATTCTTCATCCTTGATAAACTTTTCTTTTATCACTTAAGATATAAGTTGGAATTTATTATCTCATCTCTTCTACGATTATGATCCATATCCCCTTGATACCATTCTATAATCGTTATTCATCCATTCTCTTTCTCTACAATATACTTTACGATATTTGATATCCGATGCCTTACCAGATATTTCATATCTATATCCTGTATTTTTCGATTCTTAAACGAATTGAGAATTTATAATAAAAATACATCTTATAAAATATGTGATATTCAATTTTCAAGATTCCCTTTCTCGTCAGGAATTCTTTTTGTTTATTTTGGATTTCTTTTGGATTGATTATATAATATCATTCGGCTTTTATTTTGTCAATACTTTTTGCAATTTATTTTATTTATTTTTCATTATTTCATTTTAGCAATTGAATTATCTGATTTTTCTTTATTTATTTTAATGTTTACACAATACTATACATTTTCAAATCGTATGTTTTTGTTAACAGCATACGCTTTCCTACATTCGATTGTTAACCTTCTATCTTTTACAGTTGACATTCCCCTCTGTTTATTTTATACTTCTGTTATATTTTTGATATAAAACTAAAGGAAAGGAGTTCTGCCATGTCATACGGCAGACAATTACCACTATGAACAACACAGTAAATAGCACAACAACGAAAAAGCTTTCCACCCGCAAACTGGTTCTGATTGCTTTGATGACTGCAATCACCTGTATCTTCGCTCCTATGGCGATTCCGATTCCGGTCAGCCCGGTACCGATCAGTCTTACCAACCTGGTGATCATGATCAGTATCTATGTACTTGGTTTTAAAGATGCAACCATCAGTTACATCGTATATCTGTTACTTGGTCTTGTCGGTCTCCCTGTATTTTCCGGTTTTACCGGTGGATTAGGAAAACTTGCAGGTCCTACCGGCGGATACCTGATTGGTTTCATCTTCCTTGCACTGATTTCCGGACTGTTCGTTGATAAATTTCCAAAGAACAGAATCCTGGCAGTTGTCGGTATGATCATCGGTATGGCAGTCACTTATATCTTCGGTACAGAGTGGCTTGCGATCCAGTTGAAAATGTCATTCGTTGCAGCACTTTCTGTCGGAGTAATTCCTTATCTTGCCGGTGACGCAGTGAAGATTATCATTGCGATCATCGTCGGACCTGTACTCCGCAGCCGTCTGAGCCAGCTGCAGTAATAAAAATACACAGTATCGGAATTAATTTGGGATTTAATTCAGGAAGGCTATGGATACCCGAACCGGAATAAAACTTGGAAAGGCGTTCCTGTTCAGGTTCCATCGGCGGGTCAATTCTAAAGGGGCAAAATTCTGCTAAAAACAGGCTTTCAAAATTTGAAACTCGGCATATGCCTCAGACAGTCAAATTTTGAAAACCCAACGCAGAATTTTGCCCCTTAAGAATTACCAACGCCTCTTTCACATTCACTGGAACGCCTTTCCAAGTTTTATTCCGTGTGTATCAAATGC
>NZ_JAOQJW010000022.1:0-69045 GCF_025567265.1 Dorea amylophila | reverse complement strand
AGAATTATAAAGAAAAAATAAGCTCAGGGAAACATTTTCATTGCGTTTTGTGCCTGAGCGAAGCGAAAGGAATGGATATAATGATGGCAAAAGAGACAGATTATAAAGCAGTTGCACAGCAGATCATCGAAGTTGTCGGTGGACCTGAGAATATCATTTCTGTTGCGCACTGTGCGACAAGATTACGCCTGATTGTAAAAAACAGGGAAATCATTGATGACAAACAGGTAGAAGCAATTGATATTGTAAAAGGATGCTTTTTCACGGCTGGACAGTATCAGATTATTCTTGGAACAGGTATTGTAAATAAAGTATATGATGAAGTAATGAAACTTGGAATTGAAGGTTCCTCTAAGAATGAACAGGCAGCCGCTGCCGCAAAACGAGGAAATAAATTACAGCAGTTGATCCGTGTGTTCGCAGATGTATTCGTTCCGATCATTCCGGTAATGGTTGCAACAGGACTTTTCATGGGACTGAGGGGATTCCTGACACAGGATGCACTGCTTGCATTCTTTGGAACTTCAGCAGATGCGATTCCAAAACAGTTCCTGGAATTTACACAGATTTTAACTGATACAGCGTTTGGTTTTCTGCCTGTACTGGTATGCTGGTCTGCATTCAAAAAGTTCGGTGGATCTCCGGTACTTGGTATTGTAATTGGATTGATGCTTGTAAGCAGTATTTTGCCAACTTCATGGGATGTGGCTCAGGGAAATGCAAAACCACTGATCTTCTTTGGATTTATTAAAGTCAATGGATATCAGAGTTCTGTATTACCAGCATTCATTGTTGGTTTCTTAGGCTCTAAGATTGAACAATGGCTGCATGATCATGTGATCAATGCACTGGATCTAATCGTGACACCATTTGTTACAGTGCTTGTATCACTTTGCCTGGGACTTTTTATTGTCGGACCAATTTTCCATTCGGTTGAAGTAGGTCTGGTAAGTATCGTATCTGCATTGTTCAGCCTTCCGTTCGGAATTGGCGGATTTATCTGGGGAGCACTTTGCCAGGTAATTGTTGTAACCGGTGTACATCATGCGTTGAATCTTGTTGAGATTGAGATGCTTGCAAAAACAAAATGGAATCCGGTAAACCCGGTAGGTTCTTGCGGTATTGTAGCACAGGCAGGAGCAGCAATGGCAGTTGCAGTAAAAACAAAATCAACAAAAATGAAATCCTTAGGTTATCCTTCTGCAATCTCTGCATTACTTGGAATTACAGAGCCTGCAGTATTTGGTGTAAACTTAAGACTGGTACAGCCTTTTGTATGTGCATGTATCGGTGGTGGCGTCGGAGGATGGATCGCAGCACTTCTCGGACTGAAAGGAACAGGAATGTCTATCACTGGTATTCCGGGAATGCTCTTATATCTGAATAAACAGATGCCGCTTTACATTCTGGTAAATGTAATTGCATTCGCCGTTGCATTTGTACTTACATATTTCTTCGGAATGAAACAGGATGTTGCAGAAGCAGAATAAAAAATGAAGACAGAATTATAAGGAAGAGTAAAATGGACAGGAATCAAATAAAAGTTCTTATCCGGCAGATGACTCTTGAAGAAAAAGCCGGGCAGGTAACGCAATTACCTTCCCGGTATTTTGCAATTCAGGGAAGTCAGCTGACCGGAACAGAGACAAAGCTTGGGATCAGTGAAGAAAAGAAGTGGCTGTGTGGGAGCATCTTGGGAAAACTTGATGCGGTATCTATGAGAAATATCCAGAAGGAGAATCTGGAAAGAAGCAGATTACAGATTCCGCTGATGTTTATGACGGATATTGTACATGGGTATCAGACAATATTTCCGGTACCGTTGGCTATGGCAGGATCATTTGACCCGGGAATGGTCCGGGAATGTGCCAGAATATCTGCGAAAGAAGGAAGTGCCGCAGGATATCAAGTGACATTTTCCCCGATGGTAGATGTCGTAAGAGATCCGAGATGGGGACGCGTGATGGAAAGCTTTGGGGAAGATAGTAAATTAAATTGTGACTTTGGAAAAGCGATGGTAGAAGGATACCAGGGGGAAAATCTGAAGGATCCGGACCGTCTGGCAGCATGTGTGAAACATTTTGCAGCATATGGTGCGGCAGAAGGGGGAAGAGATTATAATACTTCCGATGTATCAGAATTCCGTCTGAGAAATAAATATTTTCCTCCGTTCAAGGCTTGTATTGATGCAGGAGTTAAATTGGTAATGGCAGCATTTGAAGCATTGAATGGAATTCCGGCGACGGCAAATCCATGGCTTTTGCAGGATATACTAAGAAAAGATCTTGAATTTGAGGGAACCGTGATTTCAGACTGGGGGGCGGTACTGGAACTGATCAAGCATGGTGTAGCAGAAGAGGAAGCAGAGGCCGGAAGACTTGCTCTGGAATCCGGGGTACAGATTGAGATGGCGACAGCAGCCATAGTAAAACACATAGAAGTATATGTTAAGAAATTTCCACATCTGGAAGCTATATTAGATGAAGCGGTGGAAAAAGTCCTGATCTTGAAAAACGAACTGGGGTTATTTGAAGATCCATACCGCGGAGTTGATCCAGAGCGGGAAATGCGGGAACTTCGAAGTCCGGATAAAAAAAGGGCAGCATTCCATGCGGCCACAGAGTCGGCTGTACTATTGGAAAATAACGGAATTCTACCACTGACGAAAGAGACGCCGGTTATTCTGACCGGACCATATGCAGAAAGTAAAAATATTCTGGGTCCGTGGTCGGTTGACGGTATCGTAGAAGATGCCATAACAGTAAAAGACGGACTTATTTTAAAGGGCGGCCGGATAAAGGAAGTGATTCAGACTGCATATGAAGAAGTGACAGAACAAGATTCAGACCGTATCGTACAGACTGTAGCATCGGGAGATGTAGTAGTACTGGCACTTGGTGAACCAGAGCTATGGTCCGGTGAAGCAGGAAGCAGATCTGTGATCGAACTGCCGGAACATCAGATCAGCCTTTTGAAAAAACTTCATGAACATCAGATTCCGGTAGTAGTATTACTGTTTAATGGACGTCCATTGGACTTAAGAAAGGTGAAAGAATATGCAGATGCAGTTCTGGAAATGTGGTTTCCGGGAACGGAAGGCGGCAATGCAGCAGCAGCACTGCTGTATGGAGAAAAGAATCCTTCCGGAAAACTGGCGATGAGTTTTCCATATGGAAGCGGTCAGATCCCTGTGTCCTATGATATGGCTCCGACAGGACGCCCAAAAGCCGATCTGGTGCAGGAACCACGATATAAATCACAGTATCTGGATATACCGAATGAACCATTGTATTCATTTGGATATGGCTTGAGTTACACGGAATATGATGTACAGGTCAATGGAAAAATTGTCAGACAAGAACAGGAATACCTGGTACCTGTGAAGGTGACAAATCTTGGAAATATGACAGGAAAAACGGTAGTCCAGATTTATATCGGGAAGAAAAAATCTTTGGTCGCAAGGCCGGTGAAAGAACTTGTGGCTTATAAAAAAATTGAATTACAGCCGGGAAAGAGTAAAGAAATCGTTATTCCGATAGAAGAAAAGACACTGGAACGCTGGATACCGGGAAAGGGCTGGACAAAAGAAAAAGGGGAATATACAATATTGGTTAGTAATGACGGCCGGAACTTTCAGAGAATGGAACTGACGGTCGGATAAAAAATCAAAGTAGAAGAAACGAACCAGGGTGAGTAAATGTATAATAGAAAGATAAAGCTGATCAGGGCGTTGCTTGGACATGAAAGAATGTCGTCTGCCGAATTGATGGATAAATTAGATATCAGCCAGAGAACATTGCGAAACGAAGTAAAAGAAATTAATGAAATCCTGAGACAGGAGAATGTTGGAATTTATTCGTCTAATACTGGAGGGTATTATCTGAAAGCAGAAGAAAAACAAAATGTACAGAAGGTCCTGGATCGTATGATCAGGAAGAGTAAGAATGTAATATTGCCGGAGACGCCGGATGAAAGATTTTTATTTGGATTTACCACTTTGTTTTTTGAAAAGCGCCCGATTTCTATACAACGGACAGCAGAAAAATTATTTGTATCTAAAACAGCAATGCTGCAGACCAAGAAAGAAATACAGGATGCATGCAGATGGTACCATGGACTGACGATAGAGGTAAGCAGTAAGGGGTCAAGAATTACGGGTCCGGAAAAAATCCGCAGACATGCCCTGGCGGAGATCATGAACTATTATACGTATGGTGCGATATTGATGGAACGTGTGATCACGTTCCTGTTTGGAAGTGAAAAATATGAAGATTATATTGCACTATATAAAGCACTTCCGGCGATATTACAACAATACGGATATCGGTTAATAGATAAAGCAATCGAAGGGTTTGCCCTGGATATATTTGTCAGTCTTATGCGGAGAGAAAAAGGATTTGAACTGGAAGAAGATGCCGGAGATTATGAGACTTGGCCATGTGTAGAAGAAATATGCAGATTTCTTGAAAAAAAGGAATATGATATTCCAAAGCAGGAACGCAGTTATATGGCAGAGTGTCTGAGAGCAAAAAGAATATTGTACACACAGGGAAAAACGTATGAAGTTCCGGAAGAATATACAGAGATTACGAAAGAATTTCTTGAAATAGTTGACCGGAAATATCATACAGATTACAGAAATAATGAAGAATTATTCACGAGACTGTCTGTACACATCGGAAAGATGATAGAACGGATAGAACAGGGATATTTTGAGACAAATCCGACACTGGAAAATGTATTGGAATATTACGAACGAGAAGTGCGGATGGCAGAAGAACTGAACCAGATACTGCAGGAAAAATATCAATTTATAGCCAATGTACATGAGATCTGTTATGTTGCAATTTACTTAAAGGCATATGACTTCCAGAGATTAAAAGCCGTTATTTTATGTGACATTGGTGAAAGCTTTGCGGATAATATGGCAAGGCAGATTACAGATTACTGTGGTGAAAAGATACACATTCTGGAGAAGATGTCTCTGGCGGAGTACAGACTGGATCCGGTTCCGGTAGATCTGGTAATATCGGGTTCCAGAGTATATGGTGTAGAGTTTCCAAAAAAGACAAAAATTATATACGTGGATTACTTGTTGAAAGAAGAAAATCTGAAAGCGATCCAGGAGTATCTGATGAAGGAAGGAACAGATTATGATAAAGATGATTGCAACTGATCTGGATGGAACAATGTTGAAAAATGACTGGTCAGTATCCGGGATAAATGCTAAGGCAGTAGAGACCGCGCAGGGACAGGGAGTCAGGTGGATGACGGTAACCGGAAGATCTTACAGAGGTGCAATGCCGCTTATGCAACAGTATGGGATCAACTGTGGATATGTATTAATGAATGGGGCAGAATTTCGGGATGAAGAAGGAAGACTGATATTTGCGGAGGATATGGATCCTGAAAAGGCAGCAAAAGTGTGCAGAAAACTGGATGCAGAGGGGATAAAGTTCGAGATCAATACGGATCATGGGGATTATGCGACTACGAAAGAGATGAAATATGCAGATTTTCTGGAAGAGGGATGGCAGCAGATTTTTGAAAAGAAATACAAGATAAGAAAGATACTATGTTTCAGTAAAGATACAGAAAAGATAAAAAGACTTAAGCAGGAGATTTTTGAAGAGACAGGACTTAGCGTATTATCTTCATTTGCAGATAATATGGAGGTTACCGCACCAAAGGCTCAAAAGGGAATTATGTTGAAACAAGTTGCAGAATACTATGATATAAAGTCAGAAGAAGTGGTTGTATTCGGGGATGGATGGAATGATCTGTCAATGATAGATCAGTTCCCGGAATCCTATGCAATGAAGAATGGTACCAGGGAATTGAAAGAACGGGCAGCGCATATTACTGAATATACGAATGAGGAGTCAGGAGTGGGAAAGACCGTGTTGAAATTGCTGGGTAGGAAAAATCCTTGACAAAACTAATGAAATTTGATATAGTTATGAGCATAAGAGCAGTTGCGAATTATATTTACATATAATTTGTGGCTGCTTTCTTTGTTTGTTTATAAATAAAGCGGACATCATCAAAAGACATTGGTCGTGAGAGATATGTCCACAAAGATTAAAAAATAAATCTAGGAGGAATGGAAATGAAAAATGTAAATTGGAAAGAATTATTCATTGATATCCTTGTGGATATCGTAGCAGGTATGATCATCGCAGTTGGTATTTACAACTTTGCATTGAATGCAGATTTCCCGGTAGCAGGATTTTCCGGTATCGCAATCATTCTGTATCACTTATTTGGCCTTCCGGTTGGTGCCGGAACCATCATCTTGAATGTACCTGTTGCAATCTTCTGTTATAAATTTTTAGGAAAAGAATTTTTCTTAAAGTCCATGAAATCGATGATCATTTCATCATTACTGATGGACTACGTAGCACCACTGTTTCCGGTCTATGACGGAAGCAGACTGCTGGCAGCTCTGTGTATGGGCGTATTATGCGGAATCGGATATGCCATGATCTTCATGAGAGGTTCTTCAACAGGTGGACAGGACTTTATCAGTGTGGCAATCAAGAAAGTAAAACCACATATTACGCTTGGAATTATTACATTTGTCCTTGATATTTGTACTATCATTCTTGGCACAGCACTGGTATTCAAGGATATAGACGGCCTGATCTACGGTGTCGTCGTTACTTATCTGATGGCAATGGTAATGGACAGAATCATGTACGGTATCGATGAAGGTAAGATGACCCTGATCGTAACCGACAAAGGTGCTGAGATTGCAGAACAGATTGACGCTTACTCAGGAAGAGGATCTACAATCTTAAAAGGAATCGGAAGTTATTCAAAGAAAGACAAAGATGTCGTAATGTGCGCCTGCAATAACAAGCAGATGTATACCATTAAGAAGATGGTACATACCATCGATCCGAAAGCATTCACTATTATCGTAGAATCGAACGAAGTAGTAGGAGAAGGATTCAAGGAAGAACTTCCGGATATTGAACTGTAAAATAAGACAGTAAAAAATTAGAAGAGACATAAAAGAGCAAGAAGACCAGCCGATTACCGGCAGGTCTTCTTGCTTTAAAAAGAAAATCTTTACATTGCATACAATTTCACAAGCTCTGTAACAACATCCACACTCTTATCCATACCCTCAACTGTAATATGTTCGTAAGGGCCGTGATAAGCATGTCCGCCTGTTCCGAGATTCGGGCAAGGCAGGCCCTTGAAGCTTAACTGACAGCCGTCTGTACCGCCGCGGATCGGAAGTACAAGTGGTGTCACATCTGCATTTTCACATGCTTTTTTCGCATTGTCAATCAGATGCATACAGGTGGAGATAATCTCAGCCATGTTACGGTACTGTTCAGAAATGGTAAGTGTTACAGTACCTTCGCCCCATTTTTCATTCATGTCTTTCTCGATTAATTTTAAAGTTTTTTTCTTCGCTTCAAAGAGATCTTTGTCATGGTCTCTTACGATATAATGAAGTTCAGCTTCCGCAACTTCTCCGGACATACTTACCAGATGATAAAATCCTTCATAGTCTTCTGTTCCGCGAGGTGTTTCCATAGATGGAAGTGCGTTGTTGATTTCCATAGCTACAAGACTTGCATTGATCATGGTATCTTTGGAAGAGCCAGGATGCACGTTGAATCCTTTGATCACAAAATCAGCCTTACAAGCATTGAAGTTCTCGTACTGGATCTCACCTTCGGTATCACCGTCCAGTGTGTATCCATAGTCTGCACCAAACTGTTCTACGTTGAAGTGAGAAGCACCGGTACCGATCTCTTCATCCGGTGTAAATGCAACGCACAGAGGTCCGTGAGGAATCTTTTCTTCCTGTACACGTTCGATCATAGTTAAGATCTCAGCAATTCCGGCTTTGTCGTCTGCACCGAGAACCGTTGTCCCATCGGAGGTGATCAGTGTACGTCCCTTAAGACTTTCCAGATGTGGGAAGTTCTTAGGACTTAATACAGTATCACTTGTTCCAAGCTTAAGCTCGCCACCGTCATAATTTTCAGTAACGATTGGTTTGATATCATGGTCACAGTAATCAGATACAGTGTCCATATGTGCGATGAATCCAATCGCCGGTTTGTCCTCCAGACCTGCGGTAGCCGGAAGCTTGCCATACAGATAACACTGGTCATCCAGAACAACATCCGTCAGTCCAAGATCTTTCATTTCCGCTTCCAGAAGTCTTGCAAGATCGAACTGGCATACAGAAGATGGTACAGTTTCGCTGTTTTCGTCACTTGGTGTACGGACAACGACATATTTCAGTAATCTTTCATAAGCTTTCATAAGTTACATTCCCCTTTTCTTATTTTTTCAAAATATTCTAACTATTATTATAACATAATTTTTCCTTTGCTGCATGGAAAAATGATGGTATACTTATGATATTGTAGGAAAATAGGAGGCAATCAGATGAAATTAACCCAGTTACTGGAACGTTTAGAATATGAAGTAGTACAGGGAGACGACCAGATTGAAGTCACAGAACTGATCAACGATTCCCGTAAAGTGACAGAAGGAAGTGTGTTCGTATGCATCAGCGGAGCGGTTTCCGACGGACATGCTTATGTACAGCAGGTTGCGGAAAAAGGAGCAGCGGCTGTGATCGTAGAAAAAGATGTAGAAGCACCGGAAGGATTGACAGTCATTAAGGTAGAGAATACCCGTTACGCACTGGCATTAACTTCGGCAGCATATTTCGGATATCCGGCAGAGAAGCTGAAAGTCATCGGTATCACAGGAACAAAAGGAAAGACAACGACAACCTATATGGTGAAATCCATTCTGGAAGAAGTCGGCATCAAAGTCGGACTGATCGGTACGATTGAGGCAATCATCGGAGATAAGAGTATCCCGGCAAATAATACAACGCCGGAATCTTATACCATTCAGAAATATTTTTCAGAGATGGTAGAAGAAGGCTGCGAATGTGTAGTTATGGAAGTTTCTTCACAGGGGTTGAAACTGGATCGTACCGCAGGAATTCCATTTGAGATCGGAATCTTTACGAACCTTGGAGAAGATCATATCGGACCGAATGAGCACAAAGATTTCAATGAATATAAATATTGTAAGAGCCTGTTATTCAAGCAGTGTAAGATCGGAATCGGTAATGTAGATGATAAATGGTTCGAAGATATATTCAAAGACGCAACATGCAAAGTGGAAACATTTGGATTTTCTGAAAAAGCAGATATTCGTGCAACGGATGTAAAGCACATCTCAAGACCTGGATACCTTGGAGTACAGTATCATGTAGCAGGACTTATGGACTTTGATGTAGAGATCGACATTCCCGGAGACTTCAGTGTATATAACTCACTGACAGCAATTGCCGTATGCAGACATTTCGGTGTGCCGGTAGAAGATATTAAGAAGGCGCTGAAGGTTGCAAGAGTCAAAGGCCGTATCGAGATGATCAAAGTATCTGATGACTTTACATTGATGATCGACTATGCACATAATGCCATGGCACTCGAAAGTCTTCTGGATACATTAAGAGATTATCATCCGGAAAGAATCGTGACCGTATTCGGTTGCGGCGGTAACAGATCTAAGACCAGACGTTACGAGATGGGTGAAGTATCCGGTAAATTATCCGACTTTACGATCATCACATCTGATAACCCGAGATTTGAAGAACCACAGGCGATCATCGATGACATTGTAGTAGGAATGAAGAAGACAGATGGAAAATACATCACGATCTGTGACAGAAAAGAAGCAATCAAGTATGCGATCGAACACGGCCAGCCTGGAGATGTCATCATTCTGGCAGGAAAGGGACATGAGACATATCAGGAAATCAAGGGTGTGAAACACGATATGGATGAACGTGTTCTGATCAAGGAAGTATTAGAGGAATTAAAGAAATAAATGTACGCTGATATTATCGTTGATATTACGCATGAAAAATTAGATAAAGTCTTTCAATACCGCATCCCCTCTCATCTGGAGGGGATGCTTAAGGTTGGAATGGAAGTTGTAGTTCCGTTCGGCATGGGAAATAAAGAAATCAAAGGCTATGTAACCGGATTCTCCGAACGTGCGGAGTATGCACCGGAGAAGATGAAAGAGGTCTTAAAAATTGCCGAAGAAAGTGTGGCGATTGAAAGTAAACTTGTTGCACTGGCAGCCTGGATGAAGGAATCTTACGGGGGAACGATGATCCAGGCACTGAAGACGGTACTTCCGATCAAGAAGAAAGAAAAAGCAAAGGAAAAGCAGAAGGTACGGCTTCTTTTGCCGGAAGCAGAGGGAAAAGAAAAGCTGGAACTGTATCTGCACAAGAATCAGAAAGCAAGAGCCAGACTTCTGGCGGCACTTCTGGATCAGCCGGAACAGGATTATGATTTTCTGATCCATAAGCTGAATCTGACGAGAAGTGTGGTAAGGGCACTGGAAGAGCAGAAGGTTCTGGCACTGGAATCGGAACAAGTATACCGTAACCCGGTGATTTATCAGCAGAAAGAACAAAAAGAAATCATTTATACAGAAGAACAGCAGGCGGCAATCCGGACATTTTCGAAGGATTATGAGCAGGGAATCCGTAAGACTTATCTGTTATACGGGGTGACAGGAAGCGGCAAGACAGAAGTATATATGGAAATGATCGATAAAGTCCTAAGTGAAGGCAGACAGGCAATCGTACTGATTCCGGAGATAGCACTGACCTATCAGACCGTGATGCGGTTCTACACAAGATTTGGCGGACGGGTGTCTATCCTGAATTCCAGGATGTCACAGGGAGAGCGTTATGATCAGATGGAACGTGTGAAAAAAGGTGAAGTCGATATCATGATTGGTCCGAGATCGGCTCTGTTCACACCGTTCGAACGACTGGGACTGATCGTCATTGACGAAGAGCATGAACCGACTTATAAGAGTGAACAGGTACCGAGATTTCATGCAAGAGAGACGGCAATCGAAAGAGCACGGATGGAGGACGCAAGTGTAGTACTTGGTTCGGCAACTCCGTCTCTGGAAGCATTTTATGCGTGTGAGTGTGGCAGATATCAGATGCTGAGGCTTAGGAACCGCACCGGGAAGCAGGCACTCCCGGAAGTATATGTGGCAGATATGCGGGAAGAATTAAAGCATGGGAACCGTTCTATCTTAAGTGACCGGTTAAAAGTACTGATGCAGGACCGGCTGGAGAAGAAGGAACAGATAATGTTATTCCTGAACCGGAGAGGATACGCAGGCTTTGTTTCTTGCAGAGCCTGTGGATATGTAGTAAAATGTCCTCACTGTGATGTATCACTGTCGGTACACCGGGGCGGAAAAATGGTCTGTCATTACTGTGGGTATGAGACACAGATTGTTAAGAATTGTCCGGTGTGCGGTTCTCCGTATATCGGAGGGTTCCGGGCGGGAACACAGCAGATTGAAGATCTGGTGAAGCGGGAATTCCCACAGGCAAGGGTTCTTCGGATGGACATGGATACCACGAAGAACAAAGGCGGACATGAGAAAATCCTGGCGAAATTCGCAGACGAAGAAGCAGATATCATGATCGGGACACAGATGATCGTAAAAGGACATGATTTTCCAAATGTGACGCTGGTCGGTGTTCTGGCGGCAGATATGTCGCTGTATTCGGATGATTACCGTTCCGGAGAACGTACATTCCAACTTCTGACACAGGCGGCGGGCCGTGCGGGACGAGGCAGACGTCCGGGGGAGGTAATAATACAGACTTACAGTCCGGATCATTACAGTATCCGGATGGCAGCGAGACAGGATTACGAAGGCTTCTATGAAAAAGAGATGAATTACCGGGATCTGATGGGATATCCGCCGGCATCACAGCTGATGGCAGTCCTGATGACCGGATCTGATGAAAATAAGCTTACAACGGCAGCAGAATATCTGAAGAAATATGCAATCCGGGTAAGCGCAGACGGAGAAGTGCAGGTAATCGGACCGGCAAGTCCGTCGGTTGGAAAAGTCAATGACGTTTACCGGAAAGTCATATATCTGAAAAGTGAGGAATATCAGGTGCTTGTGCGGATCAAGAACCATATGGAACGCTATATCGAGATCAACAGAGGATTTGCGAACATGAGGATACAGTTTGACTTTAATCCGATGAATATTTTTTAAAAGATAAAGGAGACAAAAGAGATGGCACTTAGAACAATCAGAGAATTTGGGGATGAAGTTCTGAATAAAGAATGTAAAGAAGTAACGAAGATGACGCTTCGCACAAAAGTACTGATCAACGACATGTTAGATACCATGTATGAAGCAATGGGCGTAGGGCTTGCGGCACCACAGGTTGGGATCCTGAAGCGTATCGTAGTCATTGATATCGGAGAAGGACCGATCGTCCTGATCAATCCGGTGATCCTGGAGACATCCGGAGAACAGACAGGCGAAGAAGGATGCTTAAGCCTTCCTGGAAAAGCAGGAATCGTGACAAGACCGAATTATGCGAAAGTAAAAGCATTGAATGAAGATATGGAAGAAGTGATCCTGGAAGGAGAAGGTCTCCTTGCAAGAGCATTCTGTCATGAAATCGACCATCTGGATGGTAAGTTATATACCAGACTGGTAGAGGGTGAAGTACATGACGTGAACTATGAGGAGGAAGAATAGCATGAAAGTAATATTCATGGGAACACCGGACTTTTCGGTCGGAACACTGGAAGCACTGATCGAAGCCGGACATGAAGTCGTACTTGCAGTCACACAGCCGGATAAGCCGAAAGGACGTGGCGGCAAGATGCAGTATACACCGGTCAAAGAAGCAGCACTGGCACATGGAATCCCGGTCTTTCAGCCGGTGAAGATCAGAGAAGCGCAGGCCGTAGAAGAACTTCGCAAATATAATGCAGATATCATGGTCGTTATCGCATTCGGACAGATCCTTCCAAAAGAAATTCTTGAGATGACACCATACGGATGCATCAATGTACATGCGTCCTTATTGCCAAGTTACCGTGGTGCGGCTCCGATTCAGTGGGCAGTTATCAACGGGGATAAAGTGTCTGGTGTAACGACGATGCAGATGAATGAAGGCCTGGATACGGGAGATATGATCATGAAGACAGAAGTGCCACTGGCAGAAGATGAGACAGGCGGAAGCCTTCATGACAAGCTTGCTAAAGCAGGTGCAAAGCTCTGTGTTGAGACATTAAAGGCACTGGAAGATAAGACCGCAACGTGGGAAACACAGGGAGAAAGCCCGACAGCATATGCGAAAATGCTGGACAAAAAGCTCGGAGATATCGATTGGAGCAAGTCTGCGAAGGCAATCGAATGTCTGATCCGGGGTCTGAATCCATGGCCGAGTGCTTACACAGACTGGAATGGTAAAGTCATGAAAATCTGGGAAGCAAAAGTTCTGGATGAGAATACCGATGCAACCCCGGGAACAATCGTGAAAGTGGAAAAAGACGGATTTTCTGTACAGACAGGAGACGGACTTCTGAAAGTACTGGTACTTCAGATCCCTGGAAAGAAGAGAATGGAAGCGGACGCTTTCTTACGAGGTTATCAGATCGAAACAGGATGTGAACTTTCTTCACAAATGATTAAGAATTGTTAAAAATGTATGAAAACCTGCTATTTGGGGAAATTTTCATATATAATGCAGGTCATAGAGAGCAAGGAGGCTGATAATTATGTATTATCCAATGTATTTTGATCCAACGTATATATTAGTGCTGATTGGTGTCGTGATCTGCCTGATCGCATCTGCGAAGATGAATTCCACATTCAGCAGATATTCCAGAGTAAGGAATCATTCCGGTATGACAGGAAGGGATGCGGCAGAACAGATTCTTCACAGAGAAGGCCTGTATGATGTGCGGATCGAGCACATTTCCGGTAATCTGACCGACCATTATGACCCGAGAACCAGGACTTTGAGACTTTCGGATGCAACCTATAATTCCACATCGGTAGCTGCACTTGGAGTAGCAGCACATGAATGCGGACACGCGGTACAGCATGCGACCGGATATGTACCGTTGAAGTTAAGAAGCAGTCTGGTACCGGTAGCAAATTTCGGAAGTTCTATCGCATGGCCGCTGATCATCCTTGGATTTTTCTTCAACAGCAGTACAACCTCTGTGTTGTTTATCAATCTCGGAATTCTTGCATTTTCGCTTGCAGTGTTATTCCAGATTGTGACATTACCGGTGGAATTTGATGCGTCACACAGGGCATTGAAGATCCTTGGTAATACAGGCATGTTGTATGAGGATGAAGTCAGAGATACCAGAAAGGTGCTGACAGCGGCAGCACTTACTTATGTAGCCGGAGCAGCATCTGCAATTCTGCAGCTTCTGCGTATACTGCTTCTGACTGGAAATCGAAGAAACGATTAATTAACGAAAGGGAAGGGGATATAAGCCGCTTCCCTGATTGTATATCTATGGAAAGAGGAGGGGACGTATGCAGGCGTCTGTAAATGAAAGAGAATTAGTGCTGGACATGCTGCTTCAGATTACAAGAGACGGTGAGTACAGCCATATCGTGATAAAGAATGTTCTGGATAAATATCAATATCTGGACAAACGGGAACGCGCATTTATTACAAGAGTAGTAAATGGAACACTGGAGCGTATGATTGAGATCGATTATATCATCAATCAGTTTTCCAAAGTAAAAGTAAATAAGATGAAACCTGTGATCCGCACGATTTTAAGAAGTTCGGTGTATCAGATGAAATATATGGACAGCGTACCAGATTCGGCAATCTGTAATGAAGCAGTAAAACTTGCGGGAAAAAGAGGGTTTGTGAACCTGAAGGGATTTGTCAATGGGGTACTTCGTAATATCGGCAGAAATCTGGACAAGATCAGCTATCCGGATGAGAAAGATCAAGAGGCCTTCATTTCCATAAAGTATTCATTGCCGGAATGGATGGTAAAGCAGTGGCTGAAAGTATATGATGAAGAGACGGTAAAAATGATCGGAAAAGCATTTTTGGAAGAAAAGCCGCTGACAGTCCGGTTTGATGAACATAAGATCAAAAAAGCAGAGCTGATCGCAATTTTGGAAAAAGAAGGTGTGACGGCAGGGGAAGTGCCAGAGATTCCATGTGCACTGTATCTGTCCGGATATGATCATCTGTCTGCACTTCCAAGCTTTTGTGAGGGACTTTACCAGGTACAGGACTTAAGTTCTATGCAGGTAGCATTATGGTCGGAAGTGAAAGCAGGAGACCAGGTGCTGGATGTGTGTGCAGCACCGGGAGGAAAGGCGATACATATTGCAGAACTTCTGAACGGAACCGGTCATGTGGAAGCGAGAGATCTGACAGAGTATAAGGTGGCGCTGATCAGGGATAATATTGAAAGAAGCGGTCTTACAAATATTAATGCAGTATGTCAGGATGCTGCAATATACGATCCACATAAGAAAGAAACGGCCGATATTGTAATTGCAGATCTTCCGTGTTCCGGGCTTGGTGTACTTGGAAAGAAGCCGGATCTGCGCTATAAGATGAATGAAAAGACAGAAGCAGATCTGGTGGAGTTACAAAAGAAGATCCTGTCGGTAGTAAAGGATTATGTAAAGCCAGGGGGAAAGCTTTTATATAGTACCTGTACGATACACAGAGAAGAGAATGAGGGGAATGTGGAGTGGTTTCTGAAAGAATATCCGGAGTTTGAACTGGTGAAAGAAAAACAGATGATTCCGGGAAGAGATGCGGGAGACGGATTCTATATAGCAATATTAAAAAGGGTGAATCATGAATAAGAAAGATATATGTTCCTACAATTATGATGAATTAAAAGAAGAGATGCTTGCAATCGGAGAAAAAGCATTCCGGAGCAAACAAATCTATGAATGGCTTCATGTAAAGCTGGCAGATGATTTTGATGAGATGACAAATCTGTCCAAAGGGCTGCGTGAGAAGTTGAAAGAAAACTATGAGATCCGGAAAGTGAAGATGATCGATCACCAGATATCGAAAGTGGATCCGACTGAGAAGTTCCTGTTTGAACTGGAAGACGGTAATATGGTAGAAAGTGTTCTGATGAAATATAATTACGGCAATTCTGTGTGTATCTCTTCGCAGGCCGGATGCCGTATGGGGTGCAGGTTCTGTGCATCAACGATCGGAGGACTCGTCAGGAGTCTGGAGACATCGGAGATGCTCCGTCAGATCTATCATATTCAGAAGATTACAGAAGAAAGAGTTTCCAATGTGGTGGTTATGGGAACCGGAGAACCGTTGGACAATTATGATAATTTCATAAAATTCATCCATATGCTGAGTGATGAACACGGGCTTCATATCAGCCAGAGAAATATTACAGCATCTACCTGCGGGATTGTCCCGAATATGAGAAGACTTGCTGAAGAGGGACTGCAGATCACACTGGCTCTGTCACTTCATGGATCCAGCCAGGAAAAACGTAAGAAGCTGATGCCGGTAGCAAATAAATATGAATTGTCTGATGTACTGGATGCCTGTGACTATTATTTTGATAAGACAGGAAGAAGAATTACTTTCGAATACAGTTTGGTGGCAGGAGTCAATGACCAGCCGGATGATATCAGAGAACTGACGGCGATTTTAAAACGAAGAAACTGCCATCTGAACCTGATCCCGGTGAATCCGATCAAAGAGCGTGATTTTAAAAAGCCAGACCGCAAAAATGCCTTGGAATTTAAAAATAAACTTGAAAAAAACGGAATTAATGTTACTATAAGAAGGGAAAGAGGCTCTGATATAGACGGAGCTTGTGGACAGCTGCGCCGTAGACACGCAGCCAAAAGCGAGGGAGAGACAGATGAAAATATATGCAATGACTGATGTGGGAAGAAGACGTGAGGTCAATCAGGACTATGTATACGTTACAGACAGACCAATAGGACCATTTCCAAACCTCCTTACGGTCGCCGATGGAATGGGCGGACATAAGGCGGGAGATTTTGCGTCCAGTTATACGGTAAATGTATTAAAAGATGAGTTGAAGAAGACACCGATGGATAAACCCGAGGAGATTCTCAGAAGCGTAGTCAGTATTGCAAATCATAAATTAATCGAGGCAGCTTCAAGAGATATCAAGCTGGAAGGTATGGGAACAACACTGGTAGCGGCAACTGTTGTTGGCAATACATTGTACTTTGCCAATGTAGGAGACAGCAGACTTTACCTGATCAATGACAAGATCCGACAGCTTTCCAAGGATCACTCGCTGGTAGAAGAGATGGTAAGACTCGGTGGAATCAAGGCAGAAGAAGCAAGAAACCATCCGGATAAGAATATTATTACACGTGCAATCGGTGTAAAGGAAAATGTGGAACCAGATATTTATGAATATCGTCTGAAGAAGGGTGATATTATTTTGATGTGTACAGACGGACTCAGCAATATGGTTGAGGACGAAGATATGTTTAATATTGTCAAGGGTTCCAGGGATGTAGTAGAAGCTGTTCAGATGTTGATAGAAAAAGCAAATAGCAATGGCGGGAGAGATAATATAGGGGTTATCGTGGCAGAGCCACTTGCTGATGAGGTGAGTGTATGGTAAAAGATGGAATCGTACTAGGCAAGAGATATGCTGTACTTAGTAAGATCGGTGCCGGTGGAATGGCGGATGTCTATAAAGGCCGGGACCAGATGCTGAACCGTTATGTGGCGATTAAGGTATTAAAGAAGCAGTATAAAGAAGATGAAAATTTCGTAAGAAAATTCCGTTCGGAGGCACAGGCGGCAGCCGGACTGATGCATCCGAATATCGTGAATGTATATGATGTCGGAGAAGACCGCGGCCTTAATTATATGGTCATGGAGCTTGTAGAAGGGATTACCTTAAAAGAATATATAGAGAGAAAAGGAAGACTGTCTCACAAAGAGACGATCAGTATTGCAATCCAGATGTGCAGTGGTATCGGTGCGGCGCATGCATCAGGAATTATTCACCGTGATATCAAGCCGCAGAATATTATCATTTCCAAGGATGGGAAGGTAAAGGTTACAGATTTTGGAATTGCGAAAGCTGTAACTTCGAATACAGTAAGTACGAATGCAATGGGCTCCGTGCATTATACATCACCGGAGCAGGCGAGAGGCGGATTCAGTGATCAGAGAAGTGATATCTATTCCATTGGTATTACCTTATTTGAGATGGTAACAGGGCAGGTTCCGTTTGATGGCGAGACAACGGTAGAAGTTGCAATGAAACATCTGCAGCAGGAGATCACACCGCCGTCGGAGCTGGTTCCGGATATTCCTTACAGCCTGGAACAGATTATTCTGAAATGTACACAGAAGAGTTCTGAGAGAAGATATACAAGTACAGGAGATCTGATTCAGGATCTGAAGCATTCACTGGTAGATCCGGATGGAGATTTCGTAAGAATAGCGTCGGCAGGCGGGGATTCCGATACGGTTATTATGACAGATAAAGATCTGGATGATATCCGTAACGGTTACGATGATGACGACGAATATGATGATGAATATGACACTACAGATGTGTATTCGGGAAAAGGATATAACGACAGAGAAGATGGCGACGACGAATACGATGATTATGCATCCGGGAGAGATTCGGATGAAGTAAATCCGCATATGCATAAGCTCATGAAGATTCTGACGATTGTGGTAATTGCGATCATTGTGCTGATCCTTGTATTTACAGTGGGAAAGGCAGCGGGGGTTTTCAAGTCGTTTGGCGGAATTACTACAGAGGATGATGCAGATACGTCAGGAAAAGTTACAGTTCCAGATATCCGTGGTATGACAGAGGAGCAGGCAAAGGCTGCACTGAAAAAGAAAGATCTTGGAATAAAACCGATTAAGAGAACAGAATCTAAAAAATATAAAGCCGGACTGGTCTCTAAACAGACTCCGGAAGCCGGTGAAAAGGTAAAGAAAAATACAACTATAGAAGTTGTTATTAGTTCGGGACTGGTAAAAAGTAAAAAGCAGGTACCGGATGTCAGCGGTATGAGTGAAACGGAAGCACAGAAAGAACTGGAAGATGCAGGATTTAAGGTGATTTCAAGTTTCCAGTATGATGACAGTGTAGCAAGCGGTAATGTCATCAATACAACACCTTCTGCCGGAACAAAAGCTGAAAAGGGTTCTACAGTTACCATGCTGGTAAGTCAGGGAACAGATAAGAAGACGGTGCCGGATGTAAGAGGCATGGCAGATGCAACTGCACAGAGTACGATCAAGAATTATGGATTCAATGTAGGAACTGTAACATATGACTACAGTGACAGTGTGGAAAAAGGAATGGTTATCAGCCAGACTGTAACACCTGGAGGTAAGGCGGCAGCCGGAACAACCATTTCAATCACGGTAAGTAACGGACCGAAACCGGAAGAAAAGATTGATATCCAGAGCTTCGTAGGACAGCAGGAGTCAGCACTTAAGAGCTGGGCATCCCAGAATGGTCTGTATACAAATGTATCGGATTCACAGTACAGCAGCAGTTATGCGAAAGGATGTATCATCTCCATGAGTCCTTCTTCTGGAAATATTTCCAAGGGAGGTACGATCAGCTATGTGGTGAGCCTCGGGGCGAAACCACAGGAGCCGACAAATGGAGGAACCACAGGAGATAACAATAACCAGAATGGGTCTAATACAAATGATGGGACCACGACTGGCCAGTAAAAGATTATGCAGGGAAAAATTATAAAAGGAATTGCCGGATTCTACTACGTTCACGTAGTAGAATTCGGTGTTTATGAATGCAAAGCCAAAGGTGTATTCCGGAAAGAAAAGATCAAGCCTTTGGTGGGAGACAATGTAGAGATAGAGATTCTTGATGAATCGGAAAAAAAAGGAAATATAGTGAAGATACTGCCACGGCAGAATGAGCTGATCCGCCCGGCTGTGGCCAATATCGATCAGGCATTGGTAGTCTTTGCAATCACGAAGCCGAATCCACACTTTAATCTGCTGGACCGCTTTCTTGTTATGATGGAAAGCAAAGAGATTCCGGTTGTGTTATGCTTTAATAAAGAAGACATTGCGACAGATCCGCAGGTGAAGGAATTGGAATCAATCTATGAATCATGCGGTTATCCGCTGGTATTTGTCAGTGCGAAAAAAGAACGGGGGATTGAAACTATACGTGAACTTCTGAAAGGAAAGACAACAGCGATCGCAGGTCCGTCCGGAGTGGGAAAATCTTCGATCATTAATATTCTGCAGCCGGAGGCAGATATGGAGACAGGGGCAATCAGTACGAAGATTGAGAGGGGAAAGCATACCACCAGACATTCGGAATTGTTCGCCATTGATGAAAATTCATATATCATGGATACACCGGGATTCAGTTCGTTATATGTGAATGATTATGAAAAAGAAGATCTGAAGTACTTCTTTCCGGAATTCCGGAAATACGAAGGAATGTGCAAGTTTAACGGTTGTGATCATGTGCATGAGCCGGGGTGTGCCGTAAAGGCAGCTCTGGAAGAGGATAAAATTCATAAAATCCGTTATCAGAATTATATAGAAATGTATGAGGAAGTGAAGAATAAAAGGAGGTACTGATGATGAACTATGTATTGTCACCGTCAATACTAGCGGCAGATTTCAAAGTTTTGGGTCAGGAAATGAAGAAGACAGAGGAAAATGGGGCAGCGTATATTCATTTTGACGTTATGGATGGAATGTTTGTACCAAGTATATCATTTGGTATGCCGGTTCTGGCATCAATCCATGATGCAACGGAGCAATTCATGGATGCACATCTGATGGTGCAGGAACCGATCCGCTATGTAGAAGCATTCCAGAAGGCGGGAGCTGACTATGTAACGGTACATCTGGAGGCCTGTGAAGACGTAAAAACGACATTGGATAAAATCCATGCATGTGGCATGAAGGCAGGACTGGCTGTTAATCCAGAGACAGATGTAAAAGAGCTTGTTCCATATCTGGAAGACGTGGAGATGATCCTGATCATGAGCGTGCATCCGGGATTTGGCGGACAGAAATTTATTCCGGAATCACTGGATAAGATCCGTGAGGTCCGTGCGATGCTGAATGAAAAAAATCTGGAGACAGATATTCAGGTAGACGGAGGAATCTATGTGGAGAATGTCAGAGAAGTATTGGATGCAGGCGCAAATGTAATTGTGGCCGGTTCTGCTGTGTTCAGAGGAGATGCCGGGGAAAATACTGCAAAATTCATGGAGATATTGAAAAGTTATGAATAAGAAGATTGTGATTATCAGCGGTGGGGAGCTGGAAGAAGAATTTGTATTATCAATCCTTGAAAAAGAGGAAAACCAGTATGTGATCGGTGTGGACAAAGGTATGGAGTTCCTTTACAGCCATCAGATTCTGCCAAATTATATTGTCGGAGATTTTGACAGTGTAAAAAAAGAGATTGGAGATTATTACCGTAATGAGACAGATGTTCCGATCAGGGAATTTAATCCGGTAAAAGATGCATCTGATACAGAGATTGCAATCAGACTGGCTATGACATTAGGGGCAGGTGAGATTCTAATCCTGGGAGCAACCGGAGGTCGTATCGATCACCTCTGGGCAAATGTTCAGAGCCTTGCAATCCCGTTTAAAGCCGGAATTAATGCTGTGATCATGGATCGCCAGAATAAGATCCGTCTGATCGGAGGCGGGGAAACCCATCTGAAAAAAGGAGAAACTTATGGACCGTATTTTTCTGTGTTTCCGTTAGGCGAGGAAGTATTTGGTTTCAGTATCAAAGGGGCAAAGTATCCATTGACGAATCATACACTGATACCATATGACAGCCTTTGCGTCAGCAATCAGTTCCAGGAGGATGAAGTGACAATCAGCTTCCTGAATGGAATTGTGATTCTGATGGAAACGAAAGACAGATAAAACTCTATATAAATTCATGTAAGTTTTTGAAAAAATGGCCTACTTTGTGGTCCATTAACCTTTTGATCAAAGCTCTAATGTGGTAAGGAGAAGCGCTTGTATGAGTGCTTCTTTTTCATAGTTGTAAGTATTATAATAAAAATAACTGGTGTTTAGGTTATGATATGATTATGCAACTGGAATTATTGGCGTAATATCAACAATTATGTTTGTGACATTACTAAGATATTTAAAATGTCCTCACTGTAAGACAAGAACCTGGTGCAGGAAAGTCATGACCAAAGAGTGATAATTAAATCATATAGACAGGGTATGGCAACAGCAGGTTGCTTTTCAGAACATGAATTTATCTATATGATATGCTTATGGAGGTGATGACTATGGAAACAAAAAATATTATTTTGAAACTTCGTACAGAAAGAGGAATGTCACAAGACGAACTGGCAGATAAAATCATGGTAACAAGGCAGGCAGTATCACGCTGGGAAAATGGAGATACAGTTCCAAATACTGATACACTTAAGCTCTTATCGAAAGAATTTGATGTTTCCATCAATACGCTTTTGGGAGAACCCAGAAAGTTGATCTGTCAGTGTTGCGGGATGCCAATTGATGATGATTCCATATTGGGACGTGATAAGGATGGCACATTAAATGAGGAGTATTGTAAATGGTGCTATGCAGATGGAACATACACATATAATGATATGGATGAATTGATTGATGTATGTGTAAAGAATATGGTAAATGAAAACTTTACCGAAGAACAGGCACGTTCTTATCTGAAAGAAATGCTTCCAAAGTTAGATTACTGGAAAAGGTATGATGAACTTAGTGACAATGGGCAGTTTGAAGAGTTTAAAAAGCAATTGATAAATGAAATTAATGATCTGCATATAGACGGACTTCCAAGGGTAGAGAAACTAAATGCACTTGTGGGAAAATATGTGAATCTGGAATATACTCTGCCGAATGGAAAAAAAGTGAAATTCCTTGATGATCAGAAAACATATCTGGGGAATCAACTGGAGTCTGAATTTGGAGGAGACAGGTGTTTCGGTATCCTGGCAAGTATGGATTTTATTCTAGTATGTACATATGAGAAAGCTGGTGAAAATCCAGAGCTGTTGATTTATAAAAAGAGATAATATAAGCAAAAAGAAAAGTTTTGATAAATAAACGACCGTTTACTATTATTAAGATGTAAACGGTCGTTTATTTATTTTGGAGGAAATGTGCATGGGTAATAGGAAAGAGGAAATATTAATTGTGGCACTACATCTGTTTGCCAGAGATGGTTATGAGGCTGTCTCAGTCAGCCAGATAGCAGGAGAGCTTGATATGACAAAAGGGGCATTGTACCGTCATTACAAAAGCAAAAGAGATATTTTTGACTGTATTGTGGGGCGTATGGAGCAGCAGGATGGCGAACAGGCAACAGAATATGATATGCCACAAGAGGATAAAGAGAAAACGCCTGAAAAGTATGAGACAGTATCATTGGATGATTTGGTGGAATACAGCAAATCTATGTATGAATATTGGACAGAGGATGATTTTGCATCATCGTTTCGGAAAATGCTTACAATAGAGCAGTTTCGCAGTGAAGAGATGCAGAATTTATATCAGCAATATCTGGTATCCGGACCGGCAGAATACGTGAAGGACCTGTTCAAAAATATGGAAATAAAAAATCCAGAGGAGAATGCAGTTCAATTTTATGCGAATATGTTTATCTATTATAGTGTGTATGATGGAGCAGCAGATAAGGCGAAAGTGAAATGTCAGTTTGAACAGATGCTGGACAAAATTGTAGAAGAAATGAAACAGTAAAATAAGAGCCAGACGCTAAGACGCAGTGCAGATTGTAATATTACAGTTTTGCACTGCGTCATTTATATTATGGGAGGTCAGATAAGAATGAAAGCAATCATATATACATCAAATACCGGAAGCACAGCAGAGTATGCACAATTACTGGGAAATGAATTGAATCTTCTGGTACATAGTTTACAGCAGGCAAAAAACAAGGTGCTTTCCGGCAGTGAAATCATTTATCTCGGCTGGATTATGGCAGGAGGAATCAAAGGATATAAAGAGGCAGCAAAATTGTATAAAGTGCGTGCAGTCTGTGGCATCGGCATGGGACAGACAGGCACACAGCTAAAAGAGGTCAGGGATAAAAATGCTATTTTAAAACCGCCGGAAAGGGACTGGCAAATAAAACCGACCGTACGCCCGAAGAGGATGATATGTTAGATATGATGGTAAATAGTGGAAAACGAGTTTAATTTCTGGGGCAGAAGGAGCCCGTTTGTTTTAGCATATGGTCTTGTTATATGCTGCTTTGCAGCTTGCAAGGGACGGGTTGGATAAAACAATCCAGTATACGATAGATGGGAGCTGTAATCCTGGAATATTTTCACTTGTGAGCGTTCCAAACATCGTTGGATGTATCGGGGCTGCAATTATAATGATTGCGAACAAAAACACATGGGAGCAAGGAGACAAGTGCGATGGCTAAAATAATGGAAATTATTGCAAAAGAAACGAAGGGAAAGAGCTATCACAAACAGGAGATGAGATAAAAATGAATATTCACAAAGATAAGATGCTATGGTATAATACAAGTTACTGTATTAGGGCTTCTTATGAGAGAAGCTGAAATATGGGAAAAGATTTAAAAGGCAAAGAACTTGGCAAGGGAATAACCCAGGAAAGTACGGGATTATACTCAGCCAGATTTGTAGATTGGTTTGGAAAGAGAAAATAATGGCCCACTAAATGGTCCACTTGCAAAAATAAGTATGCTGAAATCAAGAAATTTATAGGAGGAAATAAAAAATGAAATTAGGAATCGTAGGATTACCAAATGTAGGAAAAAGTACACTGTTCAACTCACTTACAAAGGCAGGCGCAGAATCAGCAAACTATCCATTCTGTACCATTGACCCGAACGTAGGAGTCGTAACCGTACCGGATGAGAGATTAAATGTATTGGGTGAGATGTATCATACCAAGAAGATCATCCCGGCAGCAATTGAATTCGTTGATATTGCCGGACTTGTCAAAGGAGCTTCCAAAGGAGAAGGTCTTGGAAACCAGTTCCTTGCCAATATCCGTGAAGTAGATGCTATCGTACACGTAGTAAGATGCTTCGAGAACAGCAATATTGTACACGTAGACGGAAGCATCAACCCACTTCGTGATATCGAGACGATCAACTTAGAGCTGATCTTTTCTGACCTTGAGATCCTGGAAAGAAGAATTTCCAAAGTTTCCAAAGTTGCAAGAAATGACAAATCTGCAGCAAAAGAGCTTGCACTTCTGAACAAGATCAAGGCGCATCTGGAAGATGGAAAGCTTGCAAAGACATTCGAAGAAGCAGATGACGAGGAAGAACAGGCATGGCTGGAAAGCTATAATCTTCTGACATACAAACCGGTTATCTATGCGGCAAATGTATCTGAAGATGATCTTGCAGATGATGCGGCCAATAACGAAGGTGTACAGGCTGTCCGTGAATATGCAAAAGGTGAGCAGAGCGAAGTTTTCGTTGTATGTGCAGAGATTGAGGCAGAGATTTCAGAACTGGATGATGATGAAAAGAAAATGTTCCTGGAGGATCTTGGATTAAAGGAATCAGGTCTGGAAAAACTGATCAAAGCAAGTTATAAGCTGCTTGGACTGATCAGCTATCTGACAGCAGGTGAGCCGGAAGTTCGTGCATGGACAATCACAGAAGGAACGAAGGCACCACAGGCAGCAGGGAAGATCCACTCTGACTTTGAGCGTGGGTTCATCCGTGCAGAAGTTGTATCTTACGATGATCTGATCGCGTGTGGAAGCCACACAGCAGCAAAAGAAAAAGGTCTGATCCGTCTGGAAGGTAAAGACTATGTGGTAAAAGACGGAGATATCATGCTGTTCCGGTTTAATGTATAATCAGGAATAGATGGATGAAAAGAGGGGGGCTGTTTCAATGCACAGAACCATAGATTTCCCTAATCTGGGAATTCATTTAAAATCTGTCGGCGATCATATCACAGTCTTTGGATTCGATATCGCATATTATGGAATCGTCATAGGAATCGGAATACTTGCGGGACTTATGATGGCGGTAATGGAAGCAAAGCGTACGCATCAGAACGTAGAAGATTATTATGATCTGGCAATATATGGAGTTATCTTTTCAATTATCGGAGCAAGGGCATATTATGTAATCTTCTCCTGGGATATGTATAAAGACGATATTAAGAGTATCATTAACATCCGTGAGGGCGGTCTTGCCATATACGGCGGTGTGATCACGGCAATTGTTGTAGTATTTATATTTGCAAAAATAAAAGGATTATCACCGTTTCTGTTATTTGACACCGGCGGATTTGGTCTGATCACCGGACAGATGATCGGAAGATGGGGGAACTTCTTCAACAGAGAAGCCTTTGGGGAATATACGAATGGACTGTTTGCTATGAGACTTCCGGTGGATGCGGTAAGAAGTTCGGACATCACAACAAAGATGTGGAATCATGCCGAGACAGTCAAAGGAGTCATGTATATTCAGGTTCATCCGACCTACCTGTACGAATCCCTGTGGTGTCTGATGGTGCTGATCATCATGCTGTTGTACCGCAAGCATAAGAAATTCGATGGGGAAGTCTTCCTGATCTATCTCTTGGGGTATGGTCTTGGCAGACTCTGGATCGAAGGACTTAGAACCGATCAGCTGTTGCTGCCAAAAGTTGGACTTCCGGTCTCTCAGCTGTTGGCAGGCACGATTGTAGTGATATCCGCTATACTGATCATTGCAGGAAGAAAAAAAGCAGCAGCTTTACAAAAATAGTCCGGCTGCCGCAAATAAAATCGAATACAGAAAAAGATCCCGGTATGAGAAATGACAATGAACTGGATGCTCAAAAATGTCTGATTCACATACCGGGATTTTTTATTCATATTACATATCGATCTTACTGAGTGCTGCTTCATCAGCTACAATCGTAACATCATTATGTAACTGAAGAATAGAAGCAGGAACTTCCGGAGTAATTGGTCCGTATAAGACCTCTTTTAAGATATCCGCCTTATCTTCTCCGCTTACAACAACCAAAATTTTCTTGGCCTGCATGATATTCTTAATTCCCATTGTATAAGCCTGTCTCGGAACATCATCTTCAGATTCGAAGAAACGCTTATTGGCTTCAATTGTACTTTCTGTCAGATCTACGCAGTGTGTCTCTTTCTCAAAAGCGGCACCTGGTTCGTTGAATCCGATATGTCCGTTGTGTCCAAGACCGAGAAGCTGGAGGTCTACACCGCCCTGCTTACGGATGACTGCATTATAATCGTTGCAGGCTTTCTCGGAATCTGCTTCCAGTCCGTCCGGAACGAAAGTACGGGTTTTGTCGATGTTTACATGATCAAAGAGATTGGTATTCATGAAATATCTGTAGCTCTGATCATTTTCAGGACTGAGTCCTTTGTATTCATCGAGGTTTACACTTGTAACCTGGGAAAAATCAAGATCCCCTTTCTTATACCATTCGATCAGCTGTTTATATGTACCGACCGGTGAAGATCCGGTTGCAAGTCCAAGTACACAGTTTGGTTTCATAATAATCTGTGCAGAAATGATGTTTGCGGCCTTACGGCTCATATCCTGATAGTCTTTTGCTTTATAAATTACCATAATAAAATCTCTCCTTATTCTATTGTTTTTTTGTTTCTGAATATTAGTATATACATTATAAATGAATTTTCAAGTAAAATAGCATGAACTGAAACTACTTTCGAAACTGGAAAGAAACTACCTGGAATTGTGCATATTGCATAAAAAACGGATTTTAAAATAGGAAAAAACAGAGAGAAGAATTGAAAAGGGTGAAAGAAGTTTCAAGAACTGAAAAGGTACTTGAAAATAAAATCGAACAATACTATACTGATTGCAGAACGAAGGAGGGAACAAAAAAATGAATCAGAAAGTTGAAAATCTGAAGGGTAAATTAATTGTATCATGTCAGGCATTACCGGATGAACCATTACATTCTTCATTCATTATGGGAAGAATGGCACTGGCTGCAAAGCAGGGAGGTGCTAGTGGAATTCGTGCAAATACAAAAGAAGATATCAAGGAGATCCGGTCACAGGTTGACCTTCCGGTCATCGGAATCGTAAAGAGAGATTATGATGACAGCGATATTTACATTACACCAACGATGAAAGAAATCGAAGAACTGATGGAAGTAAAACCGGAGATCATCGCTATGGATGCTACTATTTCTAAGAGACCAGGCGGAAAGACACTGGATGAGTTCTTTAAGGAAGTAAAAGCAAAATATCCGGATCAGTTATTTATGGCAGACTGCTCTACTGTAGAAGAAGCACTGCATGCCGATGAACTCGGATTTGATTTTATCGGAACTACGATGGTTGGTTACACAGAGCAGAGTAAAGGCGATAAGATCGAGGCAAATGATTTCGAAATCTTAAGAAAGATTGTTGCAAAAGCAAAACACAGAGTGATCGCAGAAGGTAATATCAATACACCGGCAAAAGCAAAACATGTGATCGAGCTTGGTGCATACAGCGTCGTTGTAGGGTCTATTATCACAAGACCACAGCTGATCACAAAATCATTTGTAGAAGAAATGGAAAGATAATTCCGCAAGGAACTTATTAAATTAAATTTATATAAAAAGACAAAGAAAAGGAGAAAGAAACCATGAGAAATCTTGAAAAGTACAAAGGCGTAATCCCAGCATTCTATGCATGTTATGACAACGAAGGCAATGTAAGTCCGGAAGGCGTACAGGCACTGACAAAGTACTTCGTAGAAAAAGGTGTAAAAGGTGTATACGTTAACGGTTCATCAGGAGAATGTATCTACCAGAGCGTAGAAGACCGTAAGATCATCCTTGAAAACGTTATGAAAGCAGCAGAAGGAAAGCTTACAGTAATCGCACACGTTGCATGCAACAACACAAAAGACAGCCAGGAGCTTGCAAGACATGCAGAAAGCCTTGGAGTTGATGCAATCGCAGCAATCCCACCGATCTACTTCCATCTGCCAGAGTATGCAATCGCTCAGTACTGGAATGACATCAGTGCAGCAGCACCAAACACAGACTTCGTAATCTACAACATTCCACAGCTTGCAGGAGTAGCTCTTACACAGGGACTTTTCGCAGAGATGAGAAAGAATCCTAACGTAATTGGTGTTAAGAACTCTTCTATGCCGGTACAGGATATCCAGATGTTCAAACAGGCAGCAGGCCCTGACTACATTATCTTCAACGGACCAGATGAGCAGTTCATGAGTGGACGTGTCATCGGAGCTGAAGGAGCAATCGGTGGTACATACGGAGTTATGCCGGAATTATATCTGAAATTAGACGAGTATGTAAGAGCCGGAAAGATGGAAGAAGCAAGAGAAATCCAGTATGCTTGTGATGAGATTATCTATAAGATGTGTTCTGCACACGGAAATATGTACGCAGTAATCAAAGCTATGTTAAAGATCAACGAAGGTCTGGAACTTGGCGGAGTAAGAGAGCCACTGCCGGCATTAGTAGAAGAAGACATGGCTATCGTTGAAGAAGCAGCTAAGATGGTTCGCGACGCAAAAGCTAAATATCTGTAAGATTATATAAAAAATACGTGAAAGAAAAATATCTGTAAGGAGAGAGACGATGCAAGGGTTTACCGTAGTAGATTTAGTCATTTTAGTAATTTATCTCGCGGCTGTACTGTTCGCCGGCCTTCATTTCGCAAAGAAAGAAATGAAAGGAAAAGAGTATTTTAAAGGAGACGGAACTGTACCGTGGTGGGTAACTTCCGTATCAATTTTCGCAACACTGTTAAGTCCGATTTCATTCCTGTCATTAGCAGGAAACTCATACGCAGGAACATGGATCATGTGGTTCGCACAGCTTGGTATGCTGTTAGCTATCCCGATCACGATTAAATTCTTCCTGCCAATCTACAGCAAACTGGATATTGATACAGCATATCATTATCTGGAACTGAGATTCGGAAGCAAAGGACTTCGTGTACTTGGAGCTGTAATGTTCATCATTTACCAGATCGGACGTATGTCAATCATCATGTACCTTCCATGTATGGTACTTGGAAGTCTGACTGGAATCAGCGTAAACTTACTGATCATTATCATGGGTATCATTGCTATTATTTACTCATACACAGGAGGTCTGAAATCCGTACTTTGGACAGACTTCATCCAGGGATCTGTACTTCTGATCGGTGTTACTTTCGCACTGATCTTCCTGCTGGTACACTTAGACGGTGGATTTGGAGCAATCATGCATGCACTTACAACAGAGCATAAATTCCTTGCTGTAGATCAGCCGATCTTCAACCCTAACATTTTCAAAGACAGCGTATTTATCATGATTGTTGGTGCCGGATTCAATACAATGGGATCCTATGTATCAAGTCAGGATATTGTACAGCGTTTTACAACTACAACAGATACTAAAAAACTGAACAAAATGATGCTTACAAACGGAGGATTATCTATCTTTATCGCAACAGTATTCTATCTGATCGGTACAGGATTATATGTATTCTATCAGCAGAATACACTTCCGCCGGCAGCAGCACAGGATCAGATCTTTGCATCTTACATTGCATTTGAACTTCCGGTTGGTGTAACAGGACTTCTGTTAGCGGCTATCTATGCAGCGGCACAGTCTACACTTTCCACAGGTCTGAACTCTGTAGCATCAAGCTGGACACTGGATATTCAGGCAAGACTTTCTAAGAAAGAATTAAGCTTTGAGAAACAGACAAAGATCGGACAGTATGTATCTCTGATCGTCGGTATCTTCGCAATCGTAGTTGCTATGGTACTGGCTAATGGCGGAGTAAAATCTGCATACGAATGGTTCAATGGATTTATGGGACTGGTACTTGGTATCCTGATCGGAACATTTATTCTTGGAGCATTTACAAAGGTTGCAAATACATTCGGAGCAGTATGTGCATTCGTTGCAGCATCTGCAGTAATGGTATATATCAAATACTTCGTACCTGCTGATCACGTATCAATCTGGTCATACTCAATCATCTCAATTGTAGTATCACTGGTAATTGGTATCCCGGCAAGTATCATCTGGAGAAAGGCAAAAGGAGACAATTCCGTACCTGCTCCTAACACAACCATTTACAAAAACTAAGAAGGAGTGACGATTTTCGTGATTTTTGGAAATATCAATAATTTATCAGAATTCCCATTCTTAGAAGAACAGGTAAAAGAGTGCTTTGAATATGCAAAGACACACGACCTTGCTTCTTATGAAAAGGGAAGTCATGAAATCGATGGTGACAGACTGTTTGTCAATATCGTAGAATATACAACAACAACACCGGAAGAACGTTTCTGGGAAGCACATAAAAATTATCTGGACGTCCATGTAATGATCCATGGAAATGAACAGATCGATCTGAACTTCATTCAGAATATGGAATTAAAAGATTTTGTGGAAAAAGATGATTTTCTTCCGATGGATGGGGAAAAGAATTCTTCCGTAGTCCTGACAGATGGAGATTTCCTGATCTGTTATCCGAGTGACGGACACAGAACAGCGGTTCAGGTTCAGGAACCGGAAACCATTAAAAAGGCAATATTTAAAGTAAAGATTTAATCAGAAAAAGTCGAGGGCAAACCATAAAAGAACGGTTTGCCCTTTTCTGGCTGAACGAGTATAATGAAGGAAAGTGAAAGAGGCAAAGCAGAGATGAAAAAATATATTAGTATTGATATCGGCGGCACAGCAATCAAATATGGTATTGTGAGCGAAGATGCAGAAGTATTGTTAAAGAAAGAAATGAAGACAGAAGCGCAGAAAGGCGGACCGGCGATCCTTGATAAAGTCATCGGTATCGTAGAAGCATTAAAAGAAGAGGCAGACGCAGGTGTGTGTATTTCTACAGCCGGTATGGTTGACATTGAGAAAGGGGAAATCTTCTATTCGGCACCGCTGATCCCGAATTATATCGGAACGGCATTCAAAAAGACGGTAGAAGAACGATTCGGAATTCCATGTGAAGTGGAAAATGATGTGAATTGTGCGGGACTTGCTGAGTACAAAGCAGGAGCGGCGGCAGGAAGTAAGGCGGCTGTGATGCTGACGATCGGAACCGGAATCGGCGGCTGTATTTTGCTGAATGGTGAGGTGTTCCACGGATTCAGTAACAGCGCATGTGAAGTCGGATATATGCATATGGATGACAGCGATTTCCAGACACTCGGAGCAGCCAGTATTCTGACGAAGAAGGTTGCTGCATGGAAGGGAGAACCGGCAGAAAATTGGAGCGGATATCGCATTTTTGAAGAGGCGAAAAAAGGTGATAAGATCTGTAACCGTGCAATTGATGAGATGACGGATGTACTTGGGAAAGGTATTGCCAATATCTGCTATGTAGTGAATCCGGAAGTTGTCGTACTTGGCGGCGGAATCATGGCGCAGGAAGCATTCCTGAAGGACAAGATTGAAAAAGCAGTGGAAAAATACCTGGTGTCCAGCATGTGGGAGCATACAAGTATCGCATTTGCCAAAAACCAGAACAATGCCGGTATGTTAGGCGCATTCTATCATTTTCAGGGAAGACATGCATAGTCCGGAGTTATAAAATAAAGAAGCAGGAATAGTAAGATATGGAATATTATGTAAAATCAGTCGTTCCGATCATAGAATCGAATTATGATAAATTTACGACAGTGGAACGGAATATCGCAGATTTTTTTATACAGAACAGAAAGAAAGTGGATTTTTCATCAAAATCCATTTCCGAGAGACTCTTCGTATCAGAAGCGTCGTTATCCAGATTTGCGAAGAAATGCGGATATCGCGGATACAGAGAATTCATCTATCAGTATGAAGAGACATTTGTAGAAAAGCAGGAATCCATTACCGGTAATACGCGAATGATCCTGAATGCGTATCAGGAACTTCTGAATAAGACTTACAGTCTGGTGGATGAGGCGCAGATTGCAAGGATCAGCAGATATCTGAATCAGGCGGAGCGTGTGTTCGTGTGCGGAACCGGAAGTTCCGGTCTGGCAGCAAGAGAGATGGAACTGCGTTTTATGCGAATCGGTGTGGATATTGATTCGCTGGTAGAAAGAGATATGATGCGTATGCAGGCGGTATTCCAGGACAGAAGAAGCCTCGTATTCGGAATCAGTATCAGCGGATCCAAGGAAGAGGTCTTGTTTCTTCTGAAAGAAGCATATCGGAAAGGTGCGAAAACGATTCTTTTTACGGCGAACAACCGGGGTGGCTTCGAGCAGTTCTGCACAGAAGTTATTCTGATTCCATCACTCAGACACCTGAATCATGGGAATGTAATCTCACCGCAGTTCCCGATTTTGGTCATGCTTGATATTATCTATTCTTACTATTTGGAACAGGATAAATATGAAAAAGAAGTTCTGCATGATAATACACTGCGTGCACTGGAAGAAGGAGAAGGGATGCACAGGAGTTTTTAGAATGTTAAAATAAAATGGAGGATATATAAAATGATAATCAAAAATGTAATTGTCTATACAGAAGACAAAAAATTTACAGCAGGCGGCATTGTTGTTCACGATGACAAAATCGAAAGCATTTACACGACAGAAAACGTACCGGATATGCTGGGGGAAGAAGTCATTGACGGACAGGGGGCATACGCAATTCCTGGACTGATCGATCTGCATTTCCACGGGTGTATGGGAGATGACTTCTGTGATAACAGTAAAGAGGCTATTGAAAATATTGCAAAATATGAGGCTTCTGTGGGTGTTACAACAATCGCACCGGCAACGATGACACTTCCGGTAGAAGAACTGGAAGATATCTTAAGAACAGCAGCAGAATACAAAAAAGAACAGAATCCGAAGGGAGCGGATCTTGTAGGCGTGAACATGGAAGGCCCGTTCATCAGCCCGGTGAAAAAAGGAGCGCAGGATGAAAGAAATATCATGCCTTGTGATACGGCTATTTGTCAGAGATTCCTTGATGCTTCGGAAGGACTTGTGAAGTTTGTAGGACTTGCGCCGGAAGAAAGCGAGGACGCAGTTGCATTTGTAGAAGCAATGAAAGATAAAGTGAACATTTCGCTTGCACATACCAATGCGGATTATGCACATGCGAAAGCAGCATTCGATGCTGGAGCAAATCATGCCGTACATCTCTTTAATGCGATGCCTGCATTCACTCACCGTGAACCGGGTGTTGTAGGAGCAGTGTCCGACAGTGCACATGTAATGGCAGAGATTATCTGTGACGGTGTACATATCCACCCATCGATGGTGAGAGCAGCGTTCAAGATGATGGGAGCAGACCGTATGATCCTGATCAGTGACAGTATGCGTGCGACCGGAATGCCGGACGGACAGTATACACTTGGTGGATTGGATGTAAAAGTAGTCGGTAATCATGCAACACTGGTATCCGATGGAGCACTTGCAGGATCTGTTACAAACCTTGCAGACTGCATGCGTACGGTAGTTAAGAAGATGGAGATCCCGCTTGAGACGGCTGTAGCATGTGCAACCATCAATCCGGCCAAGAGTCTTGGAATTGAAGATACATATGGTTCGATCGCACCGGGAAAAAAAGCGAATATCGTATTATTAGATGGGAATCTGGATCTTAAAATGGTAATTAAGGATGGCCGGGAGCTATAATAGAATTCGTGGATTTGCATTAACGTATGTAATCGAATACGGAAAATAGATAGGAAAAATGAAGAAAATTATATTTTTAGGTGACAGCATTACAGACGCAGAGCACTGCTTTTCTGAAAATCCACTGGGGAACGGTTATGTGGATATGGTGGATAAAAAGCTGAATCACAGTACCGGCGGAGGGAAAAAGTACGACATTGTGAATTGTGGACATGACGGTTTCACAATCCAGGGTGTAAAGCGTATGTTAGAGCATGACTGCATTTTAAGACAGCCGGATATTGTGAGCCTGCTGATCGGATGTAATGATGTCGGAGTCATGATGAATACAGGAAAAAGTCTGGAAGAACAGGAATTTGAAGCAGGCTATGAATCCGTTCTAAGAGAACTTACGGAGAGAACCCGTGCAAGAATTATCTGTATGGCACCATTTATCTTTCCTTATCCAAGAAAGTATGCGAACTGGATTCCGGGAATCAGACAGGCAGAAGCAATTGAGAAAAGAATTGCAGAAAGATATCATGTGGAATTTCTGGAATTACAGGATCTTATGATATCGGCAGCAGGAAGAGCCGGATATGAAAATATCACGACAGATGGTATTCATCTGACGGAAGCTGGGAATGAAATTATTGCCGGAGAGTTAATGCGGTTTTTGGCAGATAATTAGCGAAAGCATATTGACAAAATACTCGAAATCAGTTAGTCTTTAACACAGACAGAAAAATAATATACAGATATCACAAAGGCTTAGAAAAGAAGAAGTAGTGATCCACACACCCATACAGAAAGCTGCCGGTTGATGAGAGGCGCATGAAAGAGTGAAGAACGAATACATCTTGGAGCCGCACACCGAAACGGATGAAAATGTGGAATATTAATTTCACAAGTATTTCCGGAAGTAGGCTGTGACGTCAGGCACACGTTATCGTGCAAAGGTCTGTGAACACGCAGACTGAATGAGGCTGAAAGCGTAAGTGATCAGTGAATTAAGGTGGTACCACGGTTAATATCGTCCTTATCCAATGTAATGTTGGGTAAGGACTTTTGTATTATTATGTGTAAGAAATCTGTAAACAATCAATTATGATAAATAAAAGGAGAATCTTAAAATGGGAATTTATGAAGAACTCGTTGCAAGAGGCCTGATCGCACAGGTAACAGACGAAGACAGGATCAAAGACTTGGTCAACAATGGAAAGGCTACATTTTACATCGGATTTGACCCGACAGCAGACAGCCTTCACGTAGGACATTTCATGGCACTGTGCCTGATGAAACGTCTGCAGGAAGCAGGAAACAAACCAATCGCACTGATCGGTGGAGGAACAGCTATGATTGGTGATCCATCCGGAAGAACAGATATGCGTCAGATGATGACACCGGAGACAATCCAGCACAACTGTGACTGCTTTAAGAAACAGATGAGTCGATTTATCGATTTCTCAGATGGAAAAGCATTGATGGTTAATAACGCTGACTGGCTGATGGGACTGAACTACATCGAAGTATTACGTGAAGTCGGAGCACATTTCTCCGTTAACCGTATGCTGACAGCAGAGTGCTACAAGCAGAGAATGGAAAAAGGACTCAGCTTTCTTGAGTTCAACTACATGATCATGCAGGCATATGACTTCTATGAGTTATACCAGAAATACGGATGTAACCTTGAGTTTGGCGGGGACGATCAGTGGAGCAACATGCTTGCAGGTACAGAACTGATCCGTCGTAAACTCGGAAAAGACGCTTCTGCCATGACGATCACACTGCTTCTGAATTCAGAAGGTAAAAAGATGGGTAAGACACAGAGTGGTGCTGTATGGCTTGATCCGAACAAGACATCTCCATTCGAATTCTATCAGTACTGGAGAAATGTCGCAGATGCAGATGTATTAAAATGTATCCGTATGCTGACATTCCTTCCGTTAGAAGAGATCGACAAGATGGACAGCTGGGAAGGAGCACAGCTTAACACAGCAAAAGAGATTCTTGCATTCGAACTCACAAAACTGGTTCACGGCGAAGAAGAAGCTCAGAAAGCACAGGAGGCAGCAAAAGCATTATTCTCAACAGGTGCAGCAGCAGATATGCCAAAGACAGAACTGACAGAAGAAGACCTTGCAGATGGAAATATCGATATTCTGACGATGTTAGTAAAATCAGGACTGACAGCTTCCAAGTCAGAAGCACGCCGTGCAGTGCAGCAGGGCGGAGTATCTGTAGATGGTGAGAAGGTTACAGATGTATTCCAGACATTTGCAGGAGAAGCATTAAGCGGAGACGGCGTAGTCCTGAAAAAAGGAAAGAAAAACTTCCGCAAAGTGTTAGTAAAGTAGTATAATTATAAAAGAATATAGTAAAAATGCAGGCAGTGAATATTCACTGTCTGTAATTCTAAAAGAAAGACGATAAGGAGAATATAAAATGGCATTTGAAGAAGTAGCAATTGAAAGCCTGGAATTCAACCCGTTTAAAAAGATTTCCAAAGAATGGATGCTGGTAACAGCAGGAGATGAAAAAAAGAGTAACACCATGACAGCAAGCTGGGGTGGTGTCGGAATCATGTGGGGAAAGAATATCGCAACTGCATATATCCGCCCACAGAGATACACGAAGAAATTCATGGATGAGACCGGTATGTACACGCTTTCTTTCCTGTCAGAAGATTACAGAAAAGCATTAAGCGTATGCGGATCTGTATCAGGAAAAGACGTAGAAGATAAATGGAAAGAAGCAGGCCTTCATCCATATGCGGTAGACGGAACAACTGCAGTTGAAGAAGCAGATCTGATCTTCGTATGCAAGACTCAGTATACACAGGATATGAAACCGGAATGTTTCGATGTTAAGGAAAATGATGAGAAATGGTATCCGGACAAGGATTATCATACGATGTATATGGGCGAGATCGTGAAAGTATTGAAAAGAGTATAGCCAATCATGCAAAAGAAAATTGATTTGGTAAACGGACCTGTATTATCATCTCTTACCAGACTGGCTGTCCCGATCATGGCGACGTCATTGATCCAGATGGCGTACAATATGACCGACATGATCTGGATCGGCCGTATCGGAAGTTCGGCGGTAGCGTCTGTTGGGGCAGCAGGAATGTATATGTGGCTTTCCAACGGACTTGCCGCACTTGCAAAAATGGGAGGACAGGTTAATGTCGGACATGCACTTGGGGCATCTAATAGTGAAGAGGCCGCAGAATATGCATCCAACGCGTTACAGCTTACGTTGACTTTGGGGATTATTTATGGACTTGTCTGTATATTAGGGGCAAAACCACTGATTCATTTTTTCCATCTGAATCAGGCACAGGTGATCCGGGATGCCATATATTATCTTGAAATTACTTGCGGTCTTGTCTTGTTTTCCTTTTTAAATCAGACGTATACCGGATTATTTACGGCAATCGGTAACAGCAGGCCGGTATTTCTGGCAACAACGACCGGACTGGTTGTTAATATCATCCTGGATCCGGTTCTGATTTTTGGAATCGGACCATTTCCGGTTCTTCGAGTGACAGGTGCAGCAATTGCTACGGTAATCGCGCAGATGATCGTTACAGTTATGTTTTTTATATTTGCGATGAAGGATACCGTACTTTTTCAATATGTAAGATATCTGAAGAAGCCGGATCTGCATCATCTGAAAGGAATTGTCAGAATCGGTTTTCCAACGTCTGTTCAGAGTATGCTGTTTACCGGAATATCGATGATCATTGCACGTCTGGTCGCGGGATATGGAGATGCGGCGGTGGCTGTCCAGAAAGTTGGTTCACAGATAGAATCAATTTCGTGGATGACAGCGGATGGTTTTGCAGCAGCGGTGAATTCATTTACATCGCAGAACCATGGTGCAGGTAAGAAGAGACGGATCTATCAGGGATATGTCAGCGCATTAAAAGTAGTATTTGTATGGGGGATTTTCTGTACGCTATTATTAATATGCTGTCCGGCTCCGGTATTCCGGATTTTTATTACAGAAAAAGATGTAATTCCGCTTGGAGTGGATTATCTTCGGATCCTTGGTGTATCGCAGCTTTTTATGAGTCTTGAGATTACGACGGCAGGTGCATTTTCGGGGTATGGAAAGACCGTGCCGCCATCTGTGATCAGTATTGTATTTACGGCGCTCAGGATTCCGCTTGCGCTGATACTGGTTCATACAACACTTGCGCTGAACGGGATCTGGTGGAGTATTACGATTTCGAGTATTCTGAAAGGTGTGCTGCTGTTTGTATGGTTCTACATATTCATGCGGGGAGAGAAAATTATATATAACAGGAAATAACCTGCCAGCGGCAGGTCTTTCAGATAGGGAAGTATGCAAGAGGCACTGCCAGTGGCAGTGTCTTTTGTGTCTTTAAAGAACGAAATGTGGTATAATAGAACAGTGAGTGATCTGCCGGAGCATAGTTTATGGCAGACACAGAAAGGATGGATGAGTAATGTGGGCTTACAATAGTATTTTTTATCAGATTTATCCGATCGGATTCTGTGGGGCACCGGTGCACAATGACGGTGTGTGTGTTCCTCGTATCCGCAAACTTATGGACTGGTCTGAGTATCTTCAGACATTAGGAGTAGATTCAATTCTGTTAAATCCGATCTTTGAATCGGACAATCATGGATATGATACAAGAGATTTTAAGACGATCGACTGCAGGCTTGGAACGAATGAAGATTTTAAAGAGGTCTGTGAAGATCTGCATAAACATAATGTAAAGATTGTGCTGGACGGTGTATTCAATCATGTCGGACGAGGCTTCTGGGCATTTAAGGATGTGCAGGAGAAGAAATGGGATTCCCCATACAAGGACTGGTTCCATATCAGTTTTGACGGAAACAGCTGTTACGATGACGGTTTCTGGTATGAAGGATGGGAAGGTCATTTTGAACTGGTCAAATTAAATCTTCAGAATCCGGCAGTCGTTGATTACCTGATGGAATGTGTAAAATACTGGATCGATGAATTCGATATCGATGGTCTGCGTCTGGATGTAGCGTACAGTCTGGATCATAATTTTATGAGACGGCTCCGCTCTTATACACAGGAATTGAAACCGGACTTTGCGCTGATTGGTGAAGTATTATTCGGAGATTATAATATCATTGTTAATGATGAGATGCTTCACAGTTGTACGAACTATGAGTGTTACAAGGGATTATATTCCAGCTTTAACTGCATGAATATGTTCGAGATCGCACATTCCCTGCATCGTCAGTTCGGAAGCGACCAGTGGTGTATTTACAGAGGAAAGCATCTGATGACATTCGTGGATAATCATGATGTTACCAGACTGGCAAGTATCCTGACCAATAAAAAGCATATTCCGCTGGCATACGGACTGCTCATGGGGATGCCGGGAATTCCGTGTCTGTATTATGGAAGTGAATGGGCAGAGCCGGGCGAGAAAGCACCGGATAATGATTATGCGCTTCGTCCTTGTTTTGAAGAGCCGAAGCCGAATGAACTGACGGAGTTTATTAAGAAACTGATCCGTGTACGTCAGGGAAGTGATGCGCTTTGTAACGGTGCTTATAAGAATGTGGTGATCCAGAATCATCAGCTGGTATTCGAGCGCTGCTCAGAGAAAGAACGAGTGATCGTTGCAATCAATGCTGCGGATTATCCATACACTGCCAATGCAGGAGAACTGAATGGAACGGCAGCAGATCTGCTGACCGGGGAAACGGTTACGATGAATGGTCAGCTTGAACTGAAACCATATAGTGTACAGTATTTAAAATTTTAGTATGAAAAATGTACGGGAAGATTCTCGGGAAAAGTACATTTGATCAACGAAAATAAGTAAAAATATAAGAAAAATATGTCAAAAAACAGTTGACACACACGGTACAGTATAATATAATAAACAAGTATGACAAAAGGAGAAACAGTAAGAGGCCAAAGCCCCGGAATCTTGCTGATTCTGATATATTATCATGAAAATGTTAATGATTCACAGGAGGTAAACCACAATGAAAACTTATATGGCTAATCCAGATAAGATTGAAAGAAAATGGTATGTAGTTGACGCTTCGGAATATACATTAGGACGTTTAGCATCAGAAGTTGCTAAGGTTTTAAGAGGAAAGAACAAACCGGAGTTTACACCACACGTTGATACAGGCGATTATGTAATCGTTGTTAATGCAGAAAAGATTAATGTAACAGGTAAGAAACTGAATCAGAAGATTTATTACAATCACTCTGAATATGTAGGTGGAATGAAAGAGACTACATTAGCAGAGATGATGGCTAAGAAACCAGAGAAAGTTATCGAACTTGCTGTTAAAGGAATGCTTCCAAAGGGACCTTTAGGAAGATCTATGATCAAGAAACTTCACGTATATGCTGGACCAGAGCACGCTCAGCAGGCTCAGAAACCGGTTGAACTGAAATTCTAAGAAAGGTTAAAAGGAGGATTTTACAATGGCTACTGCAAAATTTTACGGAACAGGTAGAAGAAAAAAATCTGTTGCTAGAGTATATTTAGTACCAGGAACAGGTAAAATTACTATCAATAAAAGAGATATCGATGAGTATTTCGGACTTGAGACATTAAAGGTTGTTGTTCGCCAGCCATTAGCTGCAACAGACACAGAAGGAAAATTCGATGTAATCGTTAATGTTAAGGGTGGTGGATACACAGGACAGGCTGGAGCAATCCGTCACGGTGTTGCAAGAGCACTTCTTGAGGCTGATGCTGATTACAGACCAGTTCTTAAGAAAGCTGGATTCCTTACACGTGATCCACGTATGAAAGAACGTAAGAAATACGGTCTCAAAGCAGCTCGTAGAGCACCACAGTTCTCAAAACGATAATTTATACGAATCATTCGAGATATACAAAAAAGAAGTACACAGCAGCCCCGGAAATGCAATGTTTCCGGGGTTTTTCTTTGCATAGCAAAGCATACAGATAAAGCTGTCATCGGCAGCTTTATCTGTAGTTCAGTTGATCTTATTCCTGTAATAATTGCTTTTCAAAGGTGGATAATAATTTGTTGATCGTAAAGAAATAACTCTTGCATTCGCTGCATGTTTTTGCATCGACTTCGATATCACCAAGAATGATGAGTTTGGCAGCCTGGAGTGCTGCAATAATGGTACGAAATTCGTCGGGTGTAATATCTGTGGCGTGATTAATCAATTTTTTCGCCGCAGAACAACAGAGTTGATAATTAATTTCTGCCTGGGCTTCTGATTCTGCAAGTCCAAGACGAGGCAGAACGGTAAGAGCGTAAGCGGTTGCTTCTATGTCAGAATGATTAAAGGCATAGGAAATATGGCTCATAGTAAAACCTCCTTAAGTTTTTAAGAAAATTATAACATAAAATGAGAAAGAACGCGAGAATATGAGCAAAAATCAACGGAAGACTTATTAAAGAAAAAGGGTTTACATTATAGATAATAATGTATACAATATAAACACAAGGAAAACTTTGATAAGGAGAATAAAAAATGCTTGGTTTAAAACCGATAAAAATGTTACCAGCAAGGGAAAGAGTGGCGGCAGCACTTAGAAAGGCGATTATCTCAAGACAGATTACAGAAGGAGAAGTGTTAACTCTGGAAAGTACAGCCCAAGAGCTTGGGGTCTCCATTACACCAGTCAGAGAGGCATTCCAGATTCTAGAAAGGGACGGCTTGATAGATCTGCAACAGAACAAAGGAGCAACGGTACTGGGAATCAATGAGACAACGCTCAGAGAACATTTCCAGATCCGGGCGGCACTGGAAAGTGAAGCGTGTGTATTGTGTTGTAAGAACCGCATTGATATGAGCCGGATCGAGCAGGTATTAACTGTTTCGAAAGAGATGATAGAGAAACAGGATTATGAGAACTATTCGAAGCTGAATCAGTCGCTTCACATGGAGATATGGATAGCTGCCGGGAATGAAAAATTAAAGAAAATGCTTTCGGAACTCTGGAGCGGATTATCGATGGGAGTAAAGATGACAGAAGCAGAGTATGCAAAAAAATCGTTGAAAGAACATGAGGGTATTGTAGAAAGTATGAAAAAATGCGATACCATGGAAGCAGCGATGAAGATGCATCAGCATATAGAACGAAGCTTAGAGGATGTATTGACGGAATTTGAAAAGTAAATATGCACAAAAAATAAAGTAAAAATTATGTAAAACGTCGAACTTGTGATTAACGATTGACAAGTCCGGCGTTTTTGATTACAATCTGATTATGGATACATTATCATTTATAAATAATAAAAAATGAATGATAAGAGTAAAGAACAAAGGAGAAAGAAAATGAGTAACAAGAACTTAATCGTGAACACTCCGGAACCAAAGCCTGGTATACTGGAGCGAGGAGATCTCTTTGCTATTGCGGTAGGAATGGTAATCGGATCAGGAATGGTAACATTGATCGGACCGGCGATGGCAATGACAGGATATTCCGTATGGCTGGCATATCTGACAGCTATCGTTATGGGATTTTTTATGGTATTTCCGTATATTATCCTGGGGGGAACTATGAGAGTGGCAGGAGGACCTTACTCGATTGTAACGAATTTATCCGGTGTAAGTGCAGGAGGACTGGTAGCGTATACGAAGCTTGTAACTCCAATTCTGAACAGCTCTTTTGCACTGGCATTAGGCTTGTATGTAAATAATCTTCTTCCGGGAATTACAGTAAAAGCAATTGCGGTTGTGGGAATCTGCATCTTATTTGTATTAAATCTTCTAGGAATGGATGTTTTTGCAAAGGTTAGTAAGATCTTATCAACAATCCTGCTGATCACAATGGTACTTTATGTTGTCTTTGGACTGACACAGATTAAGCAGCCAATCTTCCAGTTTTCTGGGAATAAGATGTTTACCGGAGGCTTTAAAGGATTCATGCTTGCTGCATTACTTCTGATCAACTCAGCAAATGGATATTACAATATCCTCTGGTACGGAAAAGATGCAAAGAAAGCAACAAAGGATGTACCGTTTGCAAGTATGGCATGTGTGCCATGTCTTCTGTTCATCTATGTGGGGCTTGCCATGGTAACAGGCGGTGTGCTTCCGCATGATGAAGTTGCAGGAGCACCGACAATCTTACCGGCAGCGCAGGCAATCCTTCCTGGTGCAGTATATAAGATTTTCATGATCGGCGGACCAATCATGGCGATCATTACTACACTGAACGGTGTATTCAATGATGTCAGATATCCTCTTGCACAGGCTGCAAAAGACGGATGGCTTCCAAAGTTTATTTTAAAAGAGAATCGTTTTGGAGCACCGTATCTGATTTATACATACACACTGATCGTTGTTCTGATCCCAATCGTTTCGGATATGAGCATTGTAACAATCACAAACATTTTCCAGGTAATTACATTCTTCATGAATGTGACTGTTGTATATGCAATTTCAAGACTTCCAAAAAGATATCCGGAAGCATGGGCAAAGAATAAATTCCATTTTTCAAATGGGGCATTATATACATTCTGTACTGTAAGTATCATCATTTATACAGTTATCTTTGTAAAGGGTATTTTCAGTATTAAAGTATCTTATGCAGTAGCAGCGGTTATTGTTATGCTTGCACTGATACTGATCGGAATCTATTTGACAAAGAAAGGTGGTATCCGTATCGAGACTTCACTCTGGGATCCATCTGTAAAAAAGGAGGAAAAGTAAGATGGCGGCAACTTATGTAAAACCAGGTGAACTGGGACTGAATCCGGAGAAATTGACAGAGATGTTAACGGAACTGGAACAGACAGTGGAAATCCACAGTATCTCAGTACGGTTTGATGGAAAAGTTATCTTAGAGGGTGCATGGGAGCCGTTCTCACTGGAGAAGCCGCAGATGATGCATTCACTTTCAAAAATCGGAACAAGTATTTGTCTGGGATTTGCACTCGATGAGGGGAAGATTCATCTGGAAGATAAACTGCTTGATTATGTAAGAGATGAACTTCCGGAAGAATACGATCCGGCACTGGAAGATCTGACGATCTATCATCTGCTTACCATGCAGGCAGGTTCCAAAGAATGCTGCAATAATGTATGGTTTTCGAAGCTTACAAGAGACTGGGAGACAAACTGGTTAAAACAGCCGAAGATAAGAGAAGATATCGGAAAAGCATTCCATTATGATTCCGGATGTAGTTATACACTTTCAAGAATTGTCACAAAGGTTATGGGAAAAAACTGTCTGGCACTGATGCAGGAGCGTGTATTTGACAAGATGGGATTTGGTGAGATCAACTGGCTGACCAGTCCGGAAGGACACAACACCGGTGGATGGGGAATGTACCTGACTGCAGGAAAGATCTCTGCACTGGCACAGCTTCTGCTTCAAAAAGGTGAATGGAATGGAGAGCAGCTGATACCGGCATGGTGGACCGAAGAGATAGGAAAGATGCGCGTTGTGATTCCGGAAGATGAGAAGAAAGCACTGACGCATTATGCTTATCATATCAAGGCCGGAAAAGAGATTTTTGCGGCAGAAGGAGCATTTGGACAGTATCTGATCTGTTTTCGTGATTATCCGGTTGCAATCGGAATCACAGCAGGGGCATCGGAATATCTGGCAGCAGATATCTGTCTGAAATACATAAAAGAAGCAGTTCAGATCCCGTGTGAAAAAGAAAATCTGGAAGAGGCACAGGAAAAACTGGAAGAGAAACTGGTACATCTGACACTTCCGAAGCCGGAAGGTAACAAAAAAGACACAAATGAAGCAACAAAGAAACTATTAAATAAAAGAATTGTGTTTACAGAGAATCCAAGACAAATTGAGTCGGCAGTGATTTCAACGGTTGGAGAGGAATTAAAACTGGAACTTACTGTGGCAGGAGAAAAGAAGATTCTTTTTGCAGGATATAAGGACTGGAAATGTAATGATATGTATCCGAATGATTTTACGAAGAGATATCATGCGGTATCTTATGCGTTTGATGAAGATGCATTGTATCTCTCTGTGGGACTTCTGAATACATCATACAGAGAAGAATATTGTCTGTGGGTGAATTCGGAAAATGTAGTAGTTGGAACATGGAGACCGAATGTAACGTATCTTCCGGCAGAAGAAGATATGACATGGAAGTTTACCGGAACATTTGAACCGTCATGCATTCTGTAGATAGAATGAACGGTTAGTGGAAAAAGGAGAACCCCGTGAGGCAGAAGAAGCTGTCCCACGGGGTTTTTGGCATTGCATATTCGATAAAAGTTCATCTATTTACAGATGAACATATTTACAGTATGATACTGTAAACAGCAAAAATGAACGGAGAAGATATATGAATGAGATAGCAGTTGTAACAGAGCAGGATATACCGGATATTCTTCGAATGATCCATGAAATCTATAGTGAACTTCCGAATAAGGAATGGTTCAGTCTGGATAGCGATGAGGAAGTAACAAGCTATATGATGACCGGTGGCTTTGGATTAAAGGCAATGTGTGATGGCAGACTGGCAGGTGTCTTTATCGCACGGGCAAAGAATCTTGGGGATGAGAATCTCGGATACGATCTGAAATTTGATGAAGAACAGCGAAAGCAGTCGGCACATATGGAGATTGCCATGGTAAGAAAAGAATACCGCGGACAGGGGTTGCAGAGAAAGATGATGGAAGAGTCAGAACAGATTCTGAAAGAACAGGGATATCATTATCTGCTTGGAACGGCACATCCGGACAATGTGGCAAGTGTGAATACATTCCTGAAATTACAGTATGAACAGGTGATGACGAAGGAAAAGTATGGCGGGATGAAGAGGAGTATTTTCTGTAAAGCGATATAATGCAGATGTAATACAGAATGTACGAATCAAACCGGAATATATTATGATTGCAAGGTTCTGGTTGAAACGTTATAATGTAGATGTCAGCAGAGAGTTTGCTGGCATCTTTTCAAATTAAAAAAGTGAATAATCAGGGAGAAATTTATGAGTATATTAAATGTTGAACATCTGACACATGGTTTCGGGGACAGAGCCATATTCTCAGATGTTTCTTTTCGACTTTTAAAGGGAGAACACATCGGTCTTGTAGGAGCCAACGGAGAGGGAAAATCTACCTTTATGAATATTGTGACCGGAAAGCTTGTGCCGGATGAAGGAAAAGTAGAATGGTCTAAGAATGTACATGCAGGATATCTGGATCAGCATGCGGTCCTCGAAAAGGGAATGACCATCCGTGACGTGTTAAAATCTGCATTTGATCCGCTGCTTCAGAAAGAACAGCGTATGAATGAAATCTGTGATCTGCTTGGAACGGCAGATGAAGAAGAGATGAACCGTCTGATGGACGAACTCGGAACCATTCAGGATGAGCTTACCCTGCACGATTTCTATACGATCGATGCAAAGGTAGAGGAAGTAGCAAGAGCACTCGGACTTCTGGATCTGGGTCTGGACCGTGATGTTACAGACTTAAGCGGAGGACAGAGAACGAAAGTCCTTCTTGCAAAACTGTTATTGGAAAAGCCGGATATCCTGCTTCTGGATGAGCCGACCAACTACCTGGATGAGGAACATATTGCATGGTTGAAGCGCTATCTTCTGGATTATGAGAATGCATTTATTCTGATCTCGCATGATATTCCATTCTTAAACGAAGTGGTTAATATCATTTATCATATGGAGAATCAGGAACTGAACCGTTATGTGGGAGATTATGATCACTTCCAGGAAGTCTATGCAGTGAAGAAAGCGCAGCTGGAAGCTGCTTACAGAAGACAGCAGCAGGAGATCAGTGAGCTGAAAGATTTCGTGGCACGTAATAAGGCACGTGTATCTACCAGAAATATGGCGATGTCCAGACAGAAGAAGCTGGACAAGATGGATGTGATCGAACTGGCGGCAGAGAAACCGAAGCCGGAATTTCATTTCCGTTATGGCCGTACACCTGGAAAGATGTTATTTGAGACACATGATCTGGTAACGGGATATGATGAGCCGTTATCAAAACCATTAAATTTCAGTATGGAGCGTGGACAGAAGATAGCACTGGTTGGAACGAACGGAATCGGAAAGACTACATTATTAAAAAGCATTTTAGGATTGATTCCATCCTTATCCGGAAGTTGTGAATTGGGAGAGAATCTGGAGATTGGTTACTTTGAGCAGGAAGTAAAAGGAGAGAATAAGACAACCTGTATTGATGAGATCTGGCAGGAGTTTCCTTCATTTACACAATATGAAGTCCGTTCTGCGCTGGCAAAATGTGGACTGACGACAAAACATATCGAAAGTCAGGTCAGAGTATTAAGTGGTGGAGAGCAGGCGAAAGTCAGACTTTGTAAACTGATCAACCGGAATACAAATATTTTACTCCTGGATGAGCCGACCAACCACCTGGATGTGGATGCAAAGGATTCGCTGAAAAAAGCCTTGCAGGAATACAGAGGGAGCATCCTATTGATCTGTCACGAACCGGAATTCTATCAGGATGTGGTAAATGAAGTCTGGGACATGAGCAAATGGACGACGAAAGTATTCTAGAGAGTCAGAAAAAATAAACTGGGGATGATGTAAGTGGAAGGAATAAAACACGATAAGATGAAATATCGTCTGGCGGAAGCCATGAAAAACTGTATGAAGAAGATGCCGGTAGAAAAGATTACAGTAAAAGAAATTGTGGCAGAATGTGGAACAACGCGGCAGACATTTTACCGAAATTTCCAGGATAAATACGATCTCATTAACTGGTATTTTGACCGGATCCTGTTAGAATCGTTCCAGCACATGGGAGAGGGTAAGACAGCTTATGAAGGACTGGTCAATAAGTTCCACTATATAGAGGAAGAGAAATTATTTTTCAAAGCAGCGTTCCGTAATGATGATCAGAATTGTCTGAGAGATCATGATTTTCAGCTGATTCTGAGGTTTTATGAGAATCAGATTCAGGCAAAAACAAAACAGCCAATTCCTGAGAATCTGCATTTCCAGTTGGAGATGTATTGTCAGGGCTCGGTGTATATGACAACCCAGTGGGTACTGGGGGATATGAAGAAACGTCCGGAAAAAATGGCAGAAAATCTGGTAAAAGCGATGCCGGCAGAACTGGAAACATTATTTAAGAAATTAGAACTCCTGTAAGATGGAGTTCTTTTTTTGATGTCAAAATATGTATCTGCGAAATGTCATTTGAATAACACAATACATTTGGAAATATTGTGCATAAAAGATATAAAGTTACAAAAATACAAAAGTGTAACGTGCAAATGTTACAAAATATATACTTTGTAACTTACATCCAAAGAAAATGATTGTTAAAATTAAGACATAAAGAAACAAGATACGAAACAAAAGAGGAAAAGAAAATGTTTCGCATCACAAATAAAGATTATGTATAGAAGGAGTGTCAGTTATCATGGCAAACAGAATTAATTTAAACCAGACATCGTTTCACGGAGCAGGAGCAATCAATGAGATTGCAGCAGAAGTTAAAATAAGAGGATTGAAAAAAGCTTTGGTATGCTCAGACCCTGATCTGATCAAATTCAATGTAACAACGAAAGTTACAAAAGTACTTGAGGATGCAGGACTGGAATATGAATTATATTCTGATATCAAACCAAACCCGACGATCCAGAATGTACAGCATGGAGTTGAGGCCTTTAAAAAAGCCGCAGCTGATTATATCATCGCAATCGGCGGTGGATCTTCTATGGATACATCCAAAGCAATCGGTATTATCATAGCAAATCCGGAATTCGAGGATGTAAGAAGTCTGGAAGGAACAGCACCGACAAAAAATCCATGTATTCCGATCATTGCAGTGCCTACAACAGCAGGAACAGCAGCAGAGGTAACGATCAACTATGTTATCACTGATGTCGAGAAGAAGAGAAAATTCGTCTGTGTAGATCCGCACGACATGCCTGTTATCGCAGTCGTGGATCCGGAGATGATGTCTTCTATGCCAAAGGGACTGACAGCTTCGACAGGTATGGATGCCCTGACACATGCAATTGAAGGATATACAACAAAGGCAGCATGGGAAATGACAGATATGTTCCACTTGAAAGCGATTGAACTTATTTCCAAATCTTTAAGAAGCGCAGTTGCAAATGAAAAAGAAGGACGCGAGGGAATGGCTCTTGGACAGTATATCGCAGGAATGGGATTCTCTAATGTAGGACTTGGAATCGCACATTCTATGGCACATACACTTGGAGCTGTCTATGACACACCACATGGTGTTGCATGTGCAATGATGCTTCCAATCGTTATGGAATACAACGCGGAATGCACGGGAGAAAAATATAAAGAAATCGCAAAAGCGATGGGCGTTGAAGGCGTAGATGATATGTCTGTAGAAGAATACAGAAAAGCAGCAGTAGATGCGGTACGTAAATTATCTGTAGACGTAGGAATTCCTACAAAACTGGAAGCTTTGAAAGAAGAAGACCTTTCGTTCCTTGCAGAATCTGCTCACGCAGATGCATGCGCACCTGGTAATCCGAAAGATGCCAGTGTAGAGGATCTGAAAGATCTGTTCAGAAAATTAATGTAAGATCATGATACGGGAATGGGTTCCTGCGTACAGATTATAAAATGAAATTGCTATATCTATTGAAAAGACTGGCACGTTTAATTATAATAAACGATGTCAGTTTTTTCGTATAAAAATGGAGGAAGTTATGTCAGCATTGTTTTTTGATATTGATGGAACAATTTTAAGTGAGATTACGCATGAGATACCGGAAAGTGCACTTGTGGCATTACGCAAAGCACAGGAGAACGGACATAAGACATTTATCAATACCGGGCGCACCATATGCAGCGTACCGCCTATGATAAAAAGAATTCCGTTCGATGGTTTTTTATGTGGATGTGGAACACATTTGGTATATGAGGAACGGGTAGTATTTCATCATTCTATCCCATATGAAAGAGGACGCAGGATTATAAAGTCTATGAAAGACTGCAAGGTAGAAGGCTTTCTGGAAGGAACAGAGGATATCTATTACTCCAACCGTATCTCAAGGCTGGAGTCGGTGGAAAGCAGTAGAAGATATATGGCTGGTCTGGGACTTGGGAGAGAGCAGTCAATGGAAGATACAGGTTATGATTTTGATAAGATACTGATTTATATAGATAAAATTGCAGACGAAGAAAGGTTTTTTAAAGAAACAGAAGATGTTTTCAAACATATCGACCGTCTGGGTGGAGTGTATGAATGTGTACAGAAAGAATATTCTAAGGCAACTGCAATTGCGTACATAAAGAAAGAATTGGCTCTGCAGGATGATGAGATATATGCCTTCGGAGACAGCAGCAATGATTTTGATATGATCAAAGCTGCAGGACACGGGGTGATCATGGGGCATCATGATCCGGTTCTGGAGCCGTATGCCGAGTATATCACGGATACGGTAGAGAATGACGGGCTTTATAAAGCAATGGAGCATTATGGGTTGATTTAGAATTTGCAGCGTACAGACCAGAGTATTATAATATACAAAGATAAGAAGGGAAGTGCATTTTCATGGGTGAACAGTTAACTGAAAGCGATGTTAAGAAAATTAAAGAAGAAATAGAATACCGTAAGATTGTTGTTCGTAAGAAAGAACTGGAAGCAGTAAAAGAGGCAAGAGCACAGGGTGATTTAAGCGAGAACTTTGAATATAAGGCAGCAAAACAGGATAAGAACCGTAACGAAAGCCGTATCCGCTATCTGGAACGAATGCTTAAGAATGCGAAGATTGTGTCTGATACATCTAAGGTAGATGAAGTTGGAATTAATAATACAGTGGAAGTATACTTCGAAGACGATGATGAGACAGAGACATATCGTCTCGTGACCAGTATCCGCGGAAATTCTCTTCAGGGACTGATCAGTATCGAATCGCCGCTCGGAAAAGCAATACAGGGACATAAAGTCGGAGACCGTGTGCTTGTCAGGACAAACGGAAATGACGGGTATTATGTTGTGATAAAAAATATTGACAATACAACAGATGACAGCCATGATACATTGCGTAAATATTAAATAGAAGAAATCGGAAATATATGGATAACAGGAGAAAGAATAATGTTAGGAAACTGTATTGAAAATGTAAGAAAGAGTGTGCCGCTGGTACATAATATTACCAATTATGTAACGGTAAATGACGTTGCAAATGTATTGTTAGCCTGTGGCGGAAGTCCGATTATGTCAGATGAACCAGAAGATGTAAAGGAGATTACATCTATCTGTCAAGGTCTGAACATCAACATTGGTACTTTGAACAAAAGAACGATTGAAGGAATGCTTGCAGCCGGAGCGCGTGCTAATGAATTGGGACATGTGACGTTATTAGATCCGGTCGGAGCAGGTGCAAGTGTACTGCGGACGAATACCGCCGTAGAACTGATGGAGAAAGTCCGATTCGATGTTATACGCGGAAATATCTCAGAAGTAAAAACACTGGCACAGGGAAGCGGAACAACAAAAGGGGTGGATGCAGATGTAGCAGATGCCGTAACAGAGGAGAATCTGGAAGAAGGTATTGCATTTGCGAAAGCATTTGCGAAAAAAGCGGGATGTATTGTTGCGATTACAGGTGCAATTGATCTGGTAAGTGATGGTACCAGCTGTTATATAATCCGCAACGGACGACCGGAGATGGGAAAGATTACCGGAACGGGATGTCAGTTGTCTGGAATGATGACAGCATTCCTGGCAGCGAATCCGGAGCAGAAGCTGGAGGCGGCAGCGGCAGCCGTCTGCACGATGGGACTGGCAGGAGAGATTGGATGGGGATATATGCAGAAAGGTGATGGTAATGCCACTTACCGTAACCGTATTATTGATGCAATCTACAATATGGATAAAGAAACATTGGAGAAAGGAGCAAAATATGAGATCAGATAGAAATATTGAGAATGATCAGATAAAAAAGCCGGAAGGACATACATGCAAAAAGATGCAGAAAGAAGATTTACTCCTGTATGCCGTGACGGACCGCCACTGGTTAAATGGTGAGACGTTATACAGTCAGGTTGAGAAGACGCTGGAAGGTGGTACAACATTTGTGCAGCTGAGAGAAAAAGAACTGGATGAAGCACATTTCCTCGAAGAAGCAAAAAAAATTAAGGAACTCTGCGACAGATATCATGTGCCATTTGTGATCAATGACAATGTTGATATTGCATTGGAGATAGATGCTGACGGAGTACATGTCGGACAGAGTGATATGGAAGCCGGAGATGTAAGAGCAAAACTTGGACCGGACAAGATCATTGGTGTATCTGCACAAACGGTCAGACAGGCATTGCTCGCACAGGAAAGAGGGGCAGATTACCTTGGGGTCGGAGCAGTCTTTCATACAGATTCAAAAGCAGATGCAGCTGATATAAGTCATGAGACATTGAAAGCAATTACTGAAGCAGTAGATATTCCTGTGATTGCTATCGGAGGAATCAGTAAAGAAAATGTATCGGAGCTTTCTGGAACCGGAATCTGCGGAATCGCCGTGATCAGTGCAATATTTGCAGAAAAAGATATAAAAAACGCAACGAAGAAACTGAAAAAATTAACAGAGGAAATGGTGGAAGCATGATAAAGGGAGCAATATTCGATGTAGACGGAACTTTGCTGGATTCCATGGGGATATGGAAAGATGTAGGGGTGCGTTATCTGAACAGCATCGGCATAGAGGCAGAACCGGATCTTGGAAATATATTATTTACAATGAGTATTCAGGAAGGTGCGCAATATGTAAAAGAGCATTATCATCTGTCACAGGAAACAGATGAAATCGAACAGAACGTTTTGGATATTATCAGTGATTATTATAAAGAAACGGCACCGCTGAAGAGCGGAGCGGTAGAACTTCTGGAGAAGCTTCGTAACAGTAATATTCCAATGACGATTGCATCTTCCAATAATAAGAAAGAAATAGAGATGGCGTTTGAACGTCTGGAAATTGCAAAGTATTTTGATCGGATCTTCACCTGTGAAGAAGCAGGTGCAGGAAAGACGAAGCCGGATATTTATCTGCAGGCAGCGGAATATCTTGGAAGCAGACCGGAAGAGACGTTGGTATTCGAGGATGTTATCCATGCAGTCCGCACTGCAAAAAAGGCAGGATTCCAGGTTATAGGAATCTATGATGAAGCAAGTAAGGATGATCAGGAAGAGATTCAGAGAGAAGCAGACTGCTATTGCAGAGACTGGAGGGAATTGATGAAAAAAAAGACAGCACTTACAATTGCCGGAAGCGATTCAAGCGGGGGCGCAGGAATTCAGGCAGATATTAAGACCATGCAGGCAAACGGAGTCTATGCAATGAGTGCGATCACAGCATTGACTGCACAGAATACGACAGGTGTTACCGGGATCATGGAAGTATCTCCGGAATTCCTGGAAAATCAGTTAGATGCGGTCATCACTGATATCCGTCCGGATGCAGTAAAGATTGGTATGGTATCATCTGAAAAGTTAATAAAAACAATATCAAAGAAACTAAAAGAATACCATGCGGAAAATATTGTAGTTGATCCGGTTATGGTGGCAACAAGCGGATCCCGATTGATCAGTGAAAATGCGATTGAGACTTTAAAAACACAGTTGTTACCGATGGCATCCGTGATCACGCCGAATATTCCGGAAGCAGAAGTTCTTGCAGAGATGGAGATCCGGTCAGAAAAAGATATGGTGGAAGCAGCAAAGAAGATTAATGAAATGTATCATTGTGCAGTTTTGTGCAAAGGCGGACACAGTCTGAACGATGCCAATGATCTCTTATACCAGAATGGCAAAGCGACATGGTTCCGCGGAAAAAGAATCAATAATCCGAATACCCATGGAACAGGCTGTACTTTATCCAGCGCAATTGCCTCCAATCTTGCAAAAGGATACTCCCTGGAAGAATCCATTCATCGTGCGAAAGAGTATATTAGCGGTGCACTGGCCGCCATGCTGGATCTGGGAAAAGGAAGCGGACCGATGGATCATGGGTTTGAGATAAGAGGGAGATTTGGGATTTAATTTATTAACGGGGAAGCGGCCTCTCAGTCCTTGAAGGAAACAATAGATAAGGCTTCTTGTTCAGGTTTCATACCATAAGAAACACTAAGAGAGTCAGAACCACCTAAAAGCAAAGGAACTACGCTCAAACTCGGCGTTCGCCTCAAACACGTTCGCTTCGTTCCTTTAACGGTGCTTCTGACTCTCTAATTGTTTCTAACGGCATTCCACATTCACAATAATCCTTATCTATTGTTTCCTTCAAGTCGTGACTGACAGCGAATGTTAATAAATAAAATGCCCGGAAGTGTAACCCGGTGGAAGCCACTACCGTTACGCAATTGCTGTTTAATGTTTAATTCTTAAGGCATTTGATACACACGGAATAAAGCTTGAAAAGGCGTTCCAGTGAATGTGAAAGAGGCGTTGGTAATTCTTAAGGGGCAAAATTCTGCGTTAGGTTTTCAAAATTTGACTGTCTGAGGCGTATGCCGAGTTTCAAATTTTGAAAGCCTGCTTTTAGCAGAATTTTGCCCCTTTAGAATTGACCCGCCGATGGAACCTGAACAGGAACACCTTTTCAAGCTTTATTCCGGTTCGGGTATCCACAGCCTTCCTGAATTAAATCCCAATTAAATTCTAATTACATTTACTTTTTTGCTTCCAGTCTCTCATCCCAAAGCTTATCTGCCATTTTGGTCCACGCTTCGGCATAAGGTTTGCATTTATCGCAGAGATGCTGTACATCTTCCGGTGACTGTGGGTCGGTAGAGTGGGCACCGGTCTCTTTTACCATCTTTGGTAAGCATTCCGGATTCTCAAGCATTGGACATGGGCGCAGCATATTGTCATTGAATGGCTGTCCTTTTCTGTATGCCTGGAAGATCGGACTCTTTAATGCATCCAGAAGACTGACTTCATGAATATTTGCATTTGAATAATGAATGAATACGCAAGGATCTACATCTCCCGCTGCATTGATATGCAGGTAATAGCGACCGCCTGCGATACATCCACCGATATATTCGGCATCGTTCTGGAAGTCAAGGCTAAAGATTGGTTTGGAACTTCTGAACGCACGAATACGTTCGTATACAGCTTTTCGTTGTTCCGGATTCGGCATGAGTTCCGGAGCAGCATCATTTCCAACAGGCATATAATGGAAGAACCAGATGAACAATGCACCTGCTTCAATGATCATGTCATAGAATTCTTCACTTGTGATATCTTTGTAGTTTGCGCTTGTGTAGCAGGTAGAGATACCGAATGGAAGATTATGATCCTTTAATAACTGCATGGCATGCTTTACTTTTTCAAATACACCCGGACCACGCCGTCCGTCATTGGCCGTCTCGAATCCTTCCAGACTGATTGCAGGAACGAAATTCTTAACTCTTAACATTTCCTGACAGAACTCTTCATCGATCAATGTACCATTTGTGAAAGATAAGAATTCGCAGTCAGGATGACGTTCACAGATCGTAATAATATCTTTTTTTCGTACCATAGGTTCTCCGCCGGTATAGATATACATATATGTACCAAGTTTCTTTCCCTGTGTTATGATATCATCGATTGTTTCAAGAGAAAGATTCAGTTTGTGTCCGTATTCAGCGGCCCAGCATCCGGTACAGTGCAGATTGCAGGCTGAAGTCGGATCTAATAAAATCGCCCAAGGAACATTGCAGTCTTCTTTTTCCTCAGTTTCCTTCTGAAGGGCAGAACCTTTCAAAGAAGCATTAACGATAAAGTTTGTAAAGAAAGTTTTTCGTACTTCCGGATCCAATTCCCATACTTTTGTAGCAAGTTCATACCAGTTTCCCTTTTCGGCGATTCCCTGGCGGATCGCATTACGCTGACCTGCATACCAGCCTTCCGGAGCAGCCTTGTCAACAATGCTCATGACTTTTGGAATATTTGTTTCAGGATCTTTATCCATGTACTTAAGTGCTGCCTGAATAGCGGAAGCAAAGGCGGCGTTTTTGATTGTGTCTATAACATTCATAATGTTACCTCCTCATCTTACTGTATTATATTCTTTATGCAGTTACCTTATCTTAAAACTTTTGATTTCCAGATTCAAGCAAATGCGACATTAATCCTATATTGTCGTTTTTTTGACAAAAAAGGAAAAAAGTATCATAAATAACGATAAAAGATTCAAAACTTAAATTGTACTTATAAAAAAACGAGAATTTTTAATTATACTTATAAAAAGGGGTGGAAAAATAAGACGGTTTTATATATAATAAGGATAGAAACGTTCAAAAACACAAACGAAAAGGAGATGTATTCATGGAAATGTTATCAATCGAGAAGGAACTGCAGGGCAATTCTTACCCGGGACGTGGCATTATTATAGGAAAGAGTGCAGATGGGACCAAAGCTGTAACTGCTTACTTTATTATGGGAAGAAGTGAGAACAGCCGTAACCGTGTGTTTGTAGAAGAAGGGGAAGGCATCCGCACACAGGCATTTGATCCATCCAAACTGACTGATCCAAGCCTGATCATTTATGCACCGGTACGAGTACTTGGCAACAAGACGATCGTAACCAACGGAGATCAGACAGATACCATCTACGAGGGCATGGACAAGCAGCTTACATTTGAACAGTCACTCAGAAGCCGTGAATTCGAACCAGACGGACCGAACTACACACCTAGGATTTCAGGTGTTATGCATATTGAAAACGGAACTTTTAACTACGCAATGTCAATCTTAAAGAGCAACAATGGTAATCCGGAAAGCTGCAACCGCTATACATTTGCATATGAGAATCCTGCAGCAGGAGAAGGACATTTCATCCATACATACAAATGTGACGGCAATCCGCTTCCGAGCTTTGAAGGAGAACCAAAACTGATCGCAATTCCGGATGCTATGGATGCATTTGCCGACAGCTTATGGAACAGCCTGAATGCGGACAACAAAGTATCATTATTCGTACGCTATATTGATATCGCGACAGGTACATATGAGACAAAAATCATCAATAAGAACCAGTAAGAGGAATTGATAAGGAGAAGAGATATGAACGAATTAGAACTGAAATATGGATGTAATCCGAACCAGAAACCTTCCAGAATCTATATGGAAGACGGAAGTGAACTGCCAATCAAGGTTCTGAATGGAAGACCGGGATATATCAATTTCCTGGATGCATTTAACGGATGGCAGCTTGTAAGTGAGTTAAAGAAAGCAACCGGACTTCCGGCAGCTACATCATTCAAGCATGTATCTCCTGCAGGTGCCGCAGTCGGACTTCCACTGAGTGATACGCTTGCAAAGATCTACTGGGTAGATGATCTCGGAGAATTATCTCCGCTTGCATCTGCATACGCAAGAGCAAGAGGCGCAGACCGTATGTCTTCTTTCGGAGATTTTATTTCTCTGTCTGATGTATGTGACGTGGATACTGCCAAACTGATCAAACGTGAAGTATCCGATGGTGTGATCGCTCCTGGATATGAACCGGAAGCGCTGGAAATCTTAAAAGCAAAGAAAAAAGGAAACTACAATGTAATCCAGATCGATCCAGATTATGTACCGGCTCCGATCGAACACAAGCAGGTATTCGGTGTTACATTTGAGCAGGGAAGAAATGAATTAAAGATTGACGATGATTTCTTCTCAAATATCGTGACAGAGAACAAAAAACTGACAGAGCAGGCGAAAATTGATCTCGCAATCTCTATGATTACATTAAAATATACACAGTCCAACTCTGTATGTTTCGTAAAAGACGGACAGGCAATCGGTATCGGTGCAGGACAGCAGTCCAGAATCCATTGTACACGTCTTGCAGGAGGCAAAGCAGATAACTGGTGGCTCAGACAGTCACCGCAGGTTATGAATCTTCCATTCGTAGATGGAATCAGACGTGCAGACAGAGACAATGCGATCGATCTCTATATGGGAGACGATTACATGGACGTGCTTGCAGACGATGCATGGCCGGCAATCTTCAAAGAAAAACCGGAAGTATTCACAAGAGAAGCCAAGAGAGAATGGCTGGACAAACTGACCGATGTTGCACTTGGCTCAGATGCATTCTTCCCATTTGGGGATAATATCGAGCGTGCGCATAAGAGTGGTGTAAAATACATTGCACAGCCGGGTGGATCCGTACGTGATGACAATGTAATTGCAACATGTAATAAATATGATATGGTGATGTCATTTACCGGAATCCGTTTATTCCATCACTAATCGGGATATAATATAAGAGACACATCCTAAAGTTGATACTATATATGTCGCAGAAAGCGGGAAGGTTACGTAAGAGCGTAGCTTTCTCGTTTTTTAGATACCAAAGTATTCAGGAATAAAAGAGTTACGGGAGTTACTATATATCATATTTATATATCGAGTATATTTGGTTTTTATACAAATAGAGGAAAATGTAGTACGATTTCGGTATCTATATAGCATTTGTTTCTTCAAAAACGATTCTAAATAGGCTAAAATAGGAGAAAAGAAAGAAGGCGATGCAATTGTCAACGATGGAACTGTTAATCGTATCCGTTGGATTATCGATCGATGTATTTGTGGCGGCGGCCTATATGGGAGCCGGATTTTCAAAGATCAGATGGAAGAATCTGGTCCTCTTAAGCGTTCTGTTTGGCGGTATCCAGCTTGGGGTACTGGTACTTGGAAACCTGATCACATTGCTGCCGTTACTGTCTATTACCAGAACGAAGACGGTGGCTGACAGATGGGAAGGTCTGACAGTGCTGATCTTTGCGGCACTTGGCATCTATATGATCCTCAAAGGAATCCGTAAAAAGAAGGTGTTGGAACGCAGAAAAGATGAGATCGAATGGAAGAAAACAACGCTTCTTGCACTGGTAACGAGTGTCGATGCATTCTTTGTCGGAATGGGACTTGGATTCCTGGATACAGCCATGATCGAAGAGTCATTGGTGTTATTCCCGGTAACGGTTCTGGAAGCGGTAATCGGTATATTTGCAGGATACAGACTGGGACTGAAAGAAAACAGACGTGCATACTGGGTCGGGGGAGCACTCCTTTTACTTGCCAGTTTCGACGTAATTCTCCATTATTATACGTAAAAAATGGAGCAATTTGACGGTAGATTTTGCCGGATAGCAGGGGTATAATAATTTACTACAAGTTATCTGAGAAAAATTAAGGTGATGAGATGGAGCGCAAAAGTGAATTAACAAAAGCACTATTGGGAGAAAAATTTAAAGAACTGGTGGCGAAAAAAGGATTTGAAAAACTGACGATCAAGATGATCACAGATGCAGCAGGGGTGATACGTCCGACGTTCTATAATTATTTTCAGGACAAATACGAAGTGATGGAATGGCTTCTGTGGGAAGACGTATTTAAAGAAGTCTCAGAACTTATGGGGCAGGAACATGTAATGGAGTCTCTGCAGCTTTTGTTCCAGAGATTTGGAGAAGACAAGACTTATTACGAAAAGGTATTTGAAGTAACAGGGCAGAATTCCTTTGAGGAGATGCTGTATGGACAGGTTTTCCATATGGAAGAAATTCTGGTAAAGCATCATCCGTTAAAACACTTAAGTAATATGCCACACGTCGACGAAAAGATATTTCTGGAATTTCATGCAATATCATTGGTGAATGGACTGAAATATTGGCTTATCCGGGAAAGCAAAAATATTTCGGCGGGAGATGCAATGGAATTTTATCAGTATATGATGTCACATTCAATCCTGGATCTGTTGGACATTGAGAATACGGAGAAAAAATAAAGGGTTTCACTACACAGAGTGGAACCCTTTTCCTATAATCTCGCTGGTATTGGATATCAGTAAGAATGCACCAGTTGTATGAGCTTTTATGAAATTACGAAGCTTGATTGCTTCATTTGGACTAAGTACAGTCAGGATGATATATTTGTCATCGCCTGTGAAGGCACCCTGTGCGAGTACGATTGTTGCACCTCGTTTCAGGTCATTTTTGATAAATTCACAGATTGGTTCCGGTTCGCTGCATACCACGTGGAAATACTTCGAGCGGTTCAGACTTTCAATCAGACTGTCGATCAGTGTCGAACGCATCGTAAGACCGAGCAGTGAATAAAGACCCGTCTTAATGTCAAATACGAAGAAACCGGCGATTGTGAATAAGATATCGGAAGCAAGCAAGCCTTTTCCGATGTCAACGCTGGTGTATTTCTTCAATATCATGGCAATAACATCCGTGCCCCCGCTGGATGCTCCGATATTGAACAGAATGGCCGAACCGATGGCAGGAAGTACAATCGCAAAGATCAGTTCCAGCAATGGTTCGTTGGTAAGCGGGTGGCTCATTGGATAGATACGTTCCAGTCCGGACAGCGTGACAGAAAGTAGGATACTACTGTATGCAGTCTGTGCAGCAAATTTTTTTCCGAGAACGAAAAGCCCTATGATCAGAAGGAGCATATTCGCAATGAAGGAAAAATCACTGGCCGAAAGAGGAGTGAACTTGGCAACGAGTACCGCAAAACCGGTGATACCACCAAACGTGAAGTTGTTGGCGAACTTGAAAAAGTAGATACCCACTGCCATGATCAACGTACTGACAGTGAGTAATGTAAAGTTTTTTAAATGTTCTTTCATTTGAAAATTCCCCAGTTTTCCTTTTGTAATTATTAAATTTTTATATCCTCAATGATTGTAACGCTCATATATGGAAAAGTCAACGGATTGGTGATATATTATTAAGAGACAAACTATTCAGAAAAATGACGGGGAGGACAAGAAAAAATGAAACTTTTTTGGCAGAAGGCGGAAGTTCAGAAGTTTGAGCACGCAAAAGATTTTGCAGAAGAGTATAATATAGGAAAGAAAGACTTTATTCTTGCAAGTAAAAGCACGTATGAGGCGTATTTTGCAGCGCTTGGATTAGAGGCACATGTAGAATATAAAAGCAAATATGGAAAAGGTGAGCCTACGGACGAGATGATCGATGCATTACTGGCAGATTTCCGTAAGACAGACTGTGACAGAATCATTGCAATCGGAGGAGGAGCAGTTATCGATATGGCTAAGATCCTGGTGCTCGCAGGAGATTATAGTGCGGAAGAAATCTTTGGAAGAAAGGTTCCGCTTAAGAGAGCAAAAACATTGATTGCAGTACCAACTACGTGTGGTGCGGGTTCTGAGGTCTCGAATGTATCAATCGCAGAATTTACAAAGCTGCATACCAAAATGGGGCTTGCTGTCGACGAGATTTATGCAGACCGTGCGGTATTGATTCCGGAATTGCTGACAGGACTTCCATATTCATTTTTTGCAACGAGTGCGATCGATGCATTTATCCATGCGATTGAATCTTATGTGTCTCCGAAAGCTACTTTGTATACACAGATGTTCAGTATGAAGGCAATGGAGATGATCATGGAAGGCTTCCGTAAAATTGCAGAACATGGAGAAGCATTCCGAATGAATCTGCTGGATGATTTCCTGACGGCAAGTAACCTTGCCGGAATTGCATTTGGCAATGCCGGAACGGGAGCGGTACACGCCATGTCTTATCCGTTAAGTGGTGTCTATCATGTTACACACGGAGAAGCAAATTACCAGTTCCTTACAGCGGTATTTGCAAAATATCAGGAATTGGATCCGGATGGAAGAATAAAGGAATTAAATAGTTTCTTAAGTAATGTTTTAGAGTGCGATGCAGACTTGGTATATGTGGAGATCGGAAAACTTTTGGATCAGATCATTGCAAGAAAACCATTGCATGAATATGGAATGAAGGAAGAAGAGATCGAGAGTTTTGCTAAGACTGTAGAAGAGACACAGCAGAGACTTCTGAATCAGAGTTATGTAAAACTGACATGGCAGCAGATGGCAGAGATTTATAAAGAACTGTATTAAATGTTGAATGGTTTATTCCGCATCGGAACATACTATCCTTCATAAGAGGAGGATAGAAATAATGTATAAGTATTTACCCATTACGGATGTATACGCAAGAGAAATACTTGATTCAAGAGGAAATCCGACGATAGAAGTGGAAGTGCTGGCAGGAGATGAATTCTGCGGTCGGGCAAGTGTGCCATCCGGTGCATCGACCGGAAAGTATGAAGCACTGGAATTACGGGATAAAGAAGAACGGTACGGAGGGCTTGGCGTACAACAGGCAGCAGATCATGTTAATGCAAGGATTGCACCGGAAGTGATAGGTATGAACGTGTTGGATCAGGCGGCAGTCGATCAGACGATGATCAGGCTTGACGGGACAAAGAACAAGTCCAATCTCGGAGCCAATGCCATGCTTGGCGTGTCTCTTGCGACTGCAAGAGCAGCGGCCGGGGCGCTTGGACTGCCGCTGTATTCGTATCTTGGCGGTACGAATGTAAAGAAACTTCCGGTTCCGATGATGAATATCATGAACGGGGGAAGACATGCAGACAATACGATCGATATTCAGGAATTTATGATCATGCCTGTAGGTGCAGGAAATTTTAAGAATGGACTTCAGATGTGTGCAGAAGTATATCATGAACTGAAACAGCTTTTGAAACAGCTGGAATATAGTACTGCAGTGGGAGATGAAGGTGGATTTGCACCGGATCTTCATAATGCGGATGAGGTTTTGCGCCTGATGGTAAAAGCGGTAGAGAAAGCAGGATACCAGCCGGGAAAAGAAGTTGCGATCGCACTGGATGTAGCTGCATCGGAATTGTATGATAAGAATTTTAAGAAATATGTTTTCGACGGTGAGGCGAAGAAAAAAGGGTACAAGATTGTCCGTTCAGCAGAAGAACTGATTGATTACTATGAGGAAATGATAGAAAAATATCCGGTTGTATCCATTGAAGATCCGTTGGATGAAGATGACTGGGAAGGATGGAAAACTCTGACAGACAGGCTCGGAGAGCGGGTACAGTTAGTCGGTGATGATCTGTTCGTGACGAATACCCGAAGGCTTGCGAAAGGAATACGGAGAAAAGCAGCCAATGCGATACTGATCAAGGTAAATCAGATCGGGACTTTGACAGAAAGCTTTGAAGCAGTGAAGATGGCGCAGAATGCAGGATATAAGACTGTGATTTCACACCGGTCAGGAGAGACTGCAGATACCTTTATTGCAGATATTGCAGTAGCGGCAGAGGCAGGGCAGATTAAGACCGGGGCTCCATGCCGGTCAGAACGGGTGGAAAAATATAATCAATTGCTGAGGATTGAAGAAAGACTGGGAGATGTGGCTGAGTATCAGAACCCATTTGTACAAAAGACGGATGAGTTGAAAGATTCACTTGCCTTATAAGAAACCCTGTGATAAAATAAATGTGGTTTATCCGCAGGAGGTGTGAATAGTGGACATTTTAAAGATTGTATTAATGATAATATTTGCAATAGACTGTATCGCATTAACCATAGTCGTGTTAATGCAGGAAGGTAAGTCAGCAGGGCTTGGTGCCATTAGTGGTATCGCTGATACTTACTGGGGACAGAACAAGGGACGTTCTATGGAAGGTGCACTGGTGAAGTCTACAAAATTCCTTGCGATTTTGTTTATTGTACTGGCAGCAGTGTTGAATTTAAAAGTATTTGCATAGGATAGAGCATATTTTTAGAAGATGAAAGGGACACTCCTGTATGGGGTGTCCCTTTTTCGACGATGCAGGAGAGTATATGAATATGAGTAAGAAATTTGATAAGAGAAAAAAAGTCGTCTATGACCTGATCTGCGACGATTTATATACACCGATGAAATTTAAGGAACTGGCCATGCTTCTGCGTGTGGCAAAAGAAGACAGGGATGAGCTGCGCCAGATACTGGAATCACTGGAACAGGAAGGAAAGATTTATCTTTCCAAGAGAGGAAAGTACTGTAAAGGACATGCAAAGCGTCTGACCGGCGTGTTTCGTGCAAGCCTTAAGGGATTCGGTTTTGTTGTACTGGATGAAGATGGTTCGGCAGATGTATTTATCGGAGAAGATGATATCTGTGGGGCGTTCGACGGAGACCATGTCGAGATTGTGCTGACAAAAGAGCCGGAGGGAAGAAGCCGTGAAGGAAAGATTGTGAAGATCCTGGAGCGTGGACTTTCGAAAGTGGTCGGACTGTATCGTATGAAGCCGGGCAAAAAGTTTGGATTTGTAATTCCGGATAATCAGAGACTGGATCAGGATATATTTGTACCGGTTGAAAAATCAAGAGGAGCAGTGGACGGACATAAAGTTGTAGTGGAACTGACTTCTTATGGAGAAAATGGGAAAAAACCGGAAGGAAAGATCGTGGAGATCATCGGACATCTGAATGACCCTGGGACGGATATTATGTCAATCGTAAAGGGGTATGATCTTCCGGTAGAATTTCCGGATAAAGTGTTAAGACAGGCAGAACGCGTAGCAAAGCCGGTCAGTGAAGCGGATATGAATGGAAGAAAAGACTTGCGCGACTGGCAAATGGTCACGATCGATGGGGAAGATGCAAAGGATCTGGATGATGCCGTGTCACTGGTAAAAGACGGTGAAAATTATATTCTGGGTGTGCATATTGCAGATGTAACAAATTATGTGCAGGAGAATAGTGCGCTTGACAGAGAAGCTTTAGAAAGAGGAACCAGTGTTTATCTCGTAGACCGTGTAATCCCGATGCTTCCACATACGCTTTCGAACGGAATGTGTTCATTAAATGCAGGTGAGGACCGGTTGGCATTGAGCTGCATTATGACGGTAGATCCGTCAGGAGAAGTGGTTGCCCACGAGATTGCCGAGACGGTAATCCATGTGAACCGCAGGATGTCTTACACCAGTGTGAAAAAGATCCTGACTGATCATGATGAAGCTGAAACAGAAGAATACAGGGAACTGGTTCCGATGTTTGAACGGATGCAGGAGCTTTCCGGTATTTTAAGAGCCAGAAGAAAGAAACGAGGCTCGATTGATTTTGATTTTCCGGAGACCAAGATGATTCTGGATGAGAACGGAAAGCCGGTCGATATCAGACCATATGACAGAAATGTTGCGACGAAGATCATTGAAGATTTTATGCTTTTGGCAAATGAGACGGTGGCAGAAGACGGTTACTGGCAGGAACTTCCATTTTTATACCGGTCCCATGAAACACCGGATGAAGAAAAGATCCGTACGCTGGCAACATTTATCAATAATTTTGGATATTCTATGCACATAGGAGTAAATGAAATCAGACCAAAAGAAATTCAAAAGTTGCTTGCAAAAGTAGAAGATACTCCGGAAGAGGCAATGATCAGCCGACTGGCATTACGTTCCATGAAGCAGGCAAAATATACGGTGGAGAATGATGGACATTTTGGACTGGCAGCTAATTATTATACACATTTTACTTCTCCGATCCGTAGATATCCGGATCTTCAGATTCACCGGATTATCAAAGATAATCTGCGGGGAAGAATGAATGCGGATAAGATGGAACATTACCGGTCTATCCTTCCGGAAGTGGCAAAGCGTTCCAGTGAGATGGAGCGTCGTGCAGATGAAGCAGAACGTGAGACAGTCAAATTAAAGAAAGTAGAATATATGCAGGCGCATATAGGAGAAGAATTTGAAGGTGTGATATCAGGAATAACAAAATGGGGCATGTATGTGGAACTTCCGAATACGATAGAAGGTCTGGTTCATGTAACGAATATGACGGATGATCATTATGAATATAATGAAGAACGCTATGAGATGATAGGGATGCATACACGGAAAGTGTATAAACTAGGCGAAGGACTAAGAGTCCGGGTGCTGGATGCAGACCGTCTGATGCGTACGATTGATTTTAAGATTGTAAATCAGGGAGGTGCCGGAGATGGCGAAGAGTAATGACAAGATGATTGCAAACAATAAAAAGGCATATCATGATTATTTTATTTTGGATAAGATCGAAACAGGAATTGCTCTGCACGGGACAGAAGTGAAATCACTCCGTATGGGAAAATGCAGCATAAAAGAATCCTTCATCCGTATTGAGAACGGAGAGGTATTCATATATGGTATGCATATCAGCCCTTATGAAAAAGGAAATATCTTCAATAAAGATCCGCTCAGAGTCAGAAAATTACTTCTTCATAAATCAGAGATCAACAAACTGATCGGTAAGACAAAAGAAAAAGGAATGGCGATCGTGCCTTTGAAAGTCTATTTTAAAGGAAGTCTTGTAAAAGTAGAGATCGGTCTGGCAAAAGGTAAGAAATTATATGATAAACGTCAGGATATCGCAAAGAAAGACCAGAAGCGTGAAGCAGAACGCGATTTCAAGATGAAACTCAGATAGAATACAGACAGGAGAGGACAAAATGGTACCGACAAAGAAAGAAGAATTAAGAGATCTGGTCACACAGACTACAATGGAGACTTATGAGGAGCTGACTCCGCATCTGGTACAGCTCATTAATGAGACAAACAGCAATCCGGAACTGACAGAGAGCCAGAAACAGGATGAGATTTCCTTACATATGATGGGATTTGTAAAGTCCTGTACCAATGAGATTATCATTGAAGTGCTTGGAGAAATCCTTGGACTGTGAAATTGTGGAAAAAATATGAGAAAAATAAAATCTGGTTGTGATAATTGAACGAAATTATATATAACAACAGAAAAATATCAGAAAATTTCTTGACAAAGAAAGTTCTGAGCGTTAAACTACGGGACATAAAGCAAGGGCGCTTCGAAAATAATATTTCGAGGCGCTTTTTCTTTTTGACAAGATGAAGGAGGAACTATTATGACGAAAGAAGTATTATCAGCCATACAGGATGCTGTAGGCACGCAGGTATTTGGAATCTGGTTTCTGATCGGTGCAGCATTGGTGTTTTTCATGCAGGCAGGATTTGCGATGGTAGAGACAGGATTTACCAGAGCGAAGAATGCAGGAAATATTATTATGAAGAATCTGATGGATTTCTGTATCGGAACTTGTGTATTTATCCCGCTTGGATTTGGAATTTTACTTGGTGAAGATGCATTTGGTGGATTTATCGGAACTCCGACACTTGGAATTTTTACAGATTATGCAAATTTTGACTGGTCTAATTTTGTATTTAACTTAGTGTTCTGTGCAACAACGGCAACAATCGTATCCGGAGCAATGGCAGAACGAACAAAATTCTTATCTTATTGTATTTATTCAGCTGTTATTTCAGCTATTGTATATCCAATCGAAGCACACTGGATCTGGGGAGGCGGATGGCTTGCAAGTCTAGGCTTCCATGATTTTGCCGGATCATGTGCGATTCATATGGTAGGCGGTACAACTGCTTTTATCGGAGCTGCAATGGAAGGTGCCAGAATTGGTAAATTCACAAGAAATAAAGAAGGAAAAGTCACAAAAGTACATGCATTTCCTGGACATAATATTGTAATCGGTGCACTTGGATGCTTCATTCTCTGGTTTGGATGGTATGGATTCAATGGTGCGGCAGCAACAACCGGATCACAGCTTGCTTCAATTTTTATGGCAACAACGATCGCACCTGCAGTAGCAACGGTTGTATGTATGATCTTTACATGGGTCAAGTATGGAAAACCAGACGTTTCTATGTGTCTGAATGCTTCGCTTGCAGGTCTGGTAGCAATTACAGCACCTTGTGATGTCGTAGATGCAGCAGGATCCGTTATTATCGGTGTTGTAGCAGGACTGCTGGTAGTATTTGGAGTATGGTTCTGTGATAATGTAGCTCATGTGGACGATCCTGTCGGTGCAGTTGCAGTTCACTGTTTAAACGGTATCTGGGGAACAATCGCAGTTGGTCTTTTTGCAACAAAGACAGCACCGGAATGTACACTCAAAGGTCTGTTCTACGGTGGAGGGTTCCATCAGCTTGGATTACAGCTTCTTGGTGTTGTAAGTGTTATGGCATGGACAATTGTGACTATGACAATTGTATTCAAAATAATTGATAAAACCGTTGGACTGAGGGTATCAGAAGAAGAAGAAATTGTTGGTCTGGATTCAAAAGAGCATGGTCTTGCATCTGCATATGCAGGATTCAGCTTGATGGATATCACAGAAGGAAGTATGAGTGTCAATGAAAATACAGAGCTTGGTGAAAATGATTATGATGAAGCGTCAGATGTACAGCGAGCAGCATCTGTCAAAGTAACCACACCTGTAGATCCGTCAACAGGTATACATAAAGTAGTCATCATTGCAAAACTTTCAAGATATGAGAAACTGAAGACAGCCCTTAATGATCTTGGTGTAACAGGTATGACCGTCACCCAGGTTATGGGATGTGGAGTTCAGAAAGGTGCAGGTGAGAAATACCGTGGAGTTGAGATGGATATAACGGTACTTCCAAAGGTTAAGGTAGAAGTTATCGTCGGAAGCATTTCAGTAGAGAAAGTGATTGACACTGTGAAGAGAACACTTTACACCGGTCACGTCGGAGATGGAAAGATCTTTGTTTACAATGTACAGAAAGTTGTGAAAGTTCGTACCGGTGAGGAAGATTACGAAGCATTGAAGGATGTAGAGTAAGGAGAATGTTTACGGTATTATACTGATTTGCAGCGAAAAGAGATGTATATGATATAATTTCATGTACGTCTCTTTTTAGATGATGTGCGCCTAGCGGCGCACGTTTCTAAAGGGTTAAAGTCCCGAATCCGCCCGGTAGTGGGAAGGATATAGCCGAAGGCAAGGG